>JBCCEL010000032.1:0-28440 GCA_039030315.1 Pseudomonadota bacterium
CTCGGTTGACCCTGTCTTCGGGTCGATCTCGACCTCGCAGACATAAGCTCCGGCTGGAAAGGTGAAGTTGGCGGGATCGTAGAACGCGCCTTCCTTCAGGCCCGGCTCCATGCCTTCCGGCAGGTTGTGGGCGGTGTAGGCAGCAAGGCAGACCTCGTGCCAACCCATCTGCTTGTCCGTGCCGGCGACCTTCACAACCGCATCCTCAATGACGATGTCGCCTTCGGCCGCCTCCAACACGTGGGCTGCAATCTTCTTGGCCTTGGCCTCCACCTTGTCGAGCGCATTGTGGATGGCGGACATGCCGACCGCGCCGGAACGCGATCCGTACGTGCCCATACCGAACTGGACCTTGTCCGTATCGCCGTGAACGATCTGGACATTGTCAACCGGAACGCCGAAGCGCTCCGACACCACCTGGGCGAATGTGGTCTCGTGACCCTGGCCATGGCTGTGGGAGCCTGTCAGAACCTCGACGGTGCCCACGGGATTGACCCGGACTTCCGCGCTCTCCCAGAGCCCGACGCCAGCACCAAGAGAGCCGACGGCCGCCGACGGCGCAATGCCACAAGCCTCAATGTAGCAGGACAGGCCGATGCCGCGCTTCTTGCCATTGGCTTCAGATTCGGCACGGCGGGCGGCGAAGCCATCGTAGTCTGCGGCGGCGAGTGCCGCATCCAGCGTCGCGTTATAGTCGCCTGCGTCATACGCCATGATTACCGGCGTCTCGTGCGGGAACTCCTGAATGAAGTTGGTACGCCTGAGATCAGCCGGGCTCACGCCAAGCTCGTGAGCCGCCTTCTCGATAATCCGCTCGACCAGATAGGTCGCCTCCGGCCGACCGGCGCCACGATAGGCATCCACCGGAGCCGTGTTGGTGTAGACTGCCCGCACGTTGCAGTGGATGTTCGAGATGTTGTACTGGCCCGACAGGAGCGTGGCGTAGAGATAGGTCGGAACACAGGACGAGAAAAGCGACATGTAGGCGCCGAGGTTCGCGATGGTGTCGACCTTGAAGCCCGTGATCTTGTTGTCCGCATCAAAGGCGATCTGCGCCGTCGTGACATGATCGCGGCCATGGGCATCCACCAGGAACGCTTCGGTCCGGTCAGCCGTCCACTTGACCGGCACGTTGCACTTCCGCGAAGCCCAGAGACAGACGATCTCTTCGGGATAGATATAGATCTTCGACCCGAACCCACCACCAACGTCCGGCGCGATCACGCGAAGCTTATGCTCAGGCGCCACCTGGTAGAAGGCAGACAGCACCAACCTGGCAACATGTGGATTCTGGCTGGTCGTATGCAGTGTGAAATGCTCTTCCGCATCATCATACTGGGCAAGCGCCGAGCGCGGTTCCATCGGGTTCGGCACAAGGCGGTTGTTGCGGATGTCGATGCTGGTCACGTGCGCCGCGCCGGCAATTGCAGCGTCGACCGCACTGCTGTCACCAAGCTCCCAATCGTAAATCGTGTTGCTGGCCGCTTCCGGATGCAGCTGCGGAGCCCCGCTGCCGAGAGCCGCTTCGGGATCAACGACCGAATCGAGCACGTCGTAATCGACGGACACGGCCTCAGCGGCGTTCCGCGCCTGCTCTTTCGTTTCTGCAATGACCACGGCGACGGCATCTCCGACATAGCGGACAAACTCGGTGGCCAGCGCAGACCAGGCGCCCATGTTCATGGGGCTGCCGTCCTTGGAATGGATCATCCAGCCGCAGATGAGATTACCGATTCCATCGCCAGTCAGCTGCTGACCGTCAAGCACAGCCTCAACGCCCGGCATGCCCTCGGCTTCTGATTTGTCGATACCGTTGATCTTCGCATGCGCGTGCGGGCTGCGCACGAACACGGCGTGATTCATGCCGGCGACCTTGAAGTCGTCGGTGTAGCGGCCCTTGCCGGTGATAAACCTCTGGTCTTCCTTGCGGGTGACCCTGGCGCCAATGCCTTCCATACCCATGTGTTTCCTCCTGACGCTCAGGCCGACGCCTGCGCCGCCGCCGAAATGGCTTTGACGATGTTGTGATAACCGGTGCAGCGACAGATATTGCCTTCAAGCTCGCTGCGGATCGTGGCCTCGTCGAGCGACGAGCCATGCTTGTTGATCATGTCCACCGCGGCCATGATCATGCCCGGCGTACAGAAGCCGCACTGCAAACCGTGATGCTCCTTGAATGCAGCCTGGACAGCATGGAGGTCTCCCCCGCTCGCAAGACCCTCTACGGTGCTCACCTCGGATCCGGCGGCCTGGGCTGCGAGCATCGTGCAGGACTTGACCGCATTGCCGTCCACGTGGACGACGCAAGCGCCGCACTGCGAGGTATCGCATCCAACGTGAGTACCGGTCAGATTGAGATCGTTTCTCAGAAAATCGACCAGCAAAGTCTGGTCGTCTACCGCTCGCGACACCTTCTTGCCGTTTACGGTTAGGGATACGTCAGCCATTCGGGATCCTCCACTCTGTTCCACCCTGACAGCATAGCAGCTTCTTGAGACTCTGCCCAAATGACGAGAATGGAACCCGGGCCTCGCCATGTACACTGTACTTTCGGTCGCCCGCGGGACCGCCTTGGTTGCAATAGGACCGTAGCCGTGGAATTCTGCAAAGAAGACAATCGCGCTGCCATCCTCGACTTGGAGGAGAAGGATTGAAGCGGAACGCCAGCAAGATCTACGATTGCGGAATCGTCACCTTGTGGACGGCGGACCTGGATGATGTATCGTTCTGGTCGTCCGTCAAAAGTGCGCGCGACACCGTAGAGCTGTCGTTCGCCATTCTGTATTTCTCCAAATCCCATTTCGAGGCCTCCGATATTTGCCGGAAGCTCGCCCAGACCTGTCCAGGCATGCCCTACGCCGCCTGTTCGACAGCAGGCGAGATTACGCCTGCCGGCATGGAGGAGGGCCAGATCGTAGCGATCCTCCTGCCCGCGCGTCTCTTTGACGTTCATCCCCTGTGGATCGACGATATTGTCTCCGCCGGGTTTCAGAGCGTGTTCGAAAGAGTGTCGGTGGCAAAACGGGAATTCCTCAAGGCGGGCAACGGCGATGCGGCGGAGAAGTTCGCCTTGTGCTTTATCGACGGAATGTCGTTCGCCGAAGAAACCGTGACCGCGGCCCTGCACTGGGGTCTTGACGATATCCCCCTTCTCGGAGGATCGGCGGGGGACAACATGAACTTCTCCGACACCTGCGTGATCCTGAACGGCAAAATCGGTACAAATTGCGCGGTTCTCCTGCTGGTGCGGTCGAAGGTGCCGTTCCGGATCTTCAAGACCGACAACTTCGTGCCGACCGAAAACAAGCTGGTGGTCACCCGGTCGGACCCGGAACGCAGGATCGTTTATGAGTTCAATGCCGCGCCCGCCGCGGAGGAGTATGCGCGGATCATCGGCATGGACGCCGGCTCTCTATCGCCCCTGAGTTTCGCCTCCCATCCCCTGGTCGTCCGGGTTGGTGGCCAATACTACTGCCGCTCCATCCAGAAGATGAACCAGGACGGATCGCTCTCCTTTTTCTGTGCCATTGATGACGGAATCGTCCTGACCGTGGCCGAACCTGAGGGCATGGCCCAGACCACAAGCGCGGTGTTCGACACGGTGCGCTCCGAACTCGGTTCCATAGACATGATTCTCGGGTTCGACTGTGTTCTGCGCCGGATCGATGCGGAGAACCGGCAGGTCAAGCACAAGATCTCGGAAATCTATCGTGACAACAATGTCGTCGGCTTCAATACCTACGGCGAGCAGCACATCTCCATGCACCTCAACCAGACCTTCACCGGGATCGCGTTCAGCGCACCGGAACATACCGGCTGACCGCGGATGAGCACGTACCAGATCGACGATGTAGAGCGCTTGCAGCGCATCAACGAGGCTCTGGTCAACAGGGTCGAGCGTGCCATGGACCAGCAGCAGAATGCATTCTCGCTGTTTCAGACCGCAATCTCGCTCGATGGCCAGGTCCGGCGCCGCACGGACGAGCTCACGGCCACCATGCGTCGTCTTGAGAAGTCCAACGTCGAGCTGGAGCGCGAGAAGGAAATCTCCGAGATCGCCAACCGCTCGAAGACGCGCTTCCTCGCGGCGGCCAGTCACGATGTCCTTCAGCCGTTGAACGCCGCACAGCTGACGGTATCCGCGCTTGCTGACCTGCAGACTTCCCAGAAGGGTCGGGAGCTTGTCGGTCAGATCGAACGCTCGCTTGAGACGATGGACGAACTGCTCAAGACACTGCTCGATATTTCCAAGCTGGATGCGGGCGTCGTGGTCCCCAAGCTTGAGGCGGTGTCCTTGCCGGACGTGATAGGATCGCTCGTTTCGGACTTCACACCCGCCACCGAGAAAAAGGGATTGCAGTTGTCGACAACGGTCGCGGATGTTGCCGTGATATCCGACCGGACCATGCTGCGACGCATCCTGCAGAACCTGATCGCCAATGCCATCCGTTACACGAGCGAGGGGACGATCAGCGTCACCGCGGCCCTGAGCGAGGACCAAGTCGGCATACAAGTCTCCGACACTGGCTGCGGCATAGAGGATGGCGAGAAAGAGCAAATCTTCGAGGAGTTTCAGAGAGGCGCCAATCCCAGGGTCGGGGACGGCGATGCAGGCCTGGGTCTTGGACTGGCCATCGTCAAAAGGCTGGTGCTCATGCTGAACCACGGGATTGCGTTCAGCTCCGTTCCGGGCATGGGCAGCCAGTTCACCGTCAGGGCCAGACTGGCAAAGGAGGAGGAGAAACCCCGGACCAGAGCACCGGCTGCCGGACGAACGTTGCCGTTCGGCGGCCTCGCCGGCACCAAGGTTCTGCTGCTGGAAAACGAACCATCGGTGACCGCGGCGATGGAAACACTCCTGACCAACTGGGGCTGTATTATCCGGAATGCGGCGGCATCCGATGAGGCTTTCGCTCAGCTGGCGCCGGACAATTGGCTCCCGGATCTGATCATCGCAGACCAGCAGCTGGACAGCTCTGATCTTGGGACGGAAGTTGCATCGGAGATCAGACAGCGGCTGCAGCGAGACATCCCTGTCCTTGTGGCCACGGCCAATCCAACGCAGAGCGTGGCCGAAGAGGTCCGAAAACTTGGCGCCGAACTGATGCAGAAGCCGGTGAAGCCGGCCCAGCTTCGGGCCCTGATGTACCATCTTGTGAAGAGGCGCGGCGCAGTTCAGTTCAGAAACTGATCTTCCAGGTTCAGGAGATCTTCCTGGTCAAGTTTGGAGACTTCGATGACCGCCTGGGTGCGGCTCACAACCTTCAGCTTTCTGAGTATTTCCGAGACGTGCGCCTTCACGGTCGTCTCACCGACATCGAGCTCATATGCGATCTGCTTGTTGAGCAGACCTTCACGGAGCATATGCAGCACGCGCAGCTGTTGTGCCGTCAGGGAAGACAGCCGCTCGATCATCCCGCGCCTCCAGCTATCCTCTTCTGCGGGATCGAAAGGCTCATATTTGGGAGGCAGGAAGACTTCTCCCTCCATCACGGTGCGGATGGCGCCGGCAAGTTCAGGCTTTCTGGTCGATTTCGGAATGAAACCGGCCGAGCCATACGACAAGGCCTCATCAATCACCCTGGCGTCCTCGTGTCCGGACACGACGACCACGGGAAGCTGCGGGAAGTTCGTGCGCAGCCGCAGCAATCCTTCAAAGCCCTTTACACCTGGAATGTTGAGATCCAGCAGGGCCAGATCAAAACCGCTGTCCGCAGCCAGGATCTCGCTGGCTTCGTCTATCGAGCCGGCCTCGCGGGTTTCCGCCGCAGGATAGGCCAGGCTGACCGCACTGCTGAGAGCATCGCGGAACAGCGGATGGTCGTCGATAATGAGGATCTTGGCGTCCACATCTGCATCGGGCGGCACGGGCTGCGGCGCTACGTTCACGTCAGGTCCTCCCCTTTTGGTCTCATCCTGCTCGATCGGGGTCGAAAAAGTAACCCCGGACGGTATCAGTCGCCCGGGGTCAACATCATTCGTGATCCTGGCCGGCCGGCTCAGTTCGCCAGTTTGAAGACCCAGATGGAACCGCCCTGGTTGAGGTAGTTTACCTTCTTGGCGACTTCACCGCCCCAGCGCGGGACGGCACCTCCCCAACCCGAAGCGATGGCGATGTACTGTTCGCCGTCCATTTCCCAGGTGACCGGCTGACCGACAATGCCGGACCCGGTCTGGAACGACCAGAGCTCCTTGCCGCTCTCATCGTCAAACGCCTTGAAACGGCCTTCCGGCGTACCTGTAAAGACGAGGCCGCCCGCGGTGGTCATGACACCTGCCCACAGGGGAGCATTGTTCCTGACTTCCCACTTCACTTTCATGGTGTTCGGATCGATCGCCTTAAGCGAGCCGATGTAGTCTTCGAACAGCGGCTTGATGGTGAAGCCGGATCCGAGATAGGCCGCGCCCTTCTTGTAGGTGACGGGCTCGTTCCAGATATCCATGCCCCATTCGTTGGAGGGCACGTAGAACAGGCCGGTCTTCTTGCTGAAGGCCATCGGCATCCAGTTCTTGCCGCCGAGGAAGGAGGGAACCGCAAACACCGTCTTGCCTTTCTTGCCGTCGGCTGCATCGGTCGGGTTACCCGGGCGATTGTCCTCGTTGAAAATCGGCCGGCCGTTCTTATCGATGCCCTTGGCCCAGGTGATGTCCCTGACAAACGGCATGGCATCGACGAACTTTCCGTCTTCGCGGTTCAGCACGTAGAAGAAGCCATTGCGGTCGGCCGTGGCCCAACGCTTGTTACCGTTGCGGTCAGTGTACGGAACGACCTCGTTCACACCGTCATAGTCCCAGCCTTCGCGCGGCGTGGTCTGGTAGTGCCACTTGATCTCGCCGTTTGCCGGGTTCATGCCGACGCGGGAAGCAGCGTAAAGGTTGTCGCCTTCAGCGCCTT
Source organism: Pseudomonadota bacterium (assembly GCA_039030315.1). Lineage (GTDB taxonomy): Bacteria > Pseudomonadota > Alphaproteobacteria > Rhizobiales > CAJQND01 > JAAEUE01. Next base: position 6,896 of record JBCCEL010000032.1, read on the forward strand.
TCGGATTGCCTGCCGCACGCAGCCAGCTGTTCCACGGTGCCGGGTTGCCCGTCCCGAAAACGATCGTGTCGGTCTCGGCATCATAGGATCCGCCAAGCCAGGTTGCGCCACCGCCGGTCTTCCACAGGTCACCCGGCCATGTCGCATTGAGTTTGCCGGTCATTGTAGACTCTTTACCCTTGAACGTACCCATGTGGCCTTCTATCACCGGGCGGGTCCAGACCAGTTCGCCGGTTTCCGCGTCGCGCGCCTGGACTTCGCCGATAATGCCGAATTCGCCGCCGGAGTTGCCGGTAATGACCAGACCGTTAACGATCAGCGGAGCGGCCGTATAGGAATACCCCGCCTTGTAATCGGCAATTTTCTTGCGCCAGACCACGTCGCCGGTTTTCTTGTCCAGAGCAACGATTCGGGCATCGAGCGTGCCGAAATAGACCTTGTCGCCATGGATCGCTGCACCGCGATTGATCACGTCGCAGCAGGGCAGGATGCCTTCAGGCAGACGCGCATCATACTGCCAGATCTCATCGCCCGTCTTCACGTCGATGGCGTACATACGGGAGTAGGACCCCGTCACATACATCACGCCTTCATGGATGATCGGCTGGGATTCCTGGCCCCGCTGCTTTTCACCGCCAAGCGAGAAAGCCCACGCCGGGACCAACTTTTTGACATTTGATTTGTTGATCTTGTCGAGCGGGGAATAGCGTTGCAGATGCCGTCCGAGGCCGTTTGTCAGGACATCGCCGGCGGTCGCGGTGTCGCCAGCAAGATCCTTTTCGCCAACAGCCAGAGCCGGCGATGCCGCTACCATTGCCGCGAAGGCAACAGACCAGAGTAATTTCATGATATTCCTCCCATGGGATGATGGGCCATCCTGCGTGGCCTCAAGAATTCTCCATCATGGCGAGCTTACCGAACGGACAGAGTGCCGTGTATGGTACATTGGTGCAAATTACGCCGGCCAGCAGAACGGTCTAGGATTACCGCATTGATCAATCAAGCTGCGTTAGAGACCGTGCAGGCGCCTGTTTTATTTGCAGCTTCCGCCCTTCTGCTATGGTCCTCTGCGCTGAAGGCTGCAGTGCTAAGCGGCACGAAAACCATCAGCCCGATCGAATTCGACGGCAGGTCGCATCAGGTCGCGGAGATCGACTTCAAGCCGTCAGCCAGCGGAACGTCCTACGAGATCAGGTGGAAAGACGAACGCTTCAGCGATCACTTCCTCTCCATGCGCCCGTTCAAGTGCCCGGCAGGTCCCGCGAAGTACTGGTGCCGGGTGCCCTATCCCTATGAGAACAGGCGGCGGGTCAAGGCCGAGGATGGCAGTGGGCGGCATGCTACTCCTCAACATTCACCGGGACCGGATCGACCGGCGCCAACGTTCGGCCGGTGTCCAACCAGCCATCGGTGCCGTGGCGCAGCCAATGCACATTCTGATACCCGAGCTTCGCAATCCGTTGGGCGGCATTCCAGCTCATCCAGCAATCCGCGACGCAGAAGACGATGATCGGATGTGCCTTGTCAGCCTTTGTCAGCCGCTCCAGATTGCTGCGGAGGTATCTGGACATCGTCTCATCCAGAACGCCTCGCCCGGTTTCCGGCAGCCACACGGCCCCGGGCAAGCTTGAGCGTCTCTGGCTCACCAGCCACTTGCCATCAAGCTCATCATAGCGCGATTGCAAGGCGCCGAAGACGTCGACGGCTACCGCGTCCTGCGCGATCAGAACAGCAGCCTCATCAGCGGTGACAAGCCGGGACGGCGGAGGGATATCATCAGGGGTCGGCGCGCGCTGGCGGTCGATCCGGTATCCGGTTTCCGGATGGAACAGCTCCGGGCGCCTGGCTTGAATGTCCTTATAAGAATCTGCGAGTGCTGAATCGGCGAGCCAACCGAAGCACAACAGGACATACAGCAGCGCTTTAATATAGCCGCTTGTCGTACTTCCAGTTGTCGGCGTCCGGCGTGACCACGTGATAGTCGTAATCCGACTCCTGAACGGTAACGGCATCCTTCACGCCTGCCTTGGCTGCTTTGTCGATGTACTTCTTCGCCAGCTCGCGGTCTTCCTTGACGCCGTAACCACGCAGAAGATCGAGGCCATGATTGAAGGTGGCGATGGGATCACCCATTTCAGCGGCCTTCCGGTTCCATTCGGCCGCCGCCTTGGCGTCTTCGCTTTTGCCGAACCCGTTTTGCTCCATGTAGGACATCCAGGTCATGGTGCCCGTGTAGCCCTTCCTGGCGCAGGCTTCGAAGATCGCCCGGGCCTCCTCATGGCTCCCCTTCTTGGTCATCAGATAGCCCTGGGAGCAGATCACCATGTTCACCTGTCCTTGGCGCGCCTTGGCAAGCGAGCTGGACAGGCTCATTTCGTCCGGATTGAGCGTGCCGCCCGGGTCATCGTCCCCGGCGATCGCCGGAGTTGCCATCAGCAAGGCAATTGCTGCCAGACGCGCTTTCATGAACTCCTCCTCGTTTACGGGAAGCCCAAACTACCACGATTGGGCTTCGCTGACCAAACCGGCTAAGCGGTCTATTTGATTGAGATCGTGACCTTCTGCAGATCACTGCCCGGAACACCAAGTGTGTAGGTGCCCGGCTTGATCGCCAGGAAGCTGATTTCCGCCTTGCCAGCTTCGTCGAATTCGAGGCTATCCACGCCGAGCGGGCGGATTTCGATGCCTTCGATAACGATCTCGTCGACCCAGATTGCCCGGAAGAAACCGGAGCCGACAAGTGCCAGCTCCTGGCTGCCATCAGCCTCAATTTCCAGCTCGTAGTAAGTTCCGGACTTCAGTTCAATCTTGCCCGATTCAAGGAGCGGCATGCCGGCGGAGAGCGTCAGCTCGGGTATTTTCCCCCGGTTCTTTTTCGACAACAGCCCGGCAGCCCCGAACTTGGGCGCATCGTCATCGTCAGCGACGGCCGGCCCAAACGGTGCCAGCGCGAACCCAAGAGCCATTGCCGGGGCCAAAAGCAGTTTCCTGATCATGTCATACCTCCCTAATTCATCACTTTGTCGGACGCCAGGCCGCACCCCAGGGAAAGCGGCCAACCTTGATGGATTTAATGGCGTTGAGATTTTCAATGTCGATGACCGTGACATCACCGGAGACGCCGTTGGTGGTGAAGAGCAGCTTTTCGTCCCGGTCGAAGGTCATGTGCCAGACCCGGCGGCCGACGAGGATGTACTTCACCGGCTTGTACGTCTTCCGGTCAACCACGGCGATGTGGTTGGACGGTCCGAGCGCCACAAAAACATGCTTGTCATCCCTGGTCATCTTGAAGCCGACGGGCTGGACCCGATCCGGATGCATGCCCTTGATCTCGAAATTGATCTTGGCCTTCTCGGTCTGCGTGTCCGTGTCGAACACGCTGATCGTGCCGCCGATTTCCGCGCTTACCCAAAGTTCCTTGCCATCGTGGGTGAACTCGGCGTGGCGCGGACGCTGATCGACGAGCGTATTGGCGAAGATCTCCTGCTTGGAGGTGTCGATCCAGTGCGCCATGTTGGTGGTTTCCGAGGTGGTGATCACCGTCTTGCCATCCGGCGAAACGGCCATGCCCTCCGGTTCGATACCAACATCGATCTGGGCGATCACCTTCCGGCTCTCCACGTCCACCACCGTGGTGATCGCATCGTCCTCATTGGCAATGTAGAGGTGCTTGTTGTCCGGATGCAGGACGAATTGCTCGGGGTCCTCACCTGAGGGGAGTTCGTGCAGGACCTTGCCGCTGTCCGGATCGATCACCTGCACTGTGTCGCTGTCGGACGCGCAGAGGAAGAGTACGGAGTGGTCGATGGCAAACGTGATGCCGCGCGGGCGCTCACCCACCGGGATCGTGCGGACCACCTCCAGCTTCTCGACATCAATCACGCTGATTGTGTCGTCCTTCTCGTTTGACACCCAGATTTCGTCGGCGGCGGCGGGGGTCGCGAGCAGGCTGGCCGCGAGCGCCAAGGCGGTTGGTTTCATCAGATTACCCTCCGAATGCTTTGCAGGCGCTTTCGCGCTCATCGATGCCGAGCGTGTCGAGTTCGTTTCGCTGATGCAGATAGCCCTCAAGCGGTGCCAGGGCCACCAGTGCGCGCGGATGGGTCAGGGGTATGGGTTGGCGCAACTGGCCGTTCCAGGTGCGGAACGTCAATTTGCGGCCCTTGAAGCCGGCGAGACTGAACTTTTCCGACAGCATGAAGTCCCTGATCCTTTCCAGATCACCGGAATTGGTCCGCGTCACTGCCTCTCCGATAGAGCGCACTGCCGCCCAGGCCGCATAGTCGACCGGCCGCATGGTCCGCTTGTGTTTCTCGCGGAATCTCTTCTGCAACTGCGCCGCTCCGTGCTGTTCAACCGACGCCGCCCAGGCCGCCGGGGCGACACCCTCGGATCCGGCCACGGGCCGCGGCAGCCGCGTGTTGTACATGACATAGCGCCCGAAATCGTGGCGCTCATCGGCGATCACCAGCAGATCGTGATCGGGCAGCTCCTGCGTGAAAAGCGGCACTTCCTGCTGCGCATTGCGGCGCATGTCCGCATCGAAGGCCCATGTCTTCTTGCCGACGATCTTAAGGCCGAACTTCTTCGCCGAGGCTTCTATCGCACTGGAAAAGGCCTTGTCGCCATCATGCGCCCCTTCGATCAGTGCCCAGCGGCCCCAGCGCTTTTTGCCCGCAAGTTGAGCCAGAGCATCGGAAAGCATAGCACGGGACGGGATGGTGTGCAGCACATTGGCCCGGCATTCCTCCTGCCGGAGAGCGATCATGCGCTCAGATGCGTTGAACAGGAGGCCGTTTCCGGCTTCCGCCAGATCCGCAATCGCCACAAGATCCTTCGCCGGCGCCTTGACGACGATAAAGGGTGTGACCGCCAGCAGCTCCCTGGCAGCGGCGACGAAATCACCCTCCTCATCCACCTGACGGATCTCCAGCGTGTACTTCTGCTTCAGAAAGCGGCCGGTCGTGTTGTTTTCCTTGAGCGCGGTTTCAACGCCGGCGATCCCCTCGTCTTCGGGGACTTCCTCAAGGTTGGACAGCACCGGCGGCGGCGGGAGCACCCGTTCGAGATAACCGATCTTGACCGCAAGTTCGGCGCTTGCGGCGCCGGTCAGGGCCGACGCAGCCGCCAGAAGCAACAACAACCGCAGGCAAAGCTTCAGCACCTTATCCTCCCAATCCAGAGTGCAACGCTAACGCAGGTCATGCCAGCGGTGCATTGTCCCTTAGTACAAATTGGCCGAACGTACAGTTGTAGCCTGCCTCAGCCATCCAGTATCCAAGACGCAATATCGGTTTCCGGAGAGCGAAATTATGACGGTTCTGTCCCGCGCGATTGCCTCAGGTCTCACCGCCGCTGCGACCCTCATGCTGCTGGCGTCCAGCGCCGCAGCCCATGGCGATGTGGCGCCTCAGGCTGTGGATGTCTCCGGGCTCCCGAAGCTGGGCGATGATTGGCTGGAAGAAAATCCCTGGCGCGATCCGAACAGTGAGCACTGGAAGCGGGCCGTCGAGGTGGGTGCCTCCGGGTACAATCAGAACTGCGCCCGCTGCCATGGTCTGGCAGCCGTTTCCGGCGGCCTGGCTCCCGATCTGCGGTTTCTCGAGGCCAATCTCGATGGCGATGAATGGTATCTGGAGCGCTACCGCAACGGCTATACGCAGAACGGCATCACCAAGATGCCGGCATTCGATGAGCTGCTGGGGCAGGAAGCCGCCTGGGCCATCCGCACCTATGTCGAAACCCGCCCCGACGAAGGCGCCATGGATGATCACACCAGGCGCCTGAAGGAAATCCGGGACACCCTCGCCAAGGCAACCAATGCCGAGGATGACGCCATCGCCCCACTCCGCAAGGAGATGATGGCGATCGCCGCCAAGGTTGAAACCGGCTCCGGTGCTCCACTCGCGGTCTCCCCGGCCTCCCTGGCTGCGGACTTCCTCGACGGATCCGCCGACGGCATCAAAAAAGCGGTCAATGCATTGACCGTCGGCCTGTCAGCGGCGAAATAGCATCGCATGCGCTGGTTCCTGATTGTCTTCTTTGCACTCTATTCGTCTGTGGCGGCGGCCCAGAACTGCCGCACGGTGAAGTCGGGGCTCGATGCCGACCGGAAGCCGCAGAACACCTCGCGCGACATCGTCGGCAAGAGCATGGACGAGATCCAGGAGCGCGGCTGGATCCAGTTCGCGGTCTACAGCGATTTTGCTCCCTACTCCTTCAAGAAGGACGGCAAGCTGACGGGCGTCGATATCGATCTTGGCCGGCTGATCGCCAAGGATCTCGGCGTGGAAGCGCGTTTCTATGTGACCGATGCGGGCGAGAACGTAGATGCGGATCTGCGTTTCAACGTCTGGAAGGGCCGGCTGATCGGCGGCCAGATCTCCAACGTCATGCTGCACGTTCCCTATAACCGCGAGCTGGCCTGCCGCAACGAGCAGGTGGTGCTGAACGGCCAGTACTACAACGAGCAACTTGCCATCGCCTACCGCAAGAGCGCGTATCCCGATGCTAAGCCGGTTCCGGCCTATTTCCGCTTCGATACGGTCGGCGTCGAGAATGACAGCCTCTCCGACTTTTATCTTTCCGGCCTTGCTGGCGGCCAGGTGATCGCCAAGATGACACGCTACAAGACGACGGCTGACGCCATGGCGGGTCTGCGCGAAGGCAAGACCAAGGCTGTGATGGGCCCGCTCGCGCAGCTTGAGTTCGGCGCCAATGACGAAATCGCCGTGCACACGCCACCGTTACCGGGGCTGGCCCTTGGCGTCTGGACACTGGGGGTGGCAGTGCGGCACAATTGGCGCCCACTGAGTTACGCTGTGGACGATGCGGTTCGCGCGGCGGTTCAGGATGGGCGCCTGAAGAAAATCTTCGGCAAGTACGGGCTAACCTACACGCCGCCGGAATGGTGAGGAGACGAGGATGATGAAACTGATTTCGGCGAGCGCTCTTGCCTTGGGCCTCATGGCATCGGTCGCCTTTGCCGCACCGCAGACACCGCTCAAGGATCCGCTGGATTCCGGCAACTGGTCCTACAGCCAGGAACATGTACTGGGGGATCCGAAGAACATCCGCTTCGATGACCGGGTCATCGTCAAGGCGCCGACGTCTGCCGAGGACAGCTTCAATGTCCCGCTGCTCGTCGATGCAACGGCGGTTCCCGATGTGAAACGCATCGTCCTCCTGGTAGACTATGGGCCGATTCCGAAGATTCTCACCTACTGGCCCGAAGATGCCGAGGCTAAGCTCTCCGCCCGCTTCAAGATCGATCAGGCGACTCCCTTGCGCGCGGCCGTGGAGACACACGCCGGCACCTGGCACATCGGCTCGACTTACATCGATGCGGCCGGCGGCGGCTGCTCGGCTCCCGCCCACGCCTATGCGTCCAACGACTGGGAAGAGAAGCTCGGCGAGGTGAACGGCATGGTCTGGCCGCAGTCGGGCCGGGTCCGCATGGTCGTGGATCATCCCATGGACACGGGCCTTGCCGACGGCATCCCGGTCTTCATCATCAAGCAGCTGCAGGTCGATGACGATGCAGGCAGGAAGCTGGCCAAGATCGAGATGTACGAGCCGGTCAACGAGGATCCGGCGTTCACGCTCTACTTCCCGAAGAACCGGCTGACGGGCCCTGTGCACGTCCGGGGCCGGGACAACAACGGCAACGAGATCGAGGCGACCCTGCGTCCGCGCCTGACCCAATGAAGCTAAGCCGCCGCTCCGCCCTCGCAGGACTGGGTGCGGCGCTCCTTGCCGGGCCGCCAAAGCCAGCCCTCACCGCCACCCGCAAGACATATGACCTGAAGCCCAAACAGGTCGGCGACGGCTTGTGGATGATTGAGGGCTCGACCGAGTACTTCTCCGGCAAGAACGGCGGCGCCATCGTGAACTGTGCGCTGCTGGAGACCGATGACGGCGTGCTGATTGTCGATACCGGCCCGTCGCTCCGGTATGGCAGCGCATTGAACCAGATCGCCACACAGCTCAGCGGCCGGGGCGTGGCGGCATGCGTCAACACCCATCACCACCCGGACCATTTCTTCGGCAACCAGGTTTTTGCGGATCGCCCGATATATGCTCTGGGGGAAACCGCTACCCTTGCCAAGAATGAAGGCGATGCCTTCTCCGACAACATGTACCGCCTCCTCGGCGACTGGATGCGGGGCACCGAGGTCATACCACCCAACGCCCGGCTCGAGAGCAGTGTCCTCACGGTCGGCGGGCGTTCATTGCGGGTGCTGCCGCTCTCTGGTCATACTGGAGCGGACCTTGCGCTCATCGACATCAAGACCGGCGCCCTGATCGCCGGCGACCTCGTGTTCCATGACCGCGCGCCGACGACGCCTCACGCGGATCTTGTAAAGTGGCGCCAGTCGCTGGACGAGATCGAAGCTGCCGAACCCGCTTCGGTCCTGCCAGGCCACGGCCCAATCGACAGCACCGGACAGGCGGTCAGGCAGACCCGCAACTATCTCGACTGGCTGGAGAGCACCCTGACGGGCGCGGCCAATGACGGCCTCGACATGGTCGAGATCATGGAGCTCCCGCTACCGGAGGAATATGCCAAAATGGGCGCCATGCCGGAGGAGTTCCACCGCTCGGTTTCCCACCTATATCCGGCCATCGAGCGCAAGGTCATGCCGCTGGTGAACCGCTGAGTTCAACCAATCCAGGTTTGTCTTCCCGAGACGCCCTGAAGGAACACGCGCTGGACGTGCCCCGCGGCCGCAAGAGCGGAGGCAAGCCTCTGATCCGGCGCCAGCGCGAGCGCCGTTGAAAATCCGTCCGCCAGTGCGGCTGTCTCCGCAACCACACTCACCGTCGCCCAGACCGGAGGAGTCTGCGCGCCGTCCGGCGCCAGAATGTGGGACCTGACGGCGTCAAGGCGCAGGGCCCCGGGCGAGGAGGTCGCGATGGCGGCGTTCCTGAGGTTCACGGATTGCAGCACTGAGCCCTCGGGGTCGGCGACCCCGAGTAACGCGGGCTCATCTCCTGCTCTGTACTCGCCGACATTGGCCAGCACCCTGGTGAAGCCGTGCGCCTTCAGCACCTCGCTCACCCGGTCCGTCGCAAAACCCTGGGCGATACCGTTGAATGTAAGGGCCATGCCCGAATGGGGCATGCTGATGCGCCGCCCTTCAACCTTCACCTTCGGCCAGCCGAGAACCGCTGCCGGCGGCAAGGGAGCGCCCTTTGAAAGCGCCGAAAAGAGCGGCTGCACTGTGGGATCGAACCAGCCGCCGCTCAAGGCATGCACCTGGCCTGCAATCTGGACGAGGCGGGCAAACTCCATTGGCATCTTAAGGGACCCGCTCCTGTTCAGCCTGGAGAGCGACGATGCAGGATCGTAGAGCGAAAACAGACGCTCCATCCGCCGCACTGTGTCCCTTGCAGCGGACAGCGCCGCCTCTGCCGCAGCCCCATCCGCCTCGATCGAGATGCTGACATCAGCGCCCATCGCCCGTCCGCGCCATGTGGTTCTGGCGCCTCCCACGCTGGCCAGTCCAACGGCGCCTGCAGCGGCAGCAACAACGAGCAGTCGTCTGCGCGTCGGCATCACAGCGCCCTTCCCTTCGCCGCCAGGACCAGCGGAACACACTGCTCGGATGAATCATGGATCGTCACGCAGTCCAGGCACTGGAAACATTCATCGTACCGGATCGCCCCGGTCTTCGTGATGGCGTTGTAGTTGCAGCGCACGGTGCAGAGCTGGCAGGGCGAGCCGCATTCGCTGCGCCGGGGAATCCAGTCGTTCACTCGCAGAATGCCGCCAAGCGCCATGAACGCGCCAAGCGGGCAGAGGTAGCGGCAAAAGCCCTTGAACAGGACCATGCCGAGCAGCAGGAGGCCGATCGCGTAGGCCACGTAGTACCATTCCCGGACGAAAAATGTGGTCACGGCAGTCTTGAACGGCTCGATCTCTATCAGCTGGTCATTGAGAGCTGGCGCAACGAAGGCCGCCATGATCATCGCCACCAGCACGAGATACTTCAGCCGCATCAGCCAGATGTCTGCACGGTCCGGAACAATGATCTGCCGGAGCCCGAGCTTTCGGCCGGCATGATGGGCAAACTCCTGCATGGCGCCGAACGGGCAGAGCCAGCCACAGAAGAGCCCGCGTCCCCAAGTCAGAAACGAGATGATTGTCACGCCCCAGATTGCGAGCGAGAACGGGTCGTAGAGCAAAAAGGCCAGGCTCTGCCCGTCGGCAATACCGCGGATCACGCCCAGCACTGTGGCGATCGAGAGCTGCCCCTGACCCCACCAGCCGACAAAACCGATTACCACGGCAAGAATTGCGAGCCGGACGGCGGTGAACTGCGGCAGGCCGGCCAGCCAGCGCAGACGCGTTACCATCACACCGAACAGAGCCAGCAGACCGAGTCCCAGCGCGGCCAGATCGATGCGCCGGTCCAGCATCGCCTGTAGCCAGGGAGGAGCCGGGGCAGACGGCAGGGTTGACACATAAAACCGTGCAGGCGTGACATGCTCCAGGGAAAAATCGACCGTACCAACTTCCGGCATGAACGTGCCATGCTTCCGAACGGCCCGGATGGAAAGCTGCCATGGGCGGGTCGGATCGAAGCCGATGCGCCGGTCGGTTCGCAGGATCATGGCGGTGTTCCCGGGCACGCCCTCTGCCAGTTCCACCTCCAGATCCGCATCCCGCAAGGCAATCGGCAGACCGTCCTGCCTGGCGAAGATCAGGTCAGGGCTGGTGTTGCGCACGAAGTCCTTGTCCACCAGGCCGTGCCGCCCGGCATCGATCACGAGGATCGGTTCGTCATGCGTCGAGATCTCCTGGAAGTTCTGCAACTCCTCGAAACTGTCCCGCGTCAGCACCGCCCTGGCGACAGAGGGATGGCCTATGTCGACAACCCAGAGATCAAGATAGGCAGCCTGCGGATCGTCCTTGGCAAGGGGATCATCGTCCGCCCAGAGCGTTTCCCTGAACGCGCTGTCCACCTCGGCATTCGTCACCAGCCTGCGCCCGGCAATGCCGGAAGACACCAGGCCGGCCCATGTCAATTCTTCGGAATGTCCGCGGTCCGGGCGCACTGCCGGACCCGCCTTGATACCGCTCAGGCGTTTGCGCGCCACGGCAAATGCCGCCGCCAGTATTGTCTCGTGCGCGATCCGGATACTCGCCGTCGCCTTGGTCACGCCGTCCAGATAGATGAGCGAGCTGCCTGTGCCCTTGTCTCCGTAGGGGACGCCCACCACCAGGGTATCGGTTATGGAGTAGCCCTTGTACTGACGGACGAACTTGTGGAACGGCGCGTTTCCGAGGCCCGAAACGAAAATCGGTTCGTTGTGCGAGATGATCTCGGCGTCAATGAACTTGCCCTCCAGCGTCACGCTGACAAACAGATTGATGGGTGCCCCGGAGAACCCGGGCAAAGGCGCCAGCGGCACGGTCTCAAACGCATAGCCGCTCAGCCGGCCGTCAAGGTTCACCAGTTCCCAGGTTCCGGACTCAAGCCGTTCGCCCAGCTGGTAGGGAGGTTCCACACGCTCCGACGCTCCCGGACGGTCGAGCTCCTGAGCCGCTGCCGCATGCGACAGGCAGACAAGCACATGCGCTATCGCGCCAATCACCAGCCCAGCGAGCAGCGCCGTCGCTCTGCAGCGGGTCTTCTGCAGGATCCAGCTCGTCATTTCCGTGCGTAGAACTCTGCGAACAGATTGTCCTCAAGCGCACAGACTAGCGAGCACGCGCAGCCTTCACCAAACAATTTTGAGCTTTGCCGCATAACGGGAGGGCAAAAACAGACACCGGAAAAGGTATGCCCGGCACGGGCCAGATAGTGGCCCGCGCCGGGTTTCCACGAAGTGGCAGGAGGTGCGGTTTTACTCCGCCACCGCGTTCGCAAAAACTCGCTTTAATGCCCTCTCTGCACAGGCAGACCGGAATGCAGCGATGCATTGAGCCGCTTAAGCAGTGCGCTGATTTCGGTCAGCATCTCCTTGACCTCGGCCTGGTCGGGTGAGCCCGCCGAGTGCCGGTAGTCCGGCTGGACGCCGCTCTGCAGTGTGGCTTCCAGCTTGTTGACCAGTTCTCCCATCTGCCCCGCAGCAGCACACGGGGCATCCCCTTTCGCCTGGCCCGATACGGAAGCGGACAAGGTCTTCAGGAGATCCGTGATCTGTTGCTCGACCGATTTGCCCTTGCCGTGCGCCGTCGGGCCGCAGCTGTGAGATTTCCCGCTTGTGAACTGCGCGATCATCTTCTCCAGCCTACCGACGGCAAGCTGCAGGCTTTCCACACTTGCCTTCGCGCCTTTACTCCCGCCGCTGGCACCGTGCGCATGGGCAGGACACGTCCCGGTCTTACCCTTGGCGGCAAAGCTGCCGGGCATCGGGCCACGGGTATGCGATTGACCGTGGCCTTGTGTCTGGCGGCCGGCCAGATAGTGCTTTGTATGAGGTGCGCCAAATGCTGCCTTGTGCATGGGTAAGCTCCGTCTCGACTTTTCAGGAGCTTAGCTTCACCCTGACGGGCACGTTACTGTTGCAGATTGCGCAGGCAGGTCAGACTACGTACGCAGTCGGCAACCTGTTCAGGTACCAATCGGTGCTAAGTAGTTAGCCCCAATTCCGGCGCCGGCTTCAGACAGGGTAATGTCGTTCCAGCATGGGCGTTTCGCGCATGTGAAACGGGTTTTTGGCAGAACAGCCGGCGAGTAGCTGTTTGCAATTTGTCAAATGACTCCGACGTAAGTTCAACTCGCCTTTTGTGATCAAGCGGGACTGGCCAGGCGATGACGAAGATTACACCAGGGAAGGGCACACACCGGACCTATCTGGGACACGGTAAGGCCTCCAAATCCGGAAAGCCCCAGACCAGCGGCTTTCAACGGGCCCTTGTTGCCGGCAAGTCGAAGGTGTCATCCACCGCCGCCCCAGAAACCAGGATCGCCCTCGGCGCAAAGGCCTCGCAGAACGATGCCGCTGCTGCAAAGCCGGCCACGCCCTCCCCGGTTTACGAAACAACCAGAATCTTGCCGGCCATCGAGCTGGTCAGCGAATTCAAGGTTCTGAAGGCGGAGGTCCAGGGACTGCTGTCAAGGCTTCCCGTGGACCAGGCCCCCTCGATTGCGATTGTTCATCGTTCCGGCGGAGATGATGCCGCCCGCAACGAAGGCAGTATGCAGCAGATCGGTGGCACGATCTTCGTCGATCACGGAGTCTACGAAGGCTGGAAATCCGGTACCGGCGGCTCCCAATTTGAAACGGGCCTCTATCAGATGATCGAAGCCCGTGCCAATTCGAGCCATTAACCTTCCCGGGGCATACGCCAGCTCGCCCCGGCACTTAAGTTGCTCCAGATCCTGACCTTTTGGCATGAAAATTGAAACCCGCGCCACGTAGCTGTGCGTTCTCGCACGCTCTAGGGACAACAGGTGGCGCGGGAGAGGTTTCTTGTCACAATCCCCCCAAGACGGGACGATCAACATCATCATTGTTGACCGGCATCCCCTTGTTCGCGAAGGTCTGCGCAACAGTTTTGAGACTGATCCTGCGTTGAACGTCGTCGCCGAGGCCGGCGATGCTGTTGCCGCGCTTCTGGCCGGCAAGGAGAACCCGCACTCCATTCTGATGATCAGCGCCTTCCTGAACGGCGCCAATATTTTCGATGTGGTCAAGCAGCATCAGCGCACCTTCCAGGAAACCCGGGTCGTAATCTGCTACGCGCCGGAGGACGCACCGCTCCTGCAGGAGTTCATCGACGCCGGCGTCTCCGCCATGATCGGTCAGGAAGCCATGTCGGCTGAGTATATCGCAGCAGCCAAGGCGGCAGTTGCCGGCGGGGTCTATTTTTCCGCGAACATCATCCGCTGCCTGATCTTCGATCGGAAGAATGCCACCAGCAGGTCCAATGCCTATGACCTCACGAACCGTGAGGCCGAAGTTCTGCGCCTGTTGGCCAACGGCCTGAGCAACAAGGAAATCGCCAACACCCTGGATCTGTCCGTGCGTACCGCCGAGGCGCACCGTCTGAGCATCCGCCGCAAGACCAGTGCCAACACGCTCAGCGATCTTGTGCGGATCGCCAAGGCGGTCGGACTGGTTTCCGCCGCAGGAGGACCGGCTCCGCCCGGGCCTGACGGAAACGGTTTCGCATCACAGGCTCCGGGACTCTGAGGTATCGCCATGAAAAACAAGAACGCGAATTTCCCGGTCAGGGTGATGGCTCTGGCCGCTGCGGCCACTGCGATCTGGACCGCATCCGCACCTGCCCTCCGCGCAGAAGAAGCAGTGGGCAAGGTCATCATCATCGAGCAGTCGCTTGAGGACTTCCTGAACCTGGCTGGCCGTCAGTTTGGCGTCCACATGAAGCTGCCCCGCAAGTTCCGCGGCACAATCCGCAATCTGGAACTGTCCCCTGAGCTGGAGCCGATGCTGCGCGAACTGTCGGGGAAGTTCGCCTTCGACTGGTACCGGGAGGGCAGGACCGTTCACGTGAGTTCCCGTGCAAGATCCGTCTCCAAGATGATCTACCTCGGCAAACTCACCTACGGCGGCCTGAAAGATGCGCTGTCGAAGGCCGGCGTTGCAGGCGAGGGCTACAAGATGGCCCACATACCCAATTCGAACTCACTTCTCATCAACGGTCCGCCATCGCTCATCGCCAAGATCGAGCTCCTGGCGGACGGCTACAACAAGAACGCTCAGGGGCTGTCCATCATCCGCTACGGATCGGGAAGCTGAGACGCCCCGGCACACCACTCCAGCAGAATCCGGAGAGAAAGGAGACACAACATGAACGGAAACGACATTGCAAACCAGGCGGTCAGCGCCGCCGGTGGCGGTGGCGCAGCAGGTGGAGCAGGCAACCAGGCACTTGAAGACGCCTTCAACTACGCCATCGCCGAAGCGCAGCAGACGCTGACCATTTCCACCAAGAAGGGCGCTGACCTCTACGCCCTGAAGCAGCGGCCGCAATAACCCATGCGACTCTGGGGCGGCCCGGTCGGCCGCCCCACCCCCTCATACAGGAAACAGGCCAATGGATGCGGTGCAGGAAATCATAAAAAAGCTGAGAGACGGGCAGGCGCCGGGTCTCGTAGACGATCTGCGCAAGGTCAAGATTTCAGTTATCGCTGGTTCCCACGCGGGCACCGAGGTTTGGCTGGCGCACGGCGACATCCGGCTGGGAAGCGCCCCTGACAACGACATCATCCTGTTCGCAGACGATCTGCAGCCCCATCACTGCACCATCCAGGTCGGTGGCAACATCTTCGGCAAGATCCGGATCGAAGCCGGCGACGGCGCGGTCATGGTGAACCAGAGCAAGATCGTGGAGCCGGGAGAATTCATCCAGGTTCCGGCAGGCAGTACGATCCGTCTCGCCAACGCCCAGGTCAGAGTCGGCATGTCGATCGAATGGAACGACTACAAGCTGCCGGCCGTGAAAGCGGTGGTCGTCGCGGCATTGATCGCCATGCTTTACGTCGGCTCCAACCTTACCGGGTCGGTCATGACCAGTGCAGGCGGATTCGGGGACAGGCTCGTCAGTTCGGCGGAAAAGGTGGTCACCGGCATCTCGGCACCGGCGTCGAACGGTTCCGCAGGCAAAAGCTCCCATGAAAAAGCCGCCAATCTCAACGGTGTCCGAGCAAAACTCCAGGAACTCGGTTTATCAGCATCCGTTCGGGTTGCCTCGCTCGCCGACGATTCCATGAGGGTCTTCGGCTCGATCTCACCACGCCATTCCGCTGCCTGGAACCGCTTTCAGCGCTGGTATGACGATCAGCCGGGCTTGCCCAAGCTGGTGCGCGACGTCGTCCGTACCGCCTCCAATCCAAAACTGCCCAAGCTGCAGTCCGTCTGGCTGACCGGTACCCCGATGGCGCATTTTGCGGGCGGCGGCTCGGCAAGTGTCGGAGACGAGCTGCCAGGCAGCTGGAAGGTCATCGAAATCACCGCCGAGGCGGTCACCATTGAACGGGACAACTCTCCCGTCAGGCTGAAATTCTAGACCCGGCCTGAGCCGAGGGGCAGGAAACCATGCACAAGATCGATATCAACTCCCAGGCAAAGCCGCAAAGCACGAGTTCAGCGTCCAGCTCACCCGTGGCCGCGGGCACGGCCCTGGGCGGTCCGAGACGTGCCTCCAGCACTTGGGCGGTTCAGGCGCGCGAACGCATCGGAAACTATCTCGGCAATCGCAAGCTGCGCAAACTCGCCTCAGCGGTGCAGACATCTGATCAGGATATCGCTGCCATTTCCGGACGCCGCGGCGACGAGCTCATCACGGACCTCAGCCGCATCCTCATGGTGGTCGAGCGCGACCTGGAAGAGCACGCTGCCGACCAGGTGGATCATCTCTTTCGCTCCATGCTGCAGGAGAACATTCGCCGCCTGGTGGTGGTTCAACGCTGCCTTGCACCATCGGGAGGAGCCTGAACATGGGTCTATCGATCACCCAAAACCCGGTTCCGCCGGCGCCTGCCGGCCCGGCAACCACACCACAGCCCCAGGCTGCGGTTGTGCCGCAGCCCGCGGCGCCCTCCATGCGTCTTTCCTCCGCGGATGCTGAAACGCTCTGCGCGCTTGCCGCGATGCAGATCCGCTACGGCAAGCCCCATGAGGCGGTTCCCTATCTGCTGGCCGTGCGCAAGCACCAGCCCGGCCATGCGCAGGCGATCCGTCTCCTCGCGGTAACTCTCATGAAGCTGAACCGCTGGGCGGAAGCACAGTCCATGCTGGACGAACTTGACCGGGTGGATCCCCGCCCCGGGCCGTTGCGCGCGCTCTACCGTGCTCTGACGGAATTCAAACAGGCACGTCTCGACAACGCCCGGGCCTGGTTCACGCGGTTCGCTGCCAGTAAGGAGGCCATCCATGCGCCAGGCGCTTGAATTCTTCCAGGGGCGCCAGGACCTTGCCCTGATCGGTCTCCTCATGGTCACGATCATAGTGATGATCGTGCCGCTGCCGACCTGGATCATCGACATACTGATCACCTGCAACATCAGCCTTACGCTGCTGGTGCTGCTGGTCGCGGTCTATCTTAAGCGGCCGCATGATTTCACATCCTTTCCCGCAATCATCCTTATTGCCACCACGTTCCGGCTGGCGATCACGATCTCCACAACCCGCCTCATCCTGTCCCAGGCAGACGCCGGCGCGATCATCGATACCTTCGGCAATTTCGTCACCCAGGGCAGCGTCATCGTCGGCCTCGTCATCTTCCTGATCGTGACGACGGTTCAGTTCGTCGTCATCACGAAGGGGTCCGAACGCGTGGCCGAAGTGGCGGCCCGTTTCACCCTGGACGGCCTGCCAGGCCGACAGATGTCCATCGACAGCGAGTTGCGGGCCGGCGACATCACACCGGAGGAAGCGCAGGCCAAGCGAGCCCAGCTGGAGAAGGAAAACCAGTTCTTCGGCGCCATGGACGGTGCCATGAAGTTCGTGAAGGGCGATGCGATCGCCGGCCTCATAGTCATTGCCATCAACCTCATTGGCGGCATCTCGATCGGCATGATCGGGGAGAACATGAGCGCTGGGGCCGCAGTGAACGTCTACTCGCGCCTGACCGTGGGCGACGGCCTGGTAAGTCAGATTCCGGCACTGATCGTCGCCCTCTGCGCCGGCACCATCATCACCCGCGTCAATGCCGGTCAGGACTCCGATCTGGGCACCGACATTTTCAGGCAACTGGCGAGCCACTCCAAATCCATGTTCCTGGGCGCCGGCCTTGTCTGCATCATGGCCATGATCCCAGGTTTTCCCGCCTCGATCTTTCTCACCGTCGCCGCCATCCTCGCCCTCGCTGGCTACTTCATGAGCAAGCGTGAGAAGGCGGAAGGCACGCTGCCGGACGGAACCCGGGCGGACGCCCAGCGGATCCTGCAGGACGGCCTTGATGGCCAGACCGCCGCGCAGAGCCAGAAAGGCGATATCGTGAGCATCGGCTTGGGCGAGCGCCTGTTTTCGACCCTGAACCGCCGCGCGTTCCTGCAGGCGAGGGAAGCGGAACTCCAGCGGATTTCAGGCCGGAGCGGTCTCGACATGCCGGCCTTCGGGCTGTTTCTGGACGACAACCTGGGCCCCAACCAGATGCGGGTCGTGCTGGATGCCGTGCCATGCTTCTCCGGAGACATTCCGGATGATGTCCTGATCGCCTGCTGCGAAGGCGATCTCATCGCCATCAACGACCTCCCCGTTCTGCAGCTGGACAAGGCCTGGCCGGTACAACCGGGTTTCTGGATAGACCAGAGCGCCGCAGACCTGCTCACCCGTGCGGATGTCGAGGTGCTCGACCCGGCGGAGCTGGTCGCCCGGACTACGGGGCACTACATCTCTGCCAATGCAGCGCGCATCCTGGGACACAATCAGGTTCAGCAGATTGTGCGGGAGCTCGGCAAGGAACATGACAATCTGGCCTCACAGATCGGCCAGTCGATTTCCGCGGTGCAGCTCCTCAACATCCTGCGCGGCCTGGTCGCCGAACATGTGCCCTTGCGTCCCCGGCGCATTCTGTTTGAAGCCCTTCTGGAATCGACCGTTACGGGCGGCAGCACACAGCATTTCATCGACAATGCCCGCAAGGCGCTCTCCCGGCAGATCTGCGCCAACATTGCGGACGAGAACCAGGTGCTCTCCGGCTACGTCCTTGAACCCTCCATGGAGCTTGCCTTGCGCGGGTGTCTCGCATCGGACGGCGACGACATCCGGATTGTCCCGAATGCGGACATCTCCACCCACCTCCTTTCCGACAGCAAGATGGCGCTGGCTGAAGTGGAGCCGGGCGTAACGCCGCCGGTGATCCTGGCCGCATCGGAGCTGCGCGCTCCAATCTACACCTATCTCAGGCAGAACAACGTGGAGATCCAGGTCATGGCGTTCCCGGAAATCTCGCCGGAATTCCGCTTCCACCCCATTGGCACCATTGGCGGACAGCTGCCTGAACCAGATCATCTGCAGGAGGCCGCTGCGTAGCTACTTGGCTGTCTACGTAGTCACTACTCATGGTGAATTGCCGACCTGTAAAACACTCTGCCACCATCAGATTGACCGTCTCTAACACACTGATTCAGAACGGTTTCACTTCACCAAAACGTGATCCGCGCAAAACACAGAGACGCAGATGCAAGGAATGAAGAGATGGAGAACGACGCAATCAACGGCAACGGTGCTGGCACTCAAATTGCATCCCAGCAGCAAGCAGGGCCGAGCCAGCAGCAACAGCAGGTCATGGCATCGTTGTTCTCCAACATGCTGACCCGCTTCATGGACGCCGCCAACGAAAACGCAAACAACGGATAGGTCACATGTCAGTCGAAGCCATAGCGCCCGTTGGAGCCCAGCCTGTCCAGGCCGGGTCCGCACCAGGCGCCAGCGACGTGAACGTCCGCCCCGAATTTGCCTCGCAGGCACATGAGCCGGGCATGAGCGAGAATATTGCCAACCACGTCTACGACACGATCGAGACCATCGGCGTCGAGCTGCCACCGGTGCAGGACACTCCGGCCTCCAAAGTGGAAAAGGCCAAGCAGGCCCTCGCACCCGACAGCAAACTGATTTCGGCGCACACGGCCGATGCAAAACCACAAGGCAACGAGGCCTTGGTGGCGCTGTCCAAGACATTCGATCACGCCGTCTTCATGGCCATGGTCAACCAGGTCATCAGCGGAGTTGGCGACACCTCCAGAACGCTGATCCGTCAGACCTGAACCCGGATACACACAGAGAGCAACAAGGTCGAAAAGATCATGTCAAAAGGATTGAACGGCATACTGCGATCACTGAAGCTGGCCCTGGTCATCGCCGCGGCTGTTGTGCTGGCAGGCTGCCAGTCGGAGCTGTACTCAAACCTGTCGGAACGCCAGGCCAACCAGATGGTGCGGGTCTTGTCGGATGCAGGCATTACCGCCAACCGTTCCGGCTCCGAAGGCCGCTTCTCGGTGCACGTCGACCGTAGCGAGTTCAGCCGGGCGATCAGCGAGCTTTCCGCCAAGGGTCTTCCACGCAAGGATTTCGGCTCTCTCGGCCAGCTGTTCTCGTCTGACAAGCTTGTATCGACACCGTTTGAGGAACGTGCGCGCTTTATGCACGCTCTCAACGAGGAGCTGTCGGACAGCATTTCCCGTATCTCCGGCGTGGTGTCCGCCCGGGTTCACCTGATGGTGCCGGAATCGTCACCCTTCGAGAAGGTCAGGATCAAGCCCCGCGCATCGGTATTCATCTACAAGCCCGATGACGTGGACCTGTCCGGCCTCATTCCGACGGTCAAGAACCTTGTCGTCAACAGTGTCGACAACCTCGAATACGAGAATGTCGAAGTCGCGCTCTTCAGCTCCAGTTCCGCACCGGCCACCGGGCCTGCCTCCTACTTCCGTGCGGGCCTTCTCATAGACATGCTCATTCTGGCCATACTCGGTGCTCTGGTTCTGTTTGGCATCAGGTTCCTTCGGGATGCCGGCAACGCGCCCGGCAAGGAAGACAGCACCGTGCCCTCACGGTTCCTGGCTCCAGGAGAGTAAGCAATGCAGCACGCTACCCAGACCCCGGATTCCCGTCACCTGAACCCCGCTGCCGTCAGGCACTGGGGCACCAAGTTCGGCTCGGAAAAGATCGCAGCGGTCATCGCGGCCTCTGACCGGTTCGCACCAAGGGCGCTGCGCAGGGTTTACAAGGCCCATCGGCTGAACGGCGCTGCGTGCGGCTCCGAACAGGATACGGTCAATCCCGTAACCGTCTATCTGTCTGACAAGAAGCGGTTCACCCAGCTCGCCGGCCTGATCATGTACGGCGCAACCATTCGCAGGATGATCACCGCCGAAGACTTCGAACAGCTCGCCCAGCACTTCACGCGCGAAGATCTGAGCCTGGCCTGCAGGCAAGCCGACCTCCACGTTCACAACAGCGAGGTGAACATTCCCGATGGCGGCCTGGTTTCGGTGATCGAGCGAGCCGGCGAAGCTCTGGTCCAGACTTGGAAACTCAACCTCTGCCCTGAAGCACTCACCGAACTCAGCCTGTTCGATGAACAAGCCGCAAATCCCGCATCAGCACGGCTTACTCGCATTGACCCGGAGGTCAGTTCAGCTATCGCCGGCCGGGTTGCAGGCCTCATGCCGCCAATGGCCGGCTAGGGGACATTCATGGCCCAGTCTGTCGAAATATATTCAGGAAAAGTCGTTAAGGCGGACGCTTCAGCCGCGTCTGTCGCTTTCGCCGAAGACACGGTGACGGCGGACGGCGCCGCCACAGCTGTTGATGACCATATGGCTCAGGCCGACGAAATCCTCGGCGAAGTTCGCAAGAAGGCAGATGCACTGTACCAGGCCAGGATGGCCGAGATCGACCGTGTATTCGAAACCCGCCTGGCGGAGCGGCTGCTGTCGGCTGAAAAGCAGCTGAAACTCAGCATGGATGAGATCTCCGGGGATTTGCTCGGAATTCTCGAAACGGCACTGCGGGAGATCATCGGGGATCCCAAAGATCCCAAGACCCTGGTTGCGACCGTGGAGCGTAACGTGCGCCGCTACCAGCAGGAAAAGGGATTGCGCATCCTGGTATCACCCAAG
>JBCCEL010000033.1:0-28240 GCA_039030315.1 Pseudomonadota bacterium
CCACCACGATGGATGCGGTCGCGCCGGGTTCCGCCTGTCCCGGTACTGTGAACATACCGAGCGGCGTGTCGACCGAGACGGACCCATCAGAGACGGTGGCGACCTTCCCTGGCAGGATGTTGTTGCGTCCCACGAACTCTGCGACGAAGCGGGTTTTGGGCGCGCGATAGACCTCTCGCGGGGAGCCGATCTGCGCGATATCACCTTTCGACATGATCACCACGCGGTCGGCCATGGCGAAGGCCTCGGACTGCGAGTGCGTGACGTAGACGAAAGTGATGCCAAGTTCGCGTTGAAGCTTGGTGAGTACGGATTGCATCCGTATGACCAAATGCGCGTCCAGCGCGGAGAGCGGTTCATCCATCAGCAGAATGCGCGGCTCGAAGACGATGGCGCGAGCCAGGGCAACGCGTTGCTTTTGCCCACCGGAGAGCTGATCGATGCCGCGCTCGCCATAACCACCGAGCTGGACAGTCTCGAGAGCACCTTCCACACGCTCGGCCAGCTCTGGTCCGGAGACGTTCCTGAGCTTCAACGGGAAGCCGACATTGCCGGCCACAGTCATATGCGGAAACAGAGCATAGTTCTGGAACACCATGCCGACATCGCGTTTGTGCGGCGGAATGCGGATCACTTCGCGATCGCCAAATTTGAGGCTTCCATGGTCGGGCCGCGTAAAACCAGCGAGTACCATCAGCAGGGTCGTCTTGCCGGAACCCGAGGGGCCTAGCAGAGTGAGAAACTCGCCGCTCTCAACCTCCAGGGAAACACCATCAAGGGCAAAGACCTTGCCATAGGTCTTGGTCACATTGCCGATTGAAATGGGAAGGGCTTCGCCCCGATTGTTACTATCATTCACGTCGCTGGCCCCTCAACTATGCCGCACCCGGATTCCGTGGAATTCATGGGGCGGCGCCCGAAAACGCCGCCCCGTTTTTCGTCGCTAGATCCGGCCTATTCGGTCAGCATTTCCTGGTACATCTCCGAAGCGACCTTCTCCCATTCGGCGTACCACTGCGTGTCGATGATAAGCTGCTTCTTGGCGTTGTCCGGATGGGACGGCAGCTTCTTGGCAAGCGCATCGTCGATAATGCCGAGCGTGTAGGCCTTGGAGTTGGTAGGCCCGTAGGTGATGTATTGCGGCAGGTTCGCCTGATAGCTGGCCTTGGAGGCCTCGACCAGGAACTTCATGGCGAGTTCCGCATTCGGGGCACCCTTCGGAATACCGAAGCAGTCATAGTCCAGCGTCGCGCCATCATAGGTGTAGGCGGCCTTCGCACCGTCCTTGATCGCGACATCGAAACGGCCGTTCCAGCCCGAAGTCATGTCGACTTCACCGTCCTTCATGAGCTGGGCGTGCTGGGCGCCGGACTTCCACCAGACGTCGATATGCGGCTTCAACTCGCGGATCTTGTCGAGAGCCCGCTTGATGCCTTCCTTGCTGTCAAGAACCTTGTAGACGTCTTCCATCGGGACGCCGTCAGCGAGCAGGGCCGGTTCCAGGGCCCCCCACATCTTGGCGCGGTAGGCGCGCGAACCGGGGAACTTCTTCACATCCCAGAAGTCGGCCCAGCCCCTGGGCGTGCTGTCCTTGTAGGTTTCGGTATTGTAGGCGAACACCGTGGAGAACACGATGGTCCCGACGCAGGAGTCGAGCCAAGTGCCCGGGACAAAGTCCTTCACGTCGATCATGCCGTAGTCCAGCGGGATCAGGATGCCTTCCACGCCGCCGCGGGCACCGCCGCCCGAACCGGTGTCGATGATGTCCAGCGTGACTGCGCCGGCCTTCACCTGCAGCCGCACATCTGAAATCCCGCCATAGGATTCTTCCTTGATGGTGATGCCGAGCTTCTTGGCGACAGGCTGGAAGATCGCCTTGCTTTGCGCTGCCTGGTACGAGCCGCCCCACGACGCGATCGTCAGGTCGGCCGCCTGTGCGCTGACACCCAGCGCGAAACTGGCCACTGCCGCCAGGGCAAGGCTCTTGGTCTTGGTGAACATTGTTTGTCTCTCCTCCTGTATGGACCGGATTGTCTCCCAACGAGTTCTGGCTTGTTGCCGGGTGTGGTCTTCTGTGTGACAGTCCGTTAACCATTTCATCTTGCCAATGGAGACGGCGGGACGCAAGGGCAGGAACCGACGGACATGGCTCTGCACTTTTCGCATGAAGAATTCGCTTCCCGCCAGGCACGCGTGCGCGCAGCGCTCGAGCGTGAAGAACTCGACGGCCTGGTGCTCTTCAAGCAGGAGAGCATGTACTATCTGGCCGGCTACGACACCTCCGGCTACACCATGTTCCAGGGTATGTATTTCGGGGCCGATGGCCGGATGGCGCTGTTGACCCGCTCTGCCGACAGGCTGCAGTCGCGGATGACCTCCGTTCTGGAAGACATCCGGATCTGGACGGACCGGGACGGCGCTTCCCCCGGAGATGATCTGCGCGACATGCTCGACGCCTACGGGTGCCGAGGCAAGCGCATCGGAATCGAGTACCACGCCTACGGTCTTACCGCCCAACGCGGCAAAATGGTTGACGCAGCGCTCGAGGGATTCTGCGAGGCGAGCGATGCCTCCGACGTCGTCCGCCTTGTGCGGCTGGTCAAGAGCCCGGCCGAACTGGCCTATGTCCGCAAGGCGGGGATCCTTTGCGACGCGGCCTGGCACGTCGCAAACACGCGAACGGTCCCGGGTGTCTTCCTGGGCGATGTCTACGGCGAGATGATGCACACCATCATGTCGAGCGGCGGCGATCCGTCCGCTAGCCGCTGGCCCATGGGCGCGGGCGAGGAAGCGCTCATGGTGCGCTATCACACCGGCAAGGAAACCGTTGCTGCGCAAGATCAGGTCCAGCACGAGTTCGCCGCCGCGTATCGCCACTACCACGCCTGCGCCATGAGCGTGGTGGTCACGGGGGCGCCGGACCCGGCACAGCTCTCAATGTTTTCAGCCGCCCGCGACGCGCTTGCCGCCTGCAAGGAAGCGCTGTGCCCGGGGAAGACAGTTGGAGATGTATTCGAGGCCCACCGCTCAACGCTGGATGAGGGGGGATACGGCCATGCGGCCCTGAACGCGTGCGGCTACAGCCTGGGCGTTTCCTACCCGCCGACCTGGATGGACTGGCCGATGATCTGGGCAGACAACCCTCAAGGCCTTGAGCCGGGCATGGTGTTCTTTCTGCACATGATCCTGCTGGATGACCGCACAGGCCTCACCATGAGCCTCGGCGAGACGGCAATCGTGACCGAGGGAGCCTGCGAACCGGTGACAAATGCGCCCCGGGAACTGGTTGCTAACTAGGCCTTGAATGCCTGCCGGACCAGGAGCCGCCACTTGTCGGTCTTTTTCCAGATTTCGACGATCTCGAGCTCGAAATTCCTGAGTTTGCCCTTGTAGACAATGTCGGCGGAGAAGTGATGACGCTCGATGGCAGTGTCGCCGACCACGCTCAGCTTCTTGTTGGTCAGGTCCACGCGTTTGAAGATCTCCTCCCCGCTGCGCACGGTTTCGGCGAACTCCTCCCGGGTCTGGACGTAGCCGTTGGAATGTCCGAACGACAGGCCCGGATCGGAAATTGATATGATCTCCTCGGGACGCGCCTCCACCATGGCACGGCGGAAGGTTTCCACTGCCTGTGCGACTTCTTGCTGTTCGATGTTGGCAACCCGGGGGGTGTCGAAAAGGCCGGGCTGGTAGCTCAGGACGATGACCGACATAAGGCCAAGGGAAAATGCCATACACAGCCAGGCGATCGAACGCAGGGGATTAACCATCGCACTCACACTCCAGGTATTGGCGCTAAGTTTACGGAACGACACTTAATGCTGCGTAAAGCCGTGCCCTACGGGTGCAGCGCATGCCGGGCGAAGCGTCAGCGTCATCCCATGATGAACGGGTCGGCCATGGGCTCGCCGCTGACCTCGATCATGGTTGCCTTGGTATCCGTGAAATCCCTGATGGCATCTATGCCGCCTTCCCGTCCATGACCGCTGTTCCTGAAGCCGCCGAAGGGCGTGGTCACGGTCGAACGGCGGTAGGTGTTGATCCAGATGCGGCCCGCACGGACGGCGCGGGCGACCCGGATCCCGCGCGCCGAATCGTTGGTGAAGACGCCACCGGCGAATGCGAAGTCGGTGGCGTTTGCAAGACGGATGGCCTCTTCCTCGGTCTCAAAGCGCAGCACGCTCAGGACAGGAGCAAAGAATTCCTGCTGGACGCAAGGCAGATCCTGATGATCGCATTCTATGATCGTCGGCTCGAAATAGTATCCCTTGTCAAGTTGTGCCGGGCGCTTTCCGCCTGTGACCAGCCTTGCGCCGGAACCCAGAGAACCATCGATGAGCCTTCGGGTATTCTCAAGCTGGGCCGGTGTCGCGAGCGGTCCCATCTGCGTGGCTTCGTCCATCGGATCGCCGATGAGGATGTCCTCGGCCCGCGCCTTCAGGCGGGCGACCATGTCATCGTAGACGCCGGACTGAAGAAGGAGCCGCGAACCTGCCGCGCAGCTTTGCCCGGAGGCGCCGAATATTCCGGCGAGCACGCCGTTGACCGCGCTTTCCAGGTTGGCGTCGTCAAATACGATGACCGGCGACTTGCCGCCAAGTTCGAGGCTCAGCCGGGCAATGTTGTTCGCCGTGTTCGGAATGATCTTCCGCGCGGTATCGACCCCGCCGGTAAAGCTGATCCGGTCAATGCCGGGATGACTGGTCAGGGCACGGCCACAAGGTTCGCCCCGCCCGGTGACGACATTGAACACGCCGGGAGGCAGATCGAGTTCGGCCACGATGGAGGCGAACTCGAGCATGGGGGCGGAGGCATGCTCCGAGGCCTTCACGATGACCGTGTTGCCGGCCGCCAGCGCAGGTCCGATCTTGTTGGCCGCGAGCTGGATCTGGGTGTTCCACGGCACGATGGCGACCACCACGCCAACGGGCTCGTGGGTCACGAAGCTCAGGTTCTGACCCGCGCTTACCGGTGGGACATAGCCGTTCAGCTTGTCGGCGAGGCCGCCGTAGAACTCGTAGATGCCCGCGACGTTGTTCGCCTGCCATCTGGTTTCCCGGAAAAGCTTGCCGGTGTCGGTGGTTTCCGTCCGGCCCAGTTGCTCGGTCCGGGGGCGGATGAGATCTGCGAGCTTCCTCAGGACCTTGCCGCGTTCCACCGGAGCGGTTTTCGCCCAGGGGCCATCCTCGAAGGCCTTGCGGGCCGCAACGACAGTGCGCTCCACATCGGCTTCGGCGGCATCCGGGATGTGGGCCCAGGGTTCTTCGCTGGCAGGATTGACCGATGCAAAGCCGGCCTGGCCTTCGGCGTCCTGCCAGCGGCCGTCAATGAACATCTGATATGTCTTCACGGGACCCAACCTCTTTCGCTCCGGGTTTCCGCACGGTAGCTTCCAGGAGCGCAAGTGCAAGGCAAATCCGGAACCCGTCATGCCGCTTTCTTCGACCCTGCCCCACCTGAACTACCGGTTGGAAGGCGCCGGTCCCGATCTGGTGCTGATCCATGGAGTGGGTTCCAGGCTGACCGATTGGGACGGGGTCGTTGGCAGGCTTGGAGCGGGCTATCGAATCCTGCGTTTTGACCTGCGCGGCCATGGCGGCTCGGACGCGCCTCCAGGCCCCTATCAGATCGAGGACCTGTGCGGTGACCTGACCCGGCTCATGGATGAGCTGGAAATGGAGCGGGCCCACATCGCCGGGTTTTCCCTCGGCGGGCTGGTTGCCCAGGGTCTCGCGATCTCCTCACCGGAACGGGTGAACAAGCTCGTTCTCTTGTCCACGGTTGCGGGACGCAGTGACGAAGAGCGCGGCAAGGTGGAGGGGCGGCTCGAGTTCATCCGCAGTTCTCACCCCGCAGACTATTTCGATCAGTCGGTGGAACGCTGGTTCACGCCTGGGTTCCGGGCGTCGAACCCCGACATCGTGGCGCGCAGGAAAGCTGCGGTGACCGCCATGGACGGGGCCGCCTATGCTGCGGCCTACTATGCGCTCGCCATGACCGACTTCGCCGATCAGCTTTCCCAGATCAGGGCGCCGACGCTTGTGGCGACCGGTGAGCACGATATCGGATCGAACCCGCGCATGGCTCGATTCATGTCCGAAACAATCCCTGGCGCAAAGCTGGAAATTCTGCCTGAGCTGCGCCATTCCATCCTGCTCGAAGCACCGGGAATCGTGGCTGAACTGGTGCTCGGCTTCCTGAAAGAGGAAAGCGAGGCCTGAGATGCAACCGCTTTGGCGCCTGCCCACAACCCGCACACATCAACTGGCTGGCTCAGCTGGGCCTTTGACCTTTGTCGGCGGCGCCGCTGACCTGGATGCGCATGGGAAGATCAGATCGCCCGACAATCTCCCGGCGCAGATTGCCGGTGCCCTGGAAAACGTGAGCCAGGCTCTCGCGGGCGAGAACTGCACTCTGGACGACGTGGTGCGCCTGAAGGCCTATTATTCGGAGGATCTCGAAGACTGGGCGGTGATCACCGCTCTGGCAGACCACTTCAGCGCGGATCCGATGCCGGTCTTCAGCACCGTCCCCGAGCCGCTGCAGCCGTTTGCCGGCCAGCTGGTCCAGCTCCAGGTGATTGCGCAGCGCAACTGGCGCACACAGCTGAAATTCATATCTGTTGAACGGCCGGTTCCGGAAGAATGGCAGGCGAAGTTGGGGTCCCGGAAAGTCACCGGCGGCCTGCGTGCGGGCGAGTTTATCGCGGTGGCGAACCGGACCGCAGCGGGCGCAGGCGACGCCGTAGCGCAAAGCCACGCGGTCATGGAACTGCATGAGCAGACCCTCTCTGCTCTGGGCGCCGGCCTGCAGGACAGCGTCAAGATGGAAGGGCACTTCTTCGGCACAACGCGGGAGGACTGGGCGCCGCTTGCGCTCGCCCGGGCCAGCCATTTTGCCGAACCGGGTCCGCCGGCCACCGTGGTCCCGTGCCAACGCCTTTACCCTGAGGGCGCGGTCACAAAGATTGATGTGATGGCGATGCGGCAGAAACGTCTTTCCTATGACAAATATATTCCGCGTACGGATATCTGGCCGGACCGGGTGTGGGATTGGCCGCTCAACCTGCCCTACCGGCAGGCGATCGGCTTGCGGGACATGATCTGGCTTGGTGGCCAGGTCCCGTCCGAACCGTTCGCCAACTCAGGCAACCGCATGATGGCCGGGCAACTGGAGGGGCAGACGCGGCTGACCATGTCCTATATCGAGGACCTGCTGCGCGGCTTCGGACGGTCCCCGTCCGACCTGAAGCTGATGGTCTGCTATTTCACTTGCAGCGACGGCGAGGCGGGAGCCGTAAGGATGCTCGATCTGCTCGCTGACTGCGTGGGTGGGCCATTGCCTCCCCTCACGCTCGTGCCCAAGTCGATGATGCATTCGGTGGAGAACACAGTCGAGATCTGGGGCGTGGCGCAGGGCTGAGCCAGCGGCGCAAACCGTCAGTATTTCTCCGGCACATAGAGGTTCTTCGGCAGGGTCTTGCGCTCGTATTTCGGATTGAACACACGGTCGGGCAGCACAACGGCCTCGTGGGGGACGTCGTCATAGGGTAGCTGTCTCAGCAGATGATCGATGCAGTTCAGTCTCGCCTGTTTCTTGTCATTGCCTTCCACGATCCACCACGGCGCCTCGTCGATATTCGTGCGTTCGAACATTTCTTCCTTCACCTTGGTGTACTGTTCCCAGCGGATGCGCGACTGCAGATCCATTGGACTGAGCTTCCACTGCTTGATGGGATCATGAACCCGGATCAGGAAGCGGAGCTGCTGCTCCTGGTCGGTTATCGAGAACCAGTACTTCACCACCTTGATGCCGGACCGCACCAGCATGCGCTCGAACTCAGGCACGTCGCGGAAAAACGCCTCGACCTGGTCTTCATCGGCAAAGCCCATGACGCGTTCGACACCGGCGCGGTTGTACCAGGAGCGGTCGAACAGCACGATCTCGCCGCCGGAGGGCAGGTGTGGGACATAGCGCTGGAAGTACCACTGGGTCTTTTCCCTTTCCGACGGAGCGGGCAGGGCGACCACGCGGCAGACCCGTGGATTGAGCCTTTGTGTAATCCGCTTGATGACGCCGCCTTTGCCTGCTGCATCCCGGCCTTCGAAGATCACCAGAAGCTTGTAGCCGGTTGCAACGACCCAGTCCTGAAGGCGGACCAGTTCAGCCTGGAGCCGGAGAAGGGATTCGAAATAGACCCGGCGTTCCATGCTTGGCCGTGTCTGCCAGGCTTCGATGTCCCTGAGCTCGCGTGCGACTCTCTGGTCATCAAGCTCCATTTCCAGTTCTTCATCGAAATTGTCTTCCAGCTCGAGATCGAGCCAGGTCTTCTCAGGTCCGCCGTCAGAATTGTTGATCATGAAATCTCACCCGTATTGTCGTCACAATGAGCATACGCCCCTGTGCGAGCGTAAGCACAGAGTTTGACAATGATGTAACCTCTGCGTTGACAGCCATAGCCCCTGTCCTCTTCGATAGGATTGATCAATCTCAAGGAGACGCACGCCATGATCCCCGAACTGCCGTTTGACCGGGACCAGATGCTGGCCGGTCTCAAAGTCTGGGTCGAATGCGAAAGCCCGACCTTCGACGCAGATGCCGTCAACCGCATGATGGACCTGGCAGGCCGTGACCTCGCGAAGGCTGGCGCATCAATTGAGCGGATCGCGGGACGGATGGGATTTGGTGACTGCGTCCGGGCGAGGTTCCCTCATCCGGATCTCTACGCGCCGGGCATTCTGGTTCTGGGTCATCTCGATACGGTCCATCCTGTCGGCACCCTGGAACCGCTCCCCTGGAAGCTCGACGGCGACTTCTGCTGGGGGCCGGGCATCCAGGACATGAAGGGCGGGAACTACATCGCCCTGGAGGCGGCAAGGCTTCTGGCGAAGAGCGGCGCGGTGCCGCCCCTGCCGATCACCTTTCTGTTCACCAGCGACGAGGAGGTCGGATCCCCCTCCACGCGCGATCTCATCGAGGCGGAGGCGGCGCGACACAAGTTCATCCTCGTGCCCGAACCGGCCAATGAGGATGGCGGCGTGGTGACGGGCCGTTTCGCCATCGCAAGGTTCAACCTTGAGACCCGCGGTGTGCCGAGCCATGCCGGTGCGCGCCTCGCCGAAGGCAAATCCGCGATCCACGGCATGATCCGCCATATCGAGGCGATCGAAGCCATGACCACCGCCGACTGCACCTTCTCCGCCGGCGTCATCCGCGGCGGCCAGTGGGTGAACTGCGTGCCCTCCAGCTGTCAGGCCGAGGTGCTGTCCATGGCGAAGACGGATGCTGATCTGGCGCACGGGGTGGACCGCATGCTGGCGCTGAACGGCAACCATGCGGGCATCGAGCTGGAGGTGAGGCGCGGGGTCACGCGCCCGGTCTGGGCGCCAGGGCTGCCTGCAACCATGAAGCTCTATGAACAGGCCCGGGACTTGGCCGGCGCCATCGGCTTCGATCTGCCCCATGGCAGCCGGGGCGGCGGTTCGGACGGGACTTTCACCGGTGCGCTGGGACTCGCGACCCTCGATGGGTTGGGTGTTGAAGGGGATGGTTTGCACACTCTCAACGAGCATATTGATATCCGTTCCCTTGTGCCGCGCGCTCAATTGATGGCGAGTTTGATGATGACGCTCGCATAGGACGAGAAAAACCGTCATTTGCGGACAATTCTTTCACTTGACACGCTTTGGTTGCAAGAGATAGTGTCGCCGTCAACAAAAGCCACCGCGAACGGGACCGGGGGCGGCTGTGCACAGGCTCACTGGGCCAGCCGTAGGTGCTGCGCGGACACGTCGTCCGCGCAGCACCATTCTCTCCTGCCAGACCGGGGCGAGATGACCGGGCTGGTCGGGGGGACAGCACTTGGCATATCGCATACAGACTTCTCTGCATCCCATGCACAATCCACGCTTCAGGTGGCTTGAGACACCGGACGGATTCAAGCCGATTGACTGGCTG
Organism: Pseudomonadota bacterium; assembly: GCA_039030315.1. Taxonomy (GTDB): domain Bacteria; phylum Pseudomonadota; class Alphaproteobacteria; order Rhizobiales; family CAJQND01; genus JAAEUE01. The sequence goes on from JBCCEL010000033.1 coordinate 9,958, forward strand.
CGCGGATTTCGCGCCGACCCCGCAACGGTTCCGACCCAAGCCAGGGAATACTCCAACTTCAAGCGCTTTCCCGATGTCTTCCCGACGCTCGGCGTGTGGACGGTTTCGGAGGATTTTCGCCGGATCGCCGAAGAACTGGAGCCGGGGGTCAATCAGTACTTCCCCATCGAGCTGTTCCGCCGGTCCGGCGGGCCCATCAAGAAACAATACTACATCCTGAACGTCTGCCAGAGCTTCGATGCCATCGACACCGAGCGCTCGAACATCACGTGGTACGTCAATGAGTATGGCGGAGGATTCTATACTCAAGGGAAGGGAGGCTACTCCGTAGTGATGTTCCGGGATCAGATTGGGGGCAGCCACTTCTGGTCCGGAAATGAGCATTTTTTTAATCACAACTATGCCTCCGACGAATTTGTCAGAAGACTGAAGGCAGCAAAAATCAACGGCTGGAGGGCCAGCAAGATCGAAGAAGTCTAGCGATGACTTAGCATAAGCAAGCATTGCCAATCGGGGGATCGGCATGACTAGTAGTAGTTCGTTTCCAGACCAATTCTCAGGAGATATTCCTGTTAATCCGGCGTCTGGCGGTGGTTGGAATGGTCAGTTCCAGAAACACCACCTCATACCAACAGCGCAAGCCAATAGCTCATCCTTGCTCCAGGGTCTCTCTGCTCGCGGGCTGTACGATCATGAGAATTTTGGTAGCAACGGTCTTTACCTTCCGGATGATGCAAACGATGCCAAGGCCAGCGGTTTGGCCCGACACGCGGGCAGCCATCCTGCCTACAGCAATTTCGTCGGAAACATTCTCGAGGAAATAGAAAGTGACTTCGAGCGCCAGCGGCTATCGATAGGTGAGGATGCCGCCTACAAAAACGCTGCCGCCAATATTGAGAAGTTCCAACTCTATCTAAAGGACGGCCTGGTTGCGCGCTTGGATCCTGAGACCAAGACAGCTTACCCGCGCTTTCTGCTCAATGGGACTGACGGGCAGATTGCCGGCGGCTCAGGAGGCCAGGACAAACTGCGGAACGTCTATGCTCAAATCGATTTCACAGAAATCAAACAGAGCCAGGTTTTCGTCAGCCCCGGCTACCGCGAGGCCCTGAAACAGAGCTCTGCGCTGTTCGATCCGAACGCCGAGAACGAGTTCGGTCAACGGCTCAGCCAGTTCGAACGCGCAGCGCTGCGCGACACGGATATTGCCAAGCTCGCAAAGAGCCTGGAGCCGGGCAAGTTCAACATCTTCACGAAGTTCCTCAAGGATGCGGGCAGCGGCAAGGCGGACTTCTTCTCGGCCTTCATCTTCGGGCTTACCGGCATCGCCTACGCCAAGACAACGATCGACACCGACAAGGCCCTCGAAAAGCTGCAGGCCGATATTGAAAGGGTCGCGACGTTCGACAACGCAACAAGCGCGGCGATCGGTATTGTCGCCGGTTTCGCGGCTGTGGGCGCCGTTTCAATTCTCTTCGGCACGACCGGCGTGGTGGCCCTGATTGGCCTGGGGGCAATCCTCAGCCTGGGCGAACTCCGCATCGCTGTGGGACGGCTGGCCGAAGCCTTTCCTAACTGGAACTTCATCCAGCGGGTCGACGCATTCTTTGCCAGTGCGGAAAAGGAACTGGAGGTTGCCTTCAGCCTCGTCCTGGAAGCGGCGGCCAGCTTTCCCGAGTTCATTGTGGCCGAGGGCGAGACCAGCGCTCACGGCGGGGACGGCGTTCAGTTCATCTACGGCAGCGGCAATTCCGCACTCTTCGGCGGGGGCGGCGAAGACTACCTGCTGCACACAGGTTTCGGCGCGCTGGAGGGCGGCGCCGGCGACGATGTGCTGATCGGACTGTTTCCGGATTTCATCAAGCAGGGCGCCAAACTCGATCCGGCCAATCCGGACAGCGGGACTGCGCCGGAGGATCTCCATCTCGAACTCGACGGCGGGCCCGGCGAGGATTTTATCGTCACCATCGGTGGCAACCAGCCCATCATCTTGGGCGGCGACGGCAACGACACGATCTTTCCGTTCTCTCCCGGCGCTGTCGTCGTGTCGGGGGCGGGGGAAGACGTCGTTCACTTCGCGCCTGATGTTCTGTTTGCCGATGCCAGCGCGGTCGACGGCATCTACATGGGTGACCGCAAACTTCACGGCGCCACCGGCGCTATCAATTCGGAGAGTGTCTGGGCAATCACCGGCCTGCTGCGCTACACCGTCAACAAGGATGGCGAACTGGTCATCAACTTTGCCGGCCTTCAGATGTTTGTCGCCAACTACAGGGGCGGCAACGGCGTGGCCGATCCCACGGCCGGCATCACGGTATTCCGCCTCGGTTTCGATGCCTTTCTGGCGTTCCGCGGCGAGCGGGCTGGCGAATTCTCTCTGAACTGGTTTGCACCGACACTCGATCTGATTGCGAAGGCGCTTTTTGGAAAGGGCTGGAACGAGAACTGGAACGATCCCCTGGTACTCGATCTTGATGGCGACGGCCTTGAGCTGCTGCCGCCGTCGGGCAGCCGCTATGCCTTTGATCATGACGGAGACGGCTTTGGCGAACCGGCCGGATGGGTCCGGCCGGATGATGGCCTGCTGGCGCTCGATCGCAACGGAGACGGCATCATCAACGACATCGGCGAGCTGTTCGGCTCAGTCACAGGCGACGGTTTTGCAGACCTCGCCGCTCTTGATGACAATCTTGACGGCCGGATCGATGCTCAAGATTCGCGTTTTGCGGAGCTGCTTGTGTGGCAGGACGCAAACGGCAACGCGCGAAGCGAACTGTCGGAGCTCACCTCCCTCTCAAGTCACGGGATCGTCTCGATCAGCCTGGAGGCCAGCGTACCTACCAGCGGGGAAAACGCCCAGAACCAGATCCTTTTGAGCTCGACCTTCGAGCGCGTGGACGGCTCAACATCGGTGATCGCGGATGTCGGCTTCAATATCGATGACTACAACTCGGTCTGGCTCGGCGACCAGACAATCTCTGCCCGGGCTTCTCTGCTGCCCAACATCAAGGGGACCGGAGAGTTCCCTGATCTGCACATCTCGCTGACGCTGGACGAAGAACTCGCAGCATTCTTCGAGGCCGGGATCGAAACCCTTACGGCTCAAAACCTTGAAGATCTCCGGGAGCAGGCAACGCCGCTACTCGTCAAGTGGGCCGCGTCGGCGACCGAGTTTCTGGGCAAGACGCCCCATATCAGCGTGCCAATCAAGGTCCGGCTGGCCGATGACGGCACGCTGGAGGTAGTGGACAGTGCATGGATCGACGATGATTTCTGGGCGCACGGGCCGCTCGGCGCTCATCTCTTCTGCGATCTGAACCCCTGCCCTCCCACGGAGGCTCCGCCGAAGGGGCCGATCATCATCGAAACAGGTCTCTCCGGTCTGACGGGAAAGGCCGAGTGGCGCTGGCTGGAAGGTGGCGTCATCACGTTTCTGGAGCGCCATCTTGGACGCGATCTGCCGCTGGAACACCCTGCAAGCACGGTCACGGCAACCCAGGGCGGAGTGGCCGGGCTGGTCGAGTTCGCGCTCAACCGCATGGACATGGTCGCCGTCAGACTCGCCATGCAAGGCCCTCTCAAACCCTATTTCGATGGGCTGGAGTACAGCCTTGAAGACAACAGGTTCCATGCAACGACGGACCGGATGCTGGCGCCCATGTTCGAGGCGATCTTCGCCCGCGCACCGTTGGATCCGGATGCAGCCACCGCCTATCTGGAGGGCTGGCAGAGCATTCTCGATGTGGTGATCACGGAGTTCGACCGGGGTAACGACCTGGTCATCAGCTATGACTTCATCATGGCCAACATCGTGGCGGCGTACGACACGACCGGCCTGCCGCTCTATGTTCTGGATGCCGCGACGGCCCTGGGCGTCCCGCGTGGTTCCGTTCTCATCGGCACGGACATCCAGGAAGGGTCTGAAGATCCTGAAATCCTGGTGTTCGGCGCCGGAGACGAGACGGCCGAAGGCGGCGCAGCGCGGGATGTCTATATTGTCCCGAGGCAGTTCGGGTCCGACACGATCATCGAAAGCGAAGCCTTCGGAGATGCCCGCGGCTACGATCTGATCCGCTTTGCCGACACCAGGGCCGATGAAGTTGAAGCGGTGCGCGAGGGGTTGGATCTTGTGCTGCGTGTCGCTTCCACAGGCAGTGAGCTTCGTATCGTCAACCAGTTCGAGATCCTCAATCCCGGTTTCTTCGGCGGGGCCATTTCACCGGAATGGGGCATAGAGGAGATCTCCTTTGTCGATGGAACGGTTTGGGACCGGGTCGATATTGCCTGGGCCGTGTCCCGGGCCGATCCCGCGAGCACAGAGGTCAGGGGAACTCCCCGGCCGGATGTCCTCGATGGCGGGGCCGGCGATGATCTGCTCACCGGTGGCAATGAAGGGGATATCTATCTCTTCGACATCGGTTACGGCCACGATGTGATAAGGGAGCTGGAAGGTGCCCAGAACGCGTTGATCGATACGCCGGACTTTGTCCTCTTGGGCAGCGGCGCCGGAGCGCCGGAAGATGTCACGTTCCTCCGCGAGGGCCAGTCCGATGACCTGATCGTTCGATTGGCTTCGGGCGAAACGCTGACGATCGAAAAACAGTTCCATGCCTTTCACACCGGAGCGTTCGGGCTGCTCTGGCAATGGCGCATCGAGAACCTGATTTTCGACAATGGGACGTTTCTCGACGCCGACGGCATCATGCGCCGCGTGCTGGATGATGCCCGCTCCGAAGGCGATGATGTCATTTACGGCTTCCATCGCGACGATCTGCTCGATGGCGGCGGCGGCAATGACGAACTCAGGGGCGGCGATGGCAGCGACACTTATCACTTCGATGCAGGCGATGGCGCGGACATCATCCGCGATAGTCAGTTCAATGTCCTGACATCGTCCGACGACACCCTCCGGTTTGGCAGCGGGATCGGTCCGGACGATCTGCGCTTTGTGCGGTCGGGTGAGGATCTGGAGATCATTGTCGGCGAAAGCGGCGATTCCGTTCTGATCGAGGGGCAGTTCACCCAGCTTGCGACAGGCTTTGGGGGCCACTGGCTGAACCGGATCGAACGCATCACCTTTCAGCAGCATCCGGATGTGGAAATCGGCTGGGAGGACATCATGCTGTCGGTGCTCGCGGAGGCGGCCACCGGAGGCGACGATCTCATCGAAGGCTTCACCACCGGCGATGTGCTGGATGGCGGAGCCGGGAACGACCGTCTCACCGGGAAGGCAGGGGCGGACACCTATGTGTTCGGACCGGGGTCCGGCGCGGATGTGATCTACGAAGGGATAGGTGCGGATTTCGGACTGGGCGTGGGCGGTGACGAGGTTCTCTTTGCCGGCGGCTTGGGGCCTGATGATGTTGAGTTCGCCCGCGAGGGCGATGATCTGATTGTCGATCTCCCGGCGACGGGCGACCGGCTGATCGTCGAGGAGCAGTTCGGCTATGCTGCGGTCGGCCACTACACCCAGCAGATTGAGGTGTTCCGCTTCGCAGACGGGACCGTATTGTCCGCCGCTGAGATCGAGCAGAAGCTGATCGATGATGCCTCCGGACCCGGCGATGATGTCCTGAGGGGCGCGCTGCTCGACAATGTCTTCGATGGCGGGCCGGGCGATGATCTTCTGATCGGAGAAGATGGCAGCGACATCTACCGGTTCGGCATCGGATCAGGCCACGACACGATTGACGAGCAGCCGCGCTGGCTGACCCGGGACAATTTCAACGTGGTGGAATTCGGAGGCGGGATCGCATCGGAGGATCTCACGTTTGAACGACGTGGAGACGATCTGCTGATCACGCTTTCAGGTTCAGGAGAGACTCTCACGGTCCTGAACGAGTTCAGTGCGCGCAGCACGCAGTTCAGCAAGATCCAGGAATACCGTTTTGCGGATGGCAGTACGCTGGAACGGGATGAGATCCTCGCCCTTACGCAGGATCTGACCGGATCATCCGGAGATGACACTCTGACCGGCTCCTCCGAGATCGATCAGATTCAGGGTCTGGCCGGCGACGACGAGATCACGGGCGGCGCAGGCGACGACTTGCTCGCAGGCGGGGTCGGAGACGACCGGCTCTCCGGCAACGAAGGCTCGGACACCTATCTCTACCGGCCCGGCGATGGTGCGGACATCATTGAGGACAGGGGCTCGTTCGGGCAGGACGCGCTCGTGCTTGACGGCATTCATCCGGACGATGTCGCGCTCTCACGTGCGGGATCTCTCGGCGGGGATCTTGTTCTGCATTTCATCGATCGGCCGGACGATGCGATCACAATCCTCGGGGCGCTGGCCGGTTCGCTGGCGAACACGATCGAGGTGATCCGGTTTGTCGACGGATCGGAATGGACTGTTGCGGACGTCAGAGCGAAACTTTTGGCTGTTCCGGCAACGGACGGGGCGGATGAGCTCAGAGGCTTCAGTTCCGATGATCTGCTTCAGGGGCTGGCCGGCGATGATGTGATTCACGGGGATGCCGGCGATGACATCCTCATTGGCGGTCCCGGCAATGACCGGCTGAGCGGGAACGGCGGGAGCGATACCTATATCTTTGCCCGGGGGGACGGTCAGGACACCATCGCCGATTTCGGTTTCCTGAGTACCGACCGACTGGTCATCCAGGGTTATGACGCTTCGGAAGTTGTGCTTGCGCGCCACGCTTCAAATGACAGCCACTTGCTCATCACCTTCGACGGGGAAACGGATGACCAGATCGTTGTCGAACACGCGCTGACCGACAACCGCAACAACACGATCGAACTGATTTCCCTTCAGGATGGGACCCAGTGGACGCCGGACGACGTCCGCCGGCTGATCCTGGAACAGGAGCGCAGACCGGGCGACGAGACCATCACTGGCTTCATCACCGACGATGTCCTGGAAGGCGGGGACGGCAGCGACACGCTTCACGGCGGGCAGGGATCGGACACCTACGTGTTCCGACGTGGCGACGGCGCCGATGTGATCAAGGACAATGGGTTCCTGTCCTCCGATGTGATCCGTATCCACGGCTATGAGACCTCTGATGTTCAATTCGCCCGCGCTGCCCCTTCGAGCGAGGATCTGCTGATCAGCTTTTCGGACGCGCCCGGCGACAGCATCCTGGTGAAATCCACCCTGGGCGCCTCCAAGGGCGATACCATAGAGTGGATCGAGCGGGATGACGGCACACGTCTCAGCACGGCTGAAGTGCGTGCCAGGATCCTGGAGCAGCAGGCCTCGCCGTTTGACGACGAAATCTCCGGCTTCTTCACCGATGACATTCTTGATGGAACAACCGGCACCGACCTGCTCTCCGGAGGCGATGGTTCGGACACCTATGTCTTCACCCCCGGTGATGGCTGGACGCATATTCACGATGCGGGTTTCAACGGCACGGATGTTCTGCAACTGAACGGCATCGCACCGGGGGAGGCCGAATTTTCCCGGCGCACACCTGAGACAGACGATCTGTTGATCCTCTTCCCTGACACCTCTTCGGACAGGATCGTGATCGAGAACACCCTGGGCGTTTCCAAGCACGATACGGTCGAAACCATCCGCCTCGATGATGGGACGGAATGGACGATAGCGGAGGTGCGGGGCCGCGTTCTGGATGCGGCAGGCACGGCTGCTGCTGATGAGATCCGGGGCTTCGACACGGATGATTTCCTGATCGGACGAGGAGGTCAGGATGTTCTGAACGGACTGAAAGGCTCTGACACCTATCTCTTTGCGGCCGGCGATGGGGAGGAGCTGATCCGCGACCGCGGCGATTTCGGTGAGGATGTGCTGAAGATCTCCGGGTACGGGGCAGAAGAGGTCAACCTCTCGCTCAGGGCGCCCGGCAGCTCCGACCTTGTCATAACCTTCGACACAAATCCCAACGACCGGATCGTCATTGAGGAAACCCTGTCCGGCTCGCGCTTCGATACGATCGAGCGCATCGAGCTGGACGATGGCAACAGCTGGGACGCATCCGCGTATCGAGCCGCCGTACTCGACAGCAGCATGACGGATGGCAGCGATGTGGTCTTCGGCTTCGAGGCCGCCGAAACCATCGAAGCCGGCGCCGGGACCGATCTACTCATGGCCGGTGCGGGCTCCGACACCTATATCTACAGGTTGGGCGATGGCCGGGACATCATCCGGGACAATGGCGCGCCCGATGATTTTGACGTGCTGCAGTTCGGCGCCGGCATCGCGCCTGGAGACGTCTCAGCCACGCGCCCAGCAAACAATCCGGGCGATCTCTTGCTCAGCCTGCCGGATGGCGGCAGCGTCCTGATCGCCGGTTACCAGTCCAGCGCCACCGGCATTGAGGAGATCCGCTTTGACGACGGATCGTCCTGGGATCAACAGCAGATTGCCGCCCTTGCGGATGTAGCGCCGGTGCAGTCCACGTCCTCGCCCCAGGTAGATCCGCAAACGGTGGTTGCCCCCTCCGGTGCTTTCACCATGGTCCGCGATGTGGAGGTCTTCGGCGGTCCGGAGAGCGGGCTCTTGATCACCGCGCTGACCGGTGTCTCTCCGGGCATCAGCGCGGAGCTCGAACGTGGCCGGGACATCCGGATCACACCGGATGACGGGTTCTCCGGCGATACGCACATCGAGTTCGAGATCCGCGATGCCTTCGGCGGTGTCGGCACGGTCCGGCTCCAGGTCACGGTGCCTGAAAGCAATCGGCCGCCGGTCGCGACCGCTGAAACGTTCACCGTCCCCCAGGACCAGATTGCCCATATCGCCGGAAGCGAACTCCTGGCCAGTGCATCTGACCCTGACGGCGATGCGCTCCACATCAGCGCGGTCAACTGGGCCTCGGGCGGCGCCGCGGTCGTTGCTGCCGACGGCAGTGTCACGTTCACGCCCACTCCCGGTTTTCACGGTCTCGCCCGCCTGGCGTACACAGTTTCGGACGACAAGGGCGCCAGCACCCCGGTGGTTGCGGAGATTGATATCCAGGGCGCGCCGCAGGCAGCGACAGATACCTTTGAGATGGTTGCTGCCCAGAGCCTGACGATCGATCCGGCGGAGCTGCTGGCGAACGATCATTCACCGTCCTTGCGTGACCTTGCCGTGGAGGGCGTCTCCTTGGCAGTGGGCGGCGGAGTGTTCATCAACGCCAGCGGCGATATCGTGTTCAGCCCGGATCCGGGTTTCTCCGGCGAGGCTGGCTTCTCATACTCGGTCAGCGATGGGCTGAACGCCCCTGTGATCGGCCAGGTCAAAGTCGAAATCACGCCCCTTCCACCGGTGTTCGCAGCAGTCGATGATGCCGGATTCGAAACACCGGAAGATCAGGCCCTGCTGATTGCGCTGCCCGAGCTGCTGACAAATGACATACAAGGTTCGGCGCAGACCCTGACGATACGCACCGTCTCAGACCCTCACGGGGGCGCGGCAACCCTGCTGCAGGACGGAACTGTCCACTTCGATCCCTACGCCGACTTTTCCGGGTTGGCGGCCTTCTCCTATGAACTGCTCGGAGATGCTGGTCAGACATCGCAGGCTCGGGTCTACATCGCCGTTCAGCCCGTAAACGATGCCCCGGAAGCATTAAACGATACGGGATACAGCGTGGAACAAGGGTCGTCGCTGACACTGCCTGCAGCCGACCTCCTGCTCAACGATTTTGACCGTGATGGCGATCCGCTCCACCTGACAGTCATATCAGCGGTGGAGGGCGGCGCTGCTGAGATTAGTGCTGACGGCGACATTGTGTTCCGCCCGGCTGTCGGCTTTAGCGGGACCGCCCTGATCCGTTACGAGATTTCTGACGGGCAGCTGACAGACGAGGCCACGGTGCTCATTGAAGTTCGTCCTGAGCAGTCAGGCGGCACTGCCATCGCTTCCGCCAGTGGCGGTGTACTGTTCGGTGCGGAGTTCAACGACATGCTCAAGGGCGGACCGGGCCAGGACTACCTTCAGGGCGGCGCCGGAGCCGATCTCCTCGATGGCGGCGATGGCAGCGACAAGGCCGACTACAGCCGGTCGGCTGCCGGTGTCCGGGTCGACCTTGCTGCCGGAACGGCCGAGGGTGGAGATGCAGCGGGCGATATCCTGACGGGCATCGAGCAGCTTGGCGGCTCCCGCCACGACGACATGCTGGCCGGAGATGAGCAAAACAACACCCTGATCGGTCGTCGGGGCGCGGACACTCTTTCCGGTGGTGCAGGCAAGGATTGGCTGGAAGGCGGGCGGGGTGCGGATCTTATGCTAGGCGGGGAGGGCCGGGACACAGCCAGCTATGCCCGGTCCGCCGCTCCGGTCGAGGTTGACCTTGCAAGCGGAACGGCGGAGGGCGGGGACGCGGAAGGTGATCAACTTGACTCGATCGAGGATCTCTACGGTTCGTCCTTCGACGATGTTCTCTCCGGCGACGCCGGAACCAACACAATCCGCGGCAACTCCGGAAATGACGAGCTTTTTGGCGCGGGCGGCAAGGACTTTCTCGTCGGCGGCAAGGGTGCGGACGTGATCGATGGCGGCGCCGGCTGGGACACCGCGGACTACTCACGGTCGAAATCGGGGGTGCATATCGATCTGGCCCTTGGGATCGCCGAGGGTGGCGAAGCAGATGGTGACAGACTGATCTCGGTCGAGACCCTCGGTGGGTCCGCCCATGCGGACATCCTGCGCGGTGATGATGCGGGCAACCAGCTTATTGGCCGGGGCGGAAACGACAGTCTCTTCGGCGCGGGCGGCAAGGATTATCTGCGCGGGGAAGGGGGCGACGATGTTCTCACCGGCGGCCTTGGCCCTGACAGTTTCATTTTCAGGAAGACTTTCGGAGACGATACCGTCACGGATTTCTCGGCCGAGGAGGGGGATGTGCTCTGGTTCCAGAAGCAGGCGCTGAACACGGCCGCTGAGATCCTGAGCGCAGCAACCAGCCAGGGTGAGAACACGCTGCTGAACCTCGGGCCGTCCGGCACTGTCACGCTGCAAGGCGTGGACCTCTTGACGCTCTCGGAGGACGATTTCCGGTTTTCCTGATCTATCCGGCAAGGAGGATCAGCAGGATGGCGCCAACGATCAGGGTGATGCCCAGCATTTCGAGTTTGCTGACGGACTCACGGAAGAACAGCACAGAGGCGATGAAGGTGAACACCAGCTCGATCTGCCCGACCGCGCGCACGTAGGCCGCGTTCTGGATCGTGAATGCGGTGAACCAGCAGACGGAGCCGAGCACGCCGGCGATGCTGACCGCCCCGGCCCACTTCCAGTTTCTCCAGACCCGGCCGATCTCTCCGGGCTCCCGCCAGACGAGATAGACGCCCATGATGACGGTCTGGATGACTATGCTCACGGCCAGCGCATATGCTGCGGCCATGACGGCGTGAGGGTATCCCAGGGCAAGGGCCGCACCCCGGTAGAAGACAACGGAGCCGCCCAGCGTCGCCGCGGAGAGGAGCCCGATCGCGGTTGGCTTCGAAAACAGGTTCTCCCTCAGCGACGCCAGTGTCAGGGAGCTCTGCCCGGCCGAAAGAACGATGACGCCCAGCGCACTGAGGGCCACTGCAACGGCAGCAGCCACCGTCAGGCCGTCTCCGAGGATGATCGCCCCGAGAGCGGCAATCATCACCAGTTCCAGCTTGGAGAACGTGGTTCCGACCGCGAAGTTCCGGAAGGAGAACAGCCAGAGCAGGATGACTGTGAAGAGGATCTGGGTGATCCCGCCCAGGACGCAATACATGAGAAATAGGGCATTCGGCTCCGGCCAGTCATAGCCGCCGAAGGCGTTGAGCCCCCAGGCATAGAGCAGGGCGAACGGCCAGGCGTAGAAGAACCGCGAATAGGCGGCGCCGGCATTCGACAGCTGACCCTTCAGATGTTTCTGCAGGGCCGAACGAAGGTTCTGCAGGAACGCCGCGGCGATGGTGATGGGAATCCAGACCTCAAACATCCAGTCTTCCTAGAGACGGTGTCCGAAGAGTCAATCCGGTTGTTTCGGCTTCGCACTCCGCTTATCGTCCGCCGTCATCCCGCTACCTGAAATGGTCTTCGAAAAATAATGAGCAAGCTTTTCTCACCCATCGCTCTGCGCGATGTCGAACTCCCGGGCCGCATCGTCGTTTCGCCCATGTGCCAGTACGTGGCCGAAGACGGCCTCATGAATGACTGGCACCTCATGCATCTTGGTCAGCTGTCAATGGGAGCCGCGCATCTGCTGTTCACCGAAGCCACGCACATCTCGGCAGAAGGCCGGATTTCGCCCGGATGCGCGGGCCTCTGGAACGATGAGCAGGAAGCGGCGATGCAAAGGATCGCCGGGTTCTGCCACCAGCACGGGACTGCGACCATGGGCATCCAGCTCGCCCATGCCGGTCGGAAGGCCTCGTGCAACACGCCGCTCAACGGCTCCGCGCCGCTGACCGGGGTGCAAGGTGCTTGGCAGACTCTTGGGCCGTCTGCGACCGGCTTTGCTCCGGATTGGCATGTGCCGCAGGAGATGGACCGTGAAACCATGACGCGGGTCAAACAGGAGTTCGTCGATGCGGCCACGCGGGCCGACCGTGCCGGCTACGATGTGTTCGATCTGCATGGCGGCCATGGTTATCTGCTCAACCAGTTCTTCTCCCCGCTCTCCAATCTCAGGACCGACGAGTACGGGGGCGATGTGGAGAAACGTATCCGTTACCCCATGGAGGTCTTCGAGGCGGTGAGAGCTGCGCTTCCGTCCGGCAAGCCGCTGGGAATCCGCATCAGCGCCACGGACTGGGTGGACGGGGGCACTACGGTTGAAGACACGGTTGCCTTTGCCAAGGCCCTCGAATCCGCGGGCTGCGATTTCATCGACATCACGACCGGCGGTGTCGATCATCGCCAGAAAATTACGACGGCCCCGGGATATCAGGTCGAGTTCGCCAGCGCCGTCAAGAAAGAGGTCGGCATGCCGATCATGGCCGTCGGCATGATCTTCGAGCCCCGGCAAGCCGAAGAAGTCATCGCAGACGGTCATGCGGATTTTGTCATGCTTGCCCGCGGGGTCATGCACAACCCGCGCTGGGCCTGGCACGCGGCCATCGAGCTTGGCGTGGAAATGGACTATCCGCCGCAATACCTGCGCTGCTCCCCCGGCCTGTGGCGCCCGGCGAGCGGACAGTGGGACACGTGACGGCCAGATGTTGCTGCAGGAGCGAAGGGCGGTCCGGATTTTGCTGCCTTGAAAAAGACTTCCGTCTTATTGCGCTGCAGCGACGCTGGCGTTAGGCTCTGCCGGAATGTGCAGGGAGGGGACCTGCCGGAGGGGCTAAGGGAACATATTCATGCTTTATCATTTTTACGAAATGAACCATGCCGCACTGGCGCCGATGCGCGCTGCGGCGAATGCCGGCCGGTTCTTCTGGAAAAATCCGCTTAATCCCCTGGTGCAAACCCCTTTTGCGAAGGTGACTGCCGCCGGTCTCGACATGTTCGAGCGCATGACGCGCCGCTATGGCAAGCCGGAATTCGGGATCACGGATGTCTGGATCAATGGCCGGACACACGCGGTCGAGGAACGTGTGGTCTGGTCCAAGGCGTTCTGCAACATTTTGCATTTCACCAAGGAAGCCAACCGCCGCAGGCCGCCGCAGCAGCCGAGCCTGCTGATCATTGCGCCGATGTCGGGCCACTACGCCACCCTGCTCAGGGGCACTGTGGAAACCATGCTCGAAACCCACGATGTCTATATTACGGACTGGGTCGATGCGCGGGACGTTCCGCTGTCTCAAGGAAGTTTCGATCTCGATGACTATGTCGACTATGTGATCGAGATGCTGCAGTTTCTTGGTCCGGACACCCACGTCATGGCGGTCTGCCAGCCATCTGTGCCGGTTCTTGCCGCGGTTTCGATCATGTCCGCGGATGGTGATGAATGCGTGCCCGCGACCATGACTCTGATGGGCGGACCGATCGACACGCGGCGCAATCCGACCGCCGTCAACAAGCTCTGCGAGGACCGCGATCTCGACTGGTTCAAGCGCAACGTGATCAAGAAGGTTCCGTTTCCGAATGCTGGCATGATGCGCGATGTCTATCCCGGCTTCCTGCAGCTGACCGGGTTCATGACGATGAATCTCGACCGGCACCTGGACGCGCACAAGGAGCTGTTCTGGCACATGGTTCAGGGCGACGGGGACAGCGCTGAAAAGCATGAGGAGTTCTACGACGAATATCTTTCCGTCATGGACCTGACGGCGGAGTTCTATCTGCAGACCGTTCAGAAGGTTTTCATTGAGCACGCCCTGCCCATGGGGACGTTCACGCACCGCAACCGGCTGATTGATCCGGGCGCGATCACCAGGACGGCTCTGTTCACGGTTGAGGGCGAGAAGGACGACATCTCAGGCGTCGGCCAGACCGAAGCGGCGCAGGATTTGTGCTGCAGCATTCCGGCGGAGAAGAAACTGCACTATCTGCAGCCTGGTGTCGGGCACTACGGTGTGTTCAACGGGCGCCGGTTCAGAGCCGAGATCGCGCCGCGGATTGCCGATTTCACCCTGAGCCATCCAAAGGCTTCTTAAGACCGGGCCAAAGCCGCCCGGTTCGGGCATACTGCGCACGGTCCATTGATTCGCGCGAACTTGCTCACATGCCGCTTGCACCCCTGCGCAAACTGACGGAACGTCTGGTCTCCGACTCCGGTGAACCAGCGCCCTTGCTTGTCGATGGGAGGGAACTGCCGGTGGAGGTCAAGCGGAATGCCCGGGCCCGCCGGATCATCATGCGCATGAACCCGAAGACCGGCGGAATCACCCTGACCCTGCCGCCGGCAACAAGCGTTGCGGAGGGCGTGGCCTTCGCGCAGTCGAACGTGGCCTGGATCGCGGCGCGCCTCAAGCGGCAGCCTGACTTCGTGCCGTTTGCGGACGGTGCAGAGATCCCGCTGCGCGGCGAGATGCACCGCATCCGGCATCTGCCGTCTGCCCGCGGAACGGCCTGGTCCGAACCGGCACACACGCCGGGCGATTTGCCGGCCTTGTGCGTTGCGGGCCGCGCCGAACATCTGGAGCGGCGCCTGAGGGACTGGCTTAAGGCGGAAGCGCGCAAGGACCTGGTGGAGGCGTCGGCGCACTATGCGGACAAGATGGGTCTGAAGTTTTCGCGGATAGCGGTCAGGGACCAGTCCAGCCGGTGGGGCTCATGTTCGTCGAACGGGACTCTCTCCTATTCCTGGCGCCTCATTCTGGCGCCGGGCGACGTGCTGGACTACGTCGCGGCCCACGAGGTCGCCCATCTCGCGGAGATGAACCACGGTCCAAGATTCTGGAGACTGGTCGAGACAAATTGCGCGCAAACCGGGACGGCGCGGCACTGGCTGAGACAGCACGGGATGGAACTGCACAAGTATGGACGCTGATTTCAGCGGTTGTCATCCTGCACGCCGCGCCGCTGACGCTGGATCGGCCGATCGAACGCGTCCGGATCGTCTCGGCTGCTGTTTCCGAAAATATCCTGGAAAAACGTGGTGATGCGCTCTTCGGCACGGTCGGCGCCGGAGAACAGATCGTCCAGAGCCCAGCTGTCGTTGCCGTAATCGGGCTCCGGCTCGGGCGGCTCGCCCGGCAGCGGCAAAGGCGATAGCCCTTCATGCGCCGCCGTCATCACATCCTTCCAGATCGTTGCCGGCAGAGAGCCTCCAGTGACCCGCTTTGTCGGGGAATTGTCGTCATTTCCGACCCACACACCGGCGACATAATGGGCCGAATAGCCGATAAACCAGGCGTCCTTGTAGCTCTGCGTGGTGCCGGTCTTGCCACCGACCTCGTGGCCATCGAGGCGGGCCCGCTTGCCGGTTCCGCTGCTTACCACGCGGGCCAGCATATGGTTCATGCTGCCGAGTGCAAAGGAATCCACGACTTTTCCCGGTCCTGAGCCCTTGCGCTCATAGAGGATACGGCCGTCGGTCGATACAATCCGGCTGATCACATGCGGGAATACACCCATACCGCCGTTGGCAAAGGGTGCATAGGCGGACACCATTTCAAGCAGGCTGACTTCGGATGTACCGAGCGCGATGGACGGCAGTGCCTCCATCTTGGACTTGATGCCCATGCGCCGTGCGTTTGAGATGACCAGTTCCGGACCGGCCTCCACGGCAAGGCGTACGGCAACCGTATTGATCGATCGTGCGAGCGCGGATTTCAACGTCACCTGGCCGGAGTAGCGCTTGTTGTAGTTCTCCGGGCACCAGCGATCGATACAGAACGGTTCGTCATCTACAATCGAATCCGGGCCGAATCCCATGTCGATGGCAGACAGATAGACAAACGGCTTGAACGCTGACCCGGGCTGACGCTTTGCACTGACGGCTCGGTTGAACTGGCTTTTAAGGTAGGATTTCCCGCCCACCATCGCCGCAACCGAACCGGTTGGGTTCATGACGATCATGGCGCCTTGTTTCGTTTTGAGCTTTGGGCCTTCGCGGTTAAGCGTCCGGCGCAGTGCCTCTTCCGCCCGGCGTTGCAGGCGCGGATCGATTGTCGTCTGGACAATCAACCCTTCCGGTTTTCGGCCAGTATATTGCGGGATGAGTTCCTCGACCCAGTCGACGATGTACTGAGTGGCCGGAATGTAGTCCACGGCCTTGACGTCCGCCGGTCGGTTGACGGCGAGTTGCGCTTCCTTCTGGGTGATATAGCCCTCTTTCACCATGTTTTTCAGAACAAGAAGCGAGCGTTTTCGCGAGCCGCTTGGATTGGATTTGGGATTGAGGCGCGACGGTGCCTTGAGCAAGGCGGCCATGGCGGCAGCCTCGGCGAGGTTCAGCTGGCTGGAGCTTTTGCGGAAATACGCTTTTGAAGCAGCCTCGATCCCGTACGTCCCGGCGCCGAAATAGACCCGGTTCAGGTAGAGTTGCAGGATCTCATCCTTGCTGAACTTGTGCTCCAGCCAGAGGGCGAGGATCGCCTCCTGCATCTTGCGATGAAGCGTGCGGTCGGGCTTGAGGAACAGGTTCTTCGCCAGCTGTTGAGTCAGGGTCGAGCCGCCCTGGACGACCTTGCCTGCCTTGAAGTTCCGGTACATGGCCCTTGCCAGCGCGACCAGGTCCACACCGAAGTGATGCCGGAAACGCCGGTCTTCTATAGCAAGCACCGCCTGGGGGACGTAGCTTGGCAGATTTCTGAGCGAGACATCGTCACCCAGAAACATTCCGCTCTCCGCCAGAACCTCGCCGTTCTCAGCCAGCAGCACGATGCCTTGCGTGCGCTTGGGAATGGCAAAGATGTCGGCGCCTGGCAGGGCGTAGACCATATAGCCGGCGATGCCGATCAGGCCGACAAGGCCCCACATGAAGAACGCCATCCCCCAGAAGGCAACCCGCATGATCGGGCTACGCTTTCGGGCTCTTGCCGACTTTGATCTTGAGGCTGCTGATCGGCCGTTTCGGGAGCCGCCGCGTCCCTGGCCGCCGGGCACCCGCAATTTTGGTCCGGCCCGCCCGGAGGTCTTCCGTCCAAATCCGAAGAGCTTCATGCGCGGCTCGATTCAATCCCGTCGCGGCAAAGGTTGCACCGCAAGGTCAGACCTTAGGCATGCCGATTTAACCGAACGCTAACGCTTCGAAGGCAGCGCCCGGATTCCCTTACCTGGAATGGAAGGGAATCAGGGCTTTATTGTGGCTCCACCCGGTCCTTACCGGGGGAGACATCTTTCCTTAGACACCGACCTCGGTGATGAACTTGGTTTGCAGGTAGGCGTCCAGGCCTTCGATACCGCCTTCGGAACCATAACCGCTTTCGTTAATGCCGCCAAAAGGGGTTTCCGGCGTTGACACGACAAAGCTGTTCACCGCCAGCATACCCGCTTCGATCCGGTCACCGAGTGCTGCGGCGCGGGCGCCGTCATTGGTGAATGCGTAGGAGGCGAGCCCGAACATCAGCTTGTTTGCGCGCGCAACCACCTCATCGAAGCTTTCGAACGAGGCGATTGGTGCAAGCGGGCCAAACGGCTCCTCGTTCATGATCATCGCCTCTTCCGGCACATTGCGCATGACGGTCGGCTTGTAGAAATAGCCCTGGTTACCCATGCGCTCGCCGCCGGTCAGGACTTCAGCCCCGTGTGACTTGGCATCGTCCACAAAGCTCTGCATGACGCCCAGACGACGCTCGCCGACAAGCGGGCCCATGGCCACACCATCGTCCAGCCCGTTGCCGATCTTCACCTTGCTGGTTGCTTCCACAAAGGCATCGGTGAACTCGTCAACGACCTTGTCCTGAACGTAGAAGCGGGTAGGCGAAACGCAGACCTGTCCGGCATTGCGATACTTGAAACCGGCAGCCATCTCTGCGGCCTTCTCCAGTCGATGGATCCATGTCA
>JBCCEL010000034.1:0-26865 GCA_039030315.1 Pseudomonadota bacterium
CGGCGTCATAGCTGACGATTTCGTCGTCGCCGTCGGTGACGGCGGACGCCAGGTAGAGGCGGTTCATGTCGGTCCGGCTCCAGACCGTGCCATCGAAGAAGTGGACTGAATCCAGGCCGTTGCTGCCGCTCTGGTTGAGCACCCGGATCGAGTCGCCCCAATCTCCGATGGTCAGTATGACCGCATTGGGATTGTCGAAGTCGCGGGTGATGGTGACATCGGATGGCGAGATGAACTCGCCCAGGAACAAGCGGTCGGTGGAGGAGCCGCCGGTTTCATCAATGATGTCCGCACCGTCGCCTTTTTCGAAATAGTAGTCGTCGCTTCCGAAGCCGCCTTGGAGGAAATCATCGCCCTTGCCGCCACGGATCTCGTCCGCATCCCGGCCGGCGATGATCCTGTCATTGCCCAGACCGCCATCGAGGTTGTCGTTGCCGAAGCTGCCGAGGATCTGGTCATCGCCGCCATAACCGAACACGATGTCGTTGCCGCTGCGGGCATCGATGAATTCCGCCGTGTCGGTGCCAATGAGCGTCTCGGCATTGTCCGTTCCGATGATCTCCGGCGTCTGGACCGACAGGTCTGGTGTGAGGGCAGGATCGGACGAGGAAATGTCCGGAGCATCCTCAGCCTCGAAGATCCACGATTGCTGTGTCGCCTCTGTAAGACCGCCCCAGCCGAGAATGCGGATGCTGTCGCTGGTGCCGTATTCAAGGAGCAGGTCGGTGCCTCCGTTGCCGTCGGAAACCTCGGTCTGTGTGACGTCGCTGAGGATGTTGAGGCCGCCGAGGAAGGTGATGCGGTTTCCTGCGTCAGAGACGTCGGCAATGATGTCCTGGCCATCACCGATCTCGAAGAAATACTGATCGAAACCTTCGCCCCCGATCAGGGTGTCGTTGCCCTGTGCACCATTGAACACATCGTCGTCTTCGGTGCCGCCAAGCACGTTGTCTGCGGCGTTGCCATGGCGCATGACCGGCCACTCGTCCGGATCCACCATGGGATCGCGGAAGCCCACCGATGCCAGTTTCCCCTGGATGAAGCTGTCGCTCAGTTGGCTCCAGCTGTCGAGAACAGCATTCTTGTTGGTATCGGTCTCCAGCCCGTTTCCGCGCGAGAATTCCTTGATGTTGATGCCGAAGTCGCCGGGCCGCCAGTTGTTGATAACGATCTCCTGGCTGGCCTGAACATCATCCGGGTCCAGCGTGATCGTGAGAGTCCGCGTACCGTCGGGGTTCTCGGTTCCCAGGAAGTAGCGCTCACCGTGCCATCCGAGGATGACCTGCTCGTAGGCGCTGACCCACTCGTTGTCCCAACGGATTGCTTCGTTGATGCCAAGAATGCCGAAAAACAGGCCAAGGCCGAAACTGATGCCGGCCCCGCCGCCGGGCAGACCGGGAGGGGCGACCGGGCTTGCGGTGTCCACCAGTTCACTTGCCTGGTCGAACAGACCGCCGACTTCGATGTTCTTCCAGGCTTGCCACTGATCCATGGTGGCGACGGACTGGTACTGGCGCCCCGAGAGTATTGAGGTGAACGAGTCCAGATCATTGGTGCGCATATCGAACTTGTTGAAGTCGAACGCTGCGCCGCCGATGAGCTGTTTGCCGTCAATGACAATGACGGCATCCGTCACGCCCTTGTCGCCGGAGGCGGTCAGCACGTCGATGGTCTGGGTGTGCGATGAGGCCGAGGCCTCCAGCTCGAACTTCAGGACATGGTAGCCCGGATCTTGCTCACCCGCCTTGACCGTGCCGTGCTTGATGATGTTGTCGTGTGCCGCCAGCTTTATCGCTTCTATGGAGTGATAGACGTCCGTTCCGGACTGGCCGTTCTCGCCCTTGATCACGACACCGGACGAGCCATCAATCTTGGAGAGATCCCCGTCGAACGACTCGGCGATCTTGGCGTCATCGCGGATGTGCACGACCACCTTCTCATCGAGCTCGGTGTAGTCGAGGAGGTCCATTCCGTCGGCGGCACTGCTGGAAAACAGTCCGAAAAATGTCGAGCTGACACGCGGTGCTGTAATGTCGCCGCCATCGATGAAGTCGTCGCCCGCACCGGCGATGATCTTGTCGTCACCTGCGCCGCCGCGCGAGGTGTCATCGCCCTCGCCACCCTCAAGGATGTCCTCGCCGGCCTGTCCCCAGAGAATGTCGTTGCCTGCGCCTCCTTTCAGCATGTCTTCGCCGCCGGCGCCAAAGACGACGTCGTTTCCGCCCCCTGCGTCGATCGTGTCGTTGCCGCCCAGCGAGAACAGGGAGTCTGTCCCTTGCAGAATATCGTCGTTACCTGTTGCAGCGGCCCGCCAGACGAAGACCGGCGTGTCCCGTTCATCGTTGATCTGAGGAGGGTTCACGTCTCCGTTGAACCCCGGAGCGAAATCGGAAAACGCCCGGCGGGCAGCGGCAAATGCCGCGCTATCCGGGTCAAACTCTGTCCCGGGATGGACGCCGGTCAGAACCTGGATGTTCTCTGCGTACTGTGTGGGAAGGTTCTGGCCGAACTCGTCCAGTGCGAAGGCCGAGACCGCGGTAATTCCCGCAATGATGGTCTGGTCGACGGCACTGGAGAACAGCCCCTGATCCAGGGCCGTGACTCGCCCGCTTGAGTCAATGACGAGCGTTGTTCCCCCGGGACCATCAATCTGGGTATATCCGCCGCCCGTGAAGTCGCTCAGCTGCTTGCCCGCGTAGTACACGTAGGGCAACGCCATGAAGGAAGCGAGGGCGCCGTTCGACGTTGTGGCGTCCCACAATCCGATGATGTCGGTCTCGTATGGATTGTCGAGGGTTCCAAGGGAAATCAGTTCCAGGAATTCGCCGATCAAGCCGATAGGTAGCAGGATGTTGCCGGGGAAGTACTCCACGTTCGTGTTGGCCTGCCACGCCTCGAACGTGGTGTTGAAAAACGCCTCTTCGGTGAGGACCCCGGCGCCCATGCTTGCATCCCGGGCATCCTCGGCAATGGCGTTGAAAGACGTCCGGGCCACTTCCTGGGACAGATAGTAGATGCCGGGATAGGTTCCCGGGTTTCCAGACCCGCCCGTGCCGTGCCACTCCTGCAGGATGCGGTTTGAAATGAAAGCGCCGCCGCCGATTACGCCACTGAACGTTGCGACCTTGGCCTGCAGGACAGCTTCATCGCTTCCGGTCATCGCGTGGTAGGCCATGTAATAGCCGCCTCGGTCACCGGACATTAGGAGCTGATCGAGAAGATCAATCTCCTCCTGCGTCAGAGATGCCTTGGTCTGAGTGGTAATAAGTTTTTTTGTCATGATCCCCCGCGGCCCTTTCAGTTATTGCCGGTCTGCCGCGCCCTCAAGGTAAGTTGTGACTTTCTCTTGATAAACTTCCCAGAATTCGCGTTTCGCTTGGTCGAAACCAACCTTGATCTCGAACTTTCGAAACGACAGTTGCAAAGTGCAAGTCGCAAAACCGCATTCAATTCTGGGATAAAGTGCGTTGTCGGCTTCACGAAAAAAGAGCTTTTTGCTGCCGCGTGGACCGTGGAAGCATTCGCTTACGCGCAAAACTTCAATCAGTTCCGTACCGCTGGCGGGTTGCCACTTGCAGTCCGGGTCCTGGATTATGTTCGTGTAGTACTCTTTCCCGTGGTGCTCAGGCGTAAAGTACCGGTTTCTCACGGTAACCGTGATCTTGCTGATATTGTTTGATGCTTGGGCACGGGCCTTTTGCGCTGAGATGTCGGGATCTTTCTCTCGAATGGCTTTGACAGCCTGGACGAACGCCGGGAAGTATGGCTGCAGAGTTTCGGTGATGAGTGTCATCGTCACCGATCCCCTGCTTCCCGGGTCTCCGATGTCGCCGAACTCGGTCGTGATTGCAGATCGCGGTACGCTGATCGACAAAGACCCGCGTTCGCCGAGCCGGTCGTATACGAACGTCTTCTGAACGGGATCAGAGTCGAGCGACCGCGAGTAGGGATAGTAGGAACGTGAGGCGTAAAATGCTGCGGCAACGCAAAGCACCATGCCGCCTGCAATCAGCAGTTTCTTGCGCGGGAACGGTAGTGCTTTCATGTTGAGAACCACTCCCGCCGATTGCCGCTACATTGACGCGAGAGAGCGGTTCAACTGCCGGAGAAGCAACCGGCTTGCGGTTACCTGATCCTTGGCAGTCTCCGGAATCCGACCGGCCTTCGACATCGTCGAAGCCCCGAGCCCGGTAGAGCGCGACAGCTGCCCGGCCGCGCAACGGCGGTCTGCCTGGTTTCCTGACATACCCCCGGTTTCCCCTTTATCCCCTGATGCGCCGAAGTGTGGCGACAGCGGAATAATGCTCACAGCTAAAAAAAGGAGTCAATTGTCACGTTGGCTGAATGAACATTCACGGACGCCGCAATATTGGCCTGCGAGATATGCCGTTGAGCTTACAACAGTTCCGGCACGGCGAGCACTGCGGTGAACGCCACCAAGATCAATTCTGCTGCAACTTAATTCAAGCCGGGCAACTTTGATTGCCGGCAGGGTCTTTAGCATGCGAGTGCCCGAGTTCTGTTTTGTGACTGCCGCCATCCCGCTCTACCCGATTTGATTGTCTTCCACCTTGTGTTGAGACTCCGGCATGGTCTCTCGCTGGGCCTCCCCGTTTGACTGGGCGACGATGCGGTTGGCTTTCGACTTCTTGAGGGTGCGCCAGAAGGAGATCTGCGCATACTGCTGAAATAAATCAGGCGGCAAGACGGTTTCGCGGGGGCGTGGCTTCACCTCTTTGTGCACACGGTGCAGGCCATCAAGACCCAGGTGCTCATCGAACTGCGGGGCGTCGTACTCCACGGCCTTGAAATCGTGCTCGAAGCGCCCTTCGCCCAGAAAGTCATACACGAGTCCCAGGACTTCTTCCGGCCGGTGCGTGAGTAGATCATATTCAACAATAACCAGGCGCTCTGCGAACTCCGAATAGCATGCTTCCTTCAAAGCCCGCCACGGGAAGCCGACGAGCCGGTTGGCTCCGGCAAGCGCCTCTACACGGGTGTAGACGGTTGATCGCTCGCCCGCACTGTTGAACAGCCGCGTGTGCTCGAAGGCGTTCTGGCGGAACTGACGTTCAAGCGAATCCATGACCCAGGAGACATCACGAACCAGGCAGATGACTTTCGCCTCCGGGAAGAGGCTCATCAGAGTAGGGAGCTTTGCGGTCCAGGCGCGGTTGGTGTCGAAAATCACAGGCCGCTCTTCGTCGGCGTAGTAGCTCTCGAACAGCCCGCGCAGGAGCCCGGCCCGCTGTTCCTGGTTGACCTGTGTGGCGAGTTCTGTGCCGGCAGAAACCTGCGAGATGATCCCGTCGACCAGGCGTGCGAGCGGGCTCGACATGCCGGAATGAAAACGTGGATTCTGCCGCAGTATCGCGGCCATCAGCGTCGAACCCGATCGCGGCAGTCCCGAGACGAAATGATACGTGTGGCCAGTTGAGGAGGGCATCCTGGGACGTCCTTGATCCGGTTAAACGGGGCCAGCCATGACGCGCAAATCGTCGTTCTGTCAAGCAGGACAGACAAAAGCGCTTCTGAAGCATTGCCACGCAGCCAGACCCCGGCGATATCCCCGCCAGATCCGCAGGCGCGATCGTGCGGTTCAACGGTCCGGTATGGACGCGGTCTGCTTTAGTGCCGGGATCCGCCGTCCAGGTCGGCTTCGCCGACACGGTCCGCCAGGCGTTTTAGCCACGTAATCACCGTGCGCTCGCTCTCCGAAAGCCCCTCGCGTTTCAATGCCTGCTCGACAAGCGGTCTGAACTCGGGCCAGCGTGCATAGAAATCGATCAGATCAACAATCGGCTCACTTATCTGTTCTGAGACAGCCACGTCTTTCGTACCCTTTTTCTTGCTCCCACTCATGCGGCCAGCTTACGGCGCTTCGCCGAAACAGCGGCGTGAAAAAGGCGTGAAGACGGTTGGAATTCCTTCCGATAAGCTGTTAGGGACAATAGGGGGCGCGCTTATTCTCGAAAAAAAAGATGGCAACGCGAATTCTTGAGATCAATCTTTTTGGCGCATGTATTGTGCGAGGCGCGCGAGGCTATTCGTTTGATATTACTGGAACGAAACACAAAGCGATGTTCGCTTTGCTGTCGACCGCACCCTACGGACGTTGCACGCGGTCCTATCTCCAGGAAACCCTCTGGGGTACGGCCTGCTATGACACTGGCCGCCAGAGCCTGCGCCGGGCGCTCGCCGACATAAAACGCGTAATGGGCGAAGCCTATGGCGAACTGCTCGCCGTCAACAACGCTGAGGTTACGCTCGACCTCTCAAAGGTGGAGTTCCTCGGCAGACCGGGAAACGGCGAGTTTCTGGAAGGATTGGACGTAAAGGAAGACGGGTTCAATGACTGGCTGCGGGCGATCAGACTGAGCCCGGAGCAGATCCATTCGCTCTTCGGCCTGAGCACGCAAGCACCGCCGAAGCCGATTGTTCCCACCCTCGCCATTCTGCCATTTAGACTGGTGCTTGGCGGCGAGGAGCACGCGATCCTGGGAGACTGGCTGGCTGAAGAAGTCTGCCGGTCGCTCTCCCGCTCTAACCTTCTTGCGGTCATCTCCCACCTTTCGACCCGGGAGCTTGCGCGCAGACAGATCGCACTGACCGATGTGCGCAGCGCTTTGGCCGCAGACTATTGCGTGCACGGCAGCGTCAGGGTGGTGGGTGAGCAGGTCATTCTGGATGCGGACTTCCTCGACGCCAAGTCGGGCCGGATCCTGTGGACCCGGCGTTTCAGTGGCGGTTTTGGAGAACTATTCGGGGAGCACAGCGAGACCATATCCGACTTGGTCTGCACCATCGGTCGAACAGTTGCTTCTGAAGCTATCGACCGTTCCCGCCGCAGCAACGTGCGTGACCTGGCGGACCACATACCGCTTGTGGCCGGAGTCGGCCTGATGCACGAACTCCGGCTGGCGAGCTTCGCCAAGTCACGGGAGCTTATCAGGGAAGCTATCCGTCGGGCACCGCGCTCAGCGGAGGCCCATGCCTGGTTAGGCGAGTGGTACGTCATGTCGATCTTCAACGGCTGGTCGACGGACGTTGCAGCTGACACGCGAGCAGCCATGGATTGCACTGCCCGCGCACTGGACATAGATCCGGAAAACTCTTTTGGCCTGACCATTGACGGCGTTGTCTACAACAATCTTCGCCAGGAACTGGACACTGCCGAGAAACGTTTCGATGCCGCGCTGGATTTCAACCCGAACGAATCCATGTCCTGGCTGCTGAAGGGTGCGCTGTTTTCCTATAAGGACGCTGGAAAGGATGCGATCTCCTGCGTTGAGAAAGCCAAGTCGCTCTCGCCGCTGGATCCCTTCAGTTACTTCTACAACTCGCTCAGTGCCTCGGCATATCTCGCGGACGAGGACTATGAAACGGCACTGGATCTGGCGGAGCGGTCCTTCGACGAGAACGGACGTCACGTGTCGACCTTGCGCGTCAAGATTTGTGCCCTGCACAACCTCGGCCGTTCGCAGGACGCGCGGCAGACCGCTGAACTGCTGTTGAGAAGACAACCACGATTCACAGTCGACAATTATCTGCGTAACCACCCCGCATCAGAGCACAAATCCGGTCAGAACGTCGCTCAGGCGTTACGGCAGGCGGGCATTCCCTAAGGAGAAGAAAAATGTCAGGTCTTAGCGGCTTTCACGGTTTGCATGGTCTTCACGGCCTGCACGGCTTACACGGTCTTCACGGCCTGCACGGATTGCATGGGCTTCACGGCTTACACGGTCTCCATGGCCTGCACGGGCTGTCGCCGGGAGCAGGCGGCGGCTACCCGTCCTCCGGCCTGCAGTCGAGCGCATTTGCGATCATGCACGCAGCGGGGCGCTTTGAACCGGGTACGTTCAACCAGATGCCGTTCAGCGAGATGGCCAACATGTCCGGTTGGGCAGGCAATGTCCGGCAATACCTGTACGTGAACGAGTTCATGAGGCATTTCGATTGGGGCACCAATAGCCAGCACGGTGGGCGGATCGAACTCAAATGGGGCGAGGATACGTTCTACACACTCCATCGTCCCGAAGATGCCGTATTCTCAAGTCAGATTTCGCGCGTTCGCGACTATGCTGATCAGAGGCTCGAAAGAGCGGGGGAGATCCTGACGCAGCTGGGTTCCCTGGCGGACTACTACGGCATGATTCTCGGTCTGACGGCCGAACGGAATCCGCATACCTACGAGCTCATTTTCACCACTCACACGCTGGCCGCCCACGCCGTCATGGCCTGTAAGCACCATCTGGCGTGCCGCCGTCCCGATCAGCTTGATCCCCGGCTGATGCCGCTAATCCCCAATCCCGGGCACGGCAGCTTCCCCAGCGGCCACGCCACTGAAGCCTTCGCCATCGCGACCGTGCTGACCGCGCTGCTTGAGGCGGTGCCGGACCATTATGCGCAGACAACTCCGCCGGGTGGAGGTGACTGGGAGAACGGGCCGCCAACTCCGCGCAAGGACCTTCTTATGAAGCAGGCTGAAAGGATCGCCGTGAACCGGACGGTTGCAGGTGTGCACTATCCGATCGACAGTTGGGCCGGAGCATTCCTCGGGACCCAGGTCGCCAATATCATCATCGCCAGCGGCGGCCTCTCGGCTTCCCAGAAGAACCAGAAGGCCGACGCGCCTCCAAAATTGCAGAAGTTCGATTCGATAAAATACAATGCACGTGACGCTGACTTTTACGTGTCTGAACTGACAAGCATTCTCGACCCGCTGCCACCGAAGGATGACGAAACATTCGAGGACAGGAAGAAGGCGCAGACGTCCGCCAGGAACGGGGTTGGCGTCGAGGTCGTCGCGGACAAGCCGCTCTCTGTCGAAACCTGCGGAAGTGAGCATCTCACCTGGCTCTGCAGGAAGGTCCTTGAAGAGTATCAGCCGGCTTAACCTTGGCGCCTTCCCCACAGGAGAGAGAGAATGCCGGATCTTGAACAACTCACGCTCGAGGAGCGTCTGCGCCTGCATCTTGGCCCCTACGAGCAATGGATGGTCTTCAACGGCCGCAAGTATCTGCCCGAGGAACTGCAGAGCAGGGCAGATGGTGCACAATCGGTGATCGTCGAAGCGCCGGGGGGCTTG
This sequence comes from Pseudomonadota bacterium, assembly GCA_039030315.1. Classification (GTDB taxonomy): domain Bacteria; phylum Pseudomonadota; class Alphaproteobacteria; order Rhizobiales; family CAJQND01; genus JAAEUE01. The sequence goes on from JBCCEL010000034.1 coordinate 9,089, forward strand.
AGCAAGAGAGACTTTAATTTTCTGTTCGGGCGGCCGGGTGATCCGACAACCCTTTCCGAATACGAGACTGATTTCAGTCAGCTTCTGAAGCTCACCCTTGTGCCTACACTCTGGATGCCGAGAGGTGTGTGGAGATTGCAGTTTGGCTTGTCCTATGTGCCGTTTCTCATCCGAATTCCGGAGTTCGCCGAGGCGCTCAATCTGCTGGACAGATTTGCGGCCGTGGTTCCCGAAGGCGTCGACAAGGCGATCACGCGTGATCTGAAGCAACGCCCCAAACGGTCACCTGTGCTGCATTTTGGCTTTCCGCTGCCGAACCAGGTCGTGAACGAGAGTTTCAGGTACCGCAGCATCAGAGATGACAAGAATCTGATCAAGCCCGATTGGGACGCGGTCGACAAAAAGAAGCGCATAGTCGTCGTGGGGATCATTGATGACGGCATTCCTTTCGCGAACCGGAATTTTGTGAACGATCAATCCGGCAGAACCCGGATCGATTACTACTGGAATCAGTCGGCCGAGGCCGAGCAGGGGAGTGCGGTTCAGTTCGGGCGCGAACTTACGGGCACTCAGATCGACGCCCAGATCACAAAGCACGGATCTGACGAGGATGCTGTTTACCGGGAGGCAAGGGTACTGGGCGGAGACGGGCTGCCCCGCGGGCCCCTGAACAACTTCAGTTCCCATGGTGCGCACGTTCTGGACCTTCTCGCCGGCAACCAGGCCGGGGAAATTGATGACCAAACACAGATTCGAATAGTGGCGGTGGACCTACCGACGTCAACGACCTGGGACACGTCAGGTTTCGGGAAGGACATGTTTGTCCTTAGCGCAATGCACTACATATTCGATCGGGCTGATCGCATTGCCAGTCAGTATGAGGTCGATGAGCGGTTTGCGCCGGTCGTCGTGAACCTCAGCTATGGCTACTCCGGCGGACCTCACGATGGGACTGGCCAGATTGAGGCTGCCATGGACGAACTTGTGCTCAACCGCCGAAAAGTTGCTCCAACGGCTCTGGTTATGCCGAGCGGGAACATGTTTCTCGACAGACTGCACGCGGTCATCACCGGCGAGCACCTCTCCAGCGAAGAGGGCGGAGACGGCAGCAAGACGCTGCACTGGCGTGTTCAGCCCAATGACCGCACGTCGAGTTTTCTGGAGATGTGGTTCCCCGAATACACGGAAATCGAGAGGTTCGGTCTCGAGGTCCGCAGTCCCACCAATCTGCGCGAAGGGGCGGCAGAACCAACCCTGGATCTGGAACTCGGTGCTGATCTCACCGGCCTTACCTTCGAAACCAAGACCTATCCGATCGGAGGCAGTTCTGGGGACGGCTGGATCGGAAACCGGCAGGGGACCAAAAACGGGGCACCCGTGATCGGTGAGGTGAGCATCCATCGATACAGAAACAATCGCTGGCAGGTGGTTGTGTCGCTGGCTCCCACTGAGCCCAGCGACGTGGACTTGCCTGCCGCACCGTCCGGAACCTGGACCTTGCGGCTGAAGCGACTTGATTCTGAAACAATCAAGGAGGGTTTTCTGCCGGTCCGGAGAAACGGCCGCAGAGACCCGGTTCCCGGCGACGTGGAGTGCTGGATCCAGCGGGACATCAGCTACGGCTCCGGCAACACAGGTGCGAGGCAAAGCTACTTCGACGATCCCGACAACATGCTCTATTGGAAGGACGGCCGGCCGGCTGTGTACGATTCCTCAAAGGCCTATGTCAGGCGCTTCGGCAGCTTCAATGGCATGGCGACCGGGGCAGCGGTCCTGGCAGTAGGAGGCACCGTAGCGTCCAATGACGAGATGGCAGACTTCAGTTCGGCAGGGCCGTTGCGCAATCCGGCTGGACTTGAATCGACAATCCAGGTCGGCAGGCAGGTGGATTGTTGCGCCCCTTCCGATCTGTCGCCTTACAACCGGGGCCTGCCGGCAGCTGCCACTCGGAGCGGCGCCCGGGTCTCTCTGCGGGGAACCAGTGCGGCTTCACCTCAGGTGGCGCGCTGTCTCGCCCAGAAATTTTTGACGGCCGATCTTAACAGACTCCATAACAACAGCTCCAACAACTACTTCTCGAGCCTGCAGGACGACTACTATTTCAAGTCAACCGAGCGGCAGAGACATGTGACAACGCAGGCGAAGCTGGGACGCGGGAGAATGTCACGGAGGCGTAGCCGCTGAGCGCTGATCCCCAGAATATTGCGGTTTGATGCGGCGCTTGGTCCTGCCGATTCCGGAGCTGAAGCAGAGCGCACGCCGGCCGTTCGGGGCGCAGAGAAAAAAGTTTGAATTTTCCGCATCCGTTTTACGACGCCTTAACCTAACCGGTTAATGATCCGCATCAGTAAGTTTGTGGAGCGTTGTTATGCGTAGCGTTTGTGTACCGGCCCGCGGAGCCTCCAGGCTCCTGCGTCTTTCCTGTCTTGTTTCCCTGTCCGCACTGTTGGGCGCCTGCAGCGTCAACTCGGACCGTTTCTCCTCTCTCACCAATACGACGTCGGACACCCAGGCCCCGATCGTTGATCCGTTGCCGCCGCAGAGCGCACCGCCGCTGCAGGGTGACAACTACAACCGCTCGGTCCAGTCTTCCAGCCTCGGCGGGCCGGCCGTATCCGCGCCTCCGGCAGCCCTTCCGAGGGGAGCCGTTGCCGACGCGTCAGGTACGGTTTCGGTGAACCGCGGGGATACTCTCTATTCGATCGCCCGAGCCAACAATGTGCATGTCAAGGATCTGATCGCGGCCAACAACCTGCAGCCGCCATATCACTTGACCGCAGGCCAGCGCATTCAGATGCCACGCGACAACTACGGCCAGACGCGTGTCGCCTCCAACTCTACATACAGTCCCGAGCCCGCATATGCCGCACCGCAACAGTCCAATGCGGCGTCAACAGGGACGCACAGGGTGCAGTCCGGAGAGACTCTCTACAGCCTGGGTCGCAAGTACAACCTGCATCCGCACAGTATCGCGAGCGCAAATGGTCTTTCGAACACGGCCGGTCTGACAGTTGGCCAGGTCATCAACATCCCATCCGGTTCAGGGTCAGGCAATTTCCCGTCCACGGTCGTTAAATCGCCGTCGACCAGCAAGCCGTCTGTGGTCAGCACACAACCGGCACCGGCGCCCAGGCGTCCGGTGGTGGTGGAAAAGGTACCGCCGGTCCCGACCGCTGAACCAAGAAAGACTGCAGAGGCCAAGCCCCCGCTGCCGAAACCTGAACAGCGCAGTTCGTCCCGTTTCCGCTGGCCCCTGAATGGCCGCGTTATCTCGACCTTCGGGCCGAAGCCCAGCGGTTCCCGGAACGACGGCATTAACATCGCGGTTCCTGAGGGTACCAGCGTCCGTGCCGCCGAGAACGGTGTCGTTGCCTACGCCGGCAATGAACTTAAAGGTTACGGCAACCTTGTCCTTGTCCGGCACGACGGTGGCTGGGTCACGGCCTATGCCCACAACAAGGAGCTTTTCGTCAAACGGGGTGACCGGGTGACGCGCGGCAGAGTGATCGCCAAATCCGGTAGCACCGGCTCGGTCTCCAGCCCGCAGCTTCACTTCGAGCTGCGCAAGGGCGCCGACGCGGTCGATCCCATGAAGTACCTGAGCAGCACCAAGGTGGCCGGCGGCTAAGAGCAACCAGCGTCGATCCACTGCGATCTCAATGTTGCCCGCGGATGTTGCTAGCGTCCGCGGGTAATTTCGTTTGAGGATGGAATGACGCGCAGGCTGGCAGGGAGAATGACGGTGACCGGAGCAATTGGAGCATGCGTTCTGGCGGTTTGCGCCAGTATCCATGACCCGGCTCATTTGGAGGACCGGCTCGCTCAGACGACCGCTGTGACTGCACGCCCGGTAGCGGTCAGCTGTCCATCTGCAGGTGTTAATGTCCCGCCTGTCCCCGATCTGACCTTGCGGCAGACGATTGGGCAATTGCTGGTCGTCGGGTTCAGCGGCACCAATCCCGATGAGCCGTGGCCGGCCCTGGTGGCAGAGCAGCTGCGCACGGGAGAAATCGGCGGTGTACTGTTTCTCGGCAAGAATGTTTCATCCGCCAAGCGGACACGGGATCTGATTGAAAGGTTTCGGAGCGAGGCCGCCGACTATCCTCCGCTTCTGATGATTGATCAGGAAGGCGGGCGCGTGCAGCGTCTCGGGCCGCGCGTCGGCGTGGCGCGCATTCCATCCGCAAGATCGATGGCGCAAATCGGCAGCGTTCAGAATGCTGAAGCCGCGTATGGAAGAGCCGCGGCAGTTCTGCGTGACTGGGGCCTGAACACCAATCTCGGACCTGTGGCAGATGTCCGGGTGAATCGGCTGAATCCGGTCATTGCACGTCTGGGCCGGAGTTATTCCAGCGATCCGGGCATCGTTGCCAGATACTCGGCGGCATTCGTGAGGGGGCACAGAAAAGAGGGACTACTGACCGCAATCAAACATTTCCCCGGACATGGCAGCAGCCGGTCCGACAGTCACCGGGGGCTCACTGACATCTCGGCCACCTGGCAGAAGGCAGCGGAGCTAGCGCCGTTCAAGGCTCTCGTCGCCGGAAACTGCGCTGATATTGTCATGTCAGGACATCTCGTGCTCAAGAGCTATTCCGATGACACGAAATCTCCCGGCCCGGCGACATTCTCCAGAAAGCTCATCACCGGCGAGTTGCGGGAACGGCTGAATTTCAGCGGTGTCGTCATAACGGACGATCTGGATATGGGCGCCATCCGCCGCTACTACACGCTCGAGAACAGCGTGGTCGGTGCGGTGAGGGCGGGGCACGATATTCTGCTTCACTCCAACATCATCACCGCAGACCGGAAACTTCCAGCCAGGATTGCCGAAAGCCTTCTCGCTGAGGCCTACAAGGATCAGGAGTTCGAACAGATGCTGCGCAACGCGTTCGAGCGCGTCTGGGTGCTGAAGGCCAGGCTGACCGTCCCCCGATCGTCGGAGATCACGCAATAGACCTGCCGGTGGGCCAACCCGGTTCAACCATCGTGCTGCTTGCTGCATAGTGCATCGGCTCAATTTCAGGGAGGGAGCAAAATGGCGCTCTATGAGCTCAGAACCTACACGCTCTATGTGGGTAAACTTCAGGAAGCGGTGAAACACTATCAGGAACTGGCATGGCCGGCGTTCGAGGCCGGCGGCTACGATGCCAAGCTGATCGGCTATTTCGTCTCCGATGTCGGTACTCTGAACAGCATCGTGCACCTCTGGAAGTTTGACGATGATGCCGATCGGCGCGCCCATTGGGCCAGCTTGTTTGCCAATGAGGATTTCATGGCCTTCGCAGGTGTGTTCCGCCCCCTGGTCATGAAGCAGGAGAACCAGCTGCTCCAGGCCGCTCCCTGGGGGCCTCATCCCTGAACTTTCCCTTGGTATACAAATCCCTGCAGTTTTCGATCGACTTGTACCGGAAAGATCGACGGCATTTTAGATAATTTCTGCGACTTTCCCAGTCTCAGGGCTGATAACGTTGGGTCGAAAAAAATGTGGGGTCGTGCATTCCTGCAGCGCTTTGGCGGCTGTGTCCGGGGGAATGTGGCAATGACATTCGGGCTTATGCTGCCCGTCTTGATGCTTGCCGGAGGGTATACCGTAGACTACGCCGAAAAGGTGAGCGCGACCTCCAATCTGCAAGGAATAGCGGATGCAGCCGCGCTGGCCGCCGCGCGCGAGATTGCGCTCGCAAACTCGAATCCCGGCCAGATCCAGCAGGTTGCGGAGAACCACGCCTCGGCGCATTCCGGTTCGGGCGGTAATGCCCATGCAGCTGGGGAGCTTCTCGTCAAGGCGGCGGTGATTGATGATTTCACCGGTGTGCAAGTCAAGATCACCAAATCCTGGAAATCCTCTTTCGGCAAGCTGTTTGGTGAGGAAACCTCCACGGCGACCGCAGATGCCACCGCGCATGTCGTGGGCAACACCAAGATCTGCGTGCTCGGGCTCATGCAGTACGGCGTATTGGCTGGAGTTCATCTCGACAACAGCGCCAAACTGACTGCAGCTGACTGCGGTGTCTACAGCAACTCGGTCAGCCCATTCTCAATCAGGGCCGACAAGTCCTCCGAGATGACAGCTCATCTAATCTGTGCTGCTGGAGGAACGCTCGCCGGTGGAACAGTCGCATTTACGCCGGAGCCCGTTACTGACTGCCCTCAGATTCCGGACCCTCTTTCTTCGCGCCCGGCGCCTCCTGTCGGCGCCTGCACCGATACCGATACGGTCGTCGATACGGACACGATCCTTACGCCGGGCGTCTACTGTGGCGGGCTCCGGATCTCCGGAAGTGCGAGCGTCGACCTTCAGCCAGGCATCTACGTAATCAAGGACGGTCCGTTTATCGTCGAGGGCGAGGCCTCGCTTACGGGCGAGTACGTCAGTTTCTACATGTCCGGAGACGCAGCCATATTCAGTTTTGACCGCGATACGGAAATTAATCTTGGTGCGCCCAAGGAAGGCCCGATGGCTGGTCTTCTGTTCTACGAAAAGCTCGATCCCAACTTGTCGGGCAGTGCGTTCAGGAGCCTCTTTTCAACTCTGGGAGATCTCGCCGCTCTCGGTTCGATGCGGACCCATCGCATTCGCAGCAACAATGCGCGCCAGCTTCTGGGCACCTTCTATTTGCCGAACAGCATTCTAAAGGTCGATGCGAATGGCAGTGTTGCAGATGCTTCCGCTTACACGGCCATCGTTGTCCGGCGTCTCTGGTTGCTGGAGGGCCCGAATCTCGTGCTAAATGCGAACTATGCTGCAACCGATGTCCCGGTGCCCAGCACCATCGCCGGAGCAGAAGTCCGTCTAACTGACTGAAAACACGAGCTATTTGCAGGTTACAAAGCCTGAGCCTTTTTTCCGGTTGTCGAAGTGGAAGTGATCCTTGTGGTGCGCGTTTGCGTCCGGGCCGAGCACGGTTGAGAAGACTTCGCATGCGGATTCATGCACATACCTCAGGAACCTGGCCCGTTCATCGAGGTTGTCGGGGTCTTCAGAATTTCCCCAGTCATCGGTGACTGAAACCGGATCGCCCCTCCGGAGCTTGAACTTGGAGATGTCGAGCGCGTTGGAGAAGGCGTGTTGGGAAAGACCACGCGAGATGTCTGAACGCGTCAGCCGGCAGGTGTAGGACGCCACATTGACCAGGGCGGTGACTTCGTCATCCAGAGCTGCGGCTGCAGCTTGCTGCAGCGCCCCCTTGGCCCAGTGATGCAGCCGGTTTGCGAATGGGCACGTCAGTGTGGCTGGAGGACTGATGGTCACGCCATGAACGGAGGAAACCTCAACCGGGGCTGCGGCGCCGCAGCTTTCTGGTCCTCCAATCGGATCGACGGCTTTGAAGCTGATGGCAAGTCCGTCGAGCAGACTTCCACAGGCCGCCCGCGCGCGTTGGGAGGCCGCCTCAGGCCATGTCACCGTAACAGGACCGGTCATTTCATAGAACGTAGCCCCCGAAGCGCGCCCTCCGGTCGTCGGCGGCCCGGTGACGGGAGTTGCAGCGACGGCGTCGTCTTCAGGCTGAGGCTGAGCCGTTGCAGGTTTCTCGCGAGGCAGAGGCACAGCGTCCTGAGGCTCGGCGAGGGTGCCTGAGGACAGGAGCAGAGCCGCCCCCAACAAAAGCCGTGCTTGACCGTTTCGCATGCCGCCTTTTATCACCCCAGGATCGATTCAACAGGCTAGCGCCAAAGGCCGCCAAAATGGATTTTGAACTTACGGAGGAGCAGCGCGCGTTCAAGGATGTGGCGGCCCAGTTCACCGAAGATCACTTCGTGCCGAATGCGGCGGCCTGGGATGAGGAGAATGTGTTCCCGCGCGCAGAACTCGCCAAGGCGGCAGAGCTTGGTTTCGGCGGCATCTACGTTCGGGAGGACGTCGGCGGTTCGGCGCTGACCAAGCTCGATGCAACCCTCATCTTTGAAGAACTTTCAAAAGGTTGTCCCTCCACCTCGGCCTATATCTCGATCCACAACATGGCGGCGTGGATGATTGACGCATTCGGTTCTGACGATCTGAGGCTGCGGTTTCTTCCTGAACTTTGCACCATGGAGAAGGTGGCCAGTTACTGCCTGACCGAACCAGGGTCCGGATCGGACGCCGCCGCCCTCAAGACCCGGGCCGTCAGGGTTGGCGATCACTATGTTCTCAACGGTTCCAAGGCCTTCATTTCCGGTGGCGGCGCTTCGGACGTCTATGTCTGCATGGTGCGCACGGGCGGGGAGGGACCATCCGGGGTCTCGTGCGTTGTGGTTGAAAAGGGGACACCGGGACTGTCGTTCGGTGCGCAGGAGAAGAAACTGGGGTGGCATTCGCAGCCCACATCGATGGTGAACTTCGAGAACTGCCGCATCCCGGCCGCGAACCTCGTCGGCGCGGAAGGGCAGGGGTTCAAGATTGCAATGGCCGGCCTCGATGGTGGCAGGTTGAACATTGCCGCCTGTTCGGTCGGTGCAGCCCAGGCGAGCCTCGATCGATGTCTTCAGTACATGCAGGAACGAAAGCAGTTCGGCAAAGCGCTCGCGGAGTTTCAGGCGCTCCAGTTCCGGATTGCCGACATGGCAACAGAGCTCGAAGCTGCGCGACTTCTGCTCCACAAGGCGGCCAAGATGGTCAGCGAGAAGCATCCGGACGCGACCCGATATGCCGCCATGGCCAAGCGGCTGGCAACAGACACGGGCTTCGATGTTGTCAACCAGGCGCTGCAGCTGCACGGTGGCTATGGCTATCTCCGGGACTATCCGCTCGAACGCTATCTTCGCGATCTGAGGGTGCATCAGATACTGGAAGGCACGAACGAAATCATGCGGATGATCATCTCCCGCGCTCTGCTCAAAGGTTAGCTGATCATGAGTGAACGTGAAGTCCTGTTTGAAGTGAAGAACCGCGCAGGTGTCATCACTCTCAACCGTCCGAAGGCGTTGAATGCGGTCACGCTCAGCATGGTTCGCGAGATGCACCCTCTGCTTGAGCGCTGGGCTGACGATGACCGGATCCACCAGGTGATCATCAAGGCGGCCGGCGACAAGGCGTTCTCGGCCGGCGGCGATATCCGTGCGCTCTACGACTGGGGCATGTCCCGAAATCGCTCGTTTCTGGATTTCTACCGCGAAGAGTATCAGCTCAACACGCTCATCAAGCGCTTCCCGAAGCCGTACATTGCGCTCATCAACGGCATCGACATGGGTGGAGGGGTAGGCGTTTCCATCCACGGCTCGCACCGGGTGGCGACGGAAAAGCTCACCTTCGCAATGCCGGAGACCGGGATCGGCCTCTTCCCGGATGTCGGTGGCACCTACTTCCTGCCGCGGACGCCCGGAGAAATCGGCATGTATATGGCGCTCACCGGTGCCCGTCTCAAGGCGGCCGACGCACTCCACGCCGGGCTTGCAACACACTACGTTCCGTCCGGCCGGATTACTGCTCTGGAAGAGGCGCTGACATCGACTGATGACATTGAGGAGGTCCTCAAGGGATTTTCAGCCGAGATCGAACCCGGTCCGCTCACAGCAGTCAGGTCACAGATCGACCGGCATTTCGCAGCAGGTAGCGTTGAGGCGATTGAACAAAGCCTGGAACAGGACGGATCGGACTGGGCCACGAAGCAGCTGGGCATCATGCGGACGAAATCTCCGACCAGTCAGAAGATCGCTTTTCGTCAAATCCGAGACGGAGCCCAATCCCCCTTCGAGGAGTGCATGCGGATCGAATGGCGAATGGTCAACCGGATCTATGATGGCCACGATTTCTTCGAAGGGATCAGGGCCGTGGTCATCGACAAGGACGGTTCGCCACAGTGGAGGCCGGAAACTCTCGCGGAAGTTTCCGGTGAAGCCGTGGATGCGTATTTCGCCCCGCTCGAAGACGAACTGCCGGTCTGAGCGTCATGACGGACGAGAACTACGCGTCTTCCCATCCAACGGTCCGGATCAGCGCCAAGCGGTTTCAGCGGTCGCCATTTGCCGACAAGTATGAGACTGCGGATACGGTGTTCGGTGTCTACGCGCACCGCTTTTATCCGCTCGGCGCGGGCGGTAGTCCCGTAGACGATTACTGGCATCTGAGGCGGTCGGTTTCGCTGTTCGACGTTCCGGAACGTCCCATCGAGATCAAGGGCCGTGACAGCGTGGCTCTGCTGGAAAAGGTCTTCACGCGGACAATCGGCACCCTGAAGCCCAACCGGGCCCGCTATGCGATTGCCTGTCTGCCGGACGGCGGCATTCTGATGGACGGCGTGCTCATGCGGCTCGGGCCGGACCGGTTCTGGTATGTCCAGGCCGACGGCGAGTTTGACCTGTGGCTGCGCGCCCAGGCGCATGGCCTCGATGTTGAGATTGCCGATCCCAACTCCTGGGTGCTGCAGGTGCAGGGACCCAAGGCGCTGGAGGCGCTTCAGGCCGTCGTCGACGGGGAAGCTCCGGAAATGGGGTACTTTCACACCGCGTTTGTGACGATCGGCGGGCAGAACCTGTTGATCTCGCGCACCGGCTGGACCGGCGAGATGGGGTTTGAAATCTATACCCAAGGAGCCGAAACCGATTGCGCTGCACTTTGGGATCATCTCATCGCCCGGGGAGAACCTCTGGGGCTTCGCTTTGCCAGCCTGGAATCCATGGGTATTCGCAGAATCGAGGCCGGCATCCTCGATAACGGCTCCGACATGAACTCGTCCATGACCCCATATGCGACCGGTCTGGGCGCCTTTGTCGAGCTGGACAAGCCGGGTTTCATCGGGCGTGAGGCGCTGGACGCGGCCCCGACATCGCAGCGTCTCTTCGGTTTGCAATGCGACACTGCGATCCCCTTTGCCGAATTACATGTTCTGGCGGGAGGCAAAACTGTCGGAACGATGACGGCAGGTGCCTGGTCCCCCTATCTGGGGAGGGGGGTGGGATATGTCTGTTTCGCAGACGCCGGTGACTGGATAGGACGAGAGTTGACATTGCAGAGCCGGGACGGTTCGGCACACCAATGCAAAGTGGTGAGTCTTCCCTTCTACGACGCGGCCAAAGAGATCCCCCGCGGTCTTGACCGCTCTGTTCCTGAAAGGCGAGACTGACACCAAACTGCGGTAGATTTCAGAGAGGATGTCCCATGTCGGTTGCCGAACTTGCGCCAGGCCGTGATCCAGTTGTTCCTGATGGCATGAGCGAGGAGGAGTGGGACACGCGGGTCGATCTTGCCGCCTGCTACCGTCTCGTCCACTTCCACGGCTGGACTTCGCAGGTCTACAACCACATCACCGCACGGATCCCCGGAACGGATGAGATCCTCATCAATCCGTTCGGTCATGCATATGACGAGATAACGCCGTCCAACCTGATCAAGATAGATCTCGACGGCAACAAGCTTGATGACAATCCCTACCCGGTCAACCAGGCGGGATACACTATCCATTCGGCGATCCACTCAGCCAGACACGATCTCAACTGTGTCCTGCACACCCACTCGACCAACTCAACAGCGATTGCCTGCCTGGAAGAGGGTTTCGTGCCCATGACCCAGACCGGCTGCATGTTCCACGAACGCGTCGCAACCCACGAGTTTGAAGGTATTGCCCTGGATCTGGCTGAGCGTGAGCGGCTGATCGCGGACCTTGGTCCGACGGCTCATACTCTCCTTCTCTACAACCACGGCATCGTCACCTGCGGGCCGACCATCGCCCATGCGTTCACCCGGCTCTATCACTTTGAGGACTGCGCCGGGATTCAGTTGAAAGTCATGGCGGCAGCAGGCGGGCGCATCAAGCTCCCCAGACCCGAGGTCGTGGAGCACACGCGTGAACAGTTCGAGTCCGGCCTCGCCAAGGCCGGTGCTGACGTTCTGTTGCCGGAATGGCCGGCCTACATGCGGCTGGTGGACCGGGAGTATCCGGGCTGGCGGCATTAGTTTACAGAGCAGGGATCGGACCGGGGACTGACGCATGAAACGATACTGTGTGAGCGGAACGAGCCTTGGGCTGACGGGCATTCTGGCCTGCTGCCTCAGCCTCTTGCTCACGGCGGGATCTGTTCAGGGCGCCGACGGGGATGCCGCTGCTGGCCCTGCCAACGAGTGCGAACGGCAGGCGGGCATGGCCTGGCATCCTGCAAGTAGCGGCCATGACGTGGGCTTCGGCAGGATAAATTCAGAACTGGCAATCAAGGCTTGTCTGGACGCAGTAACGGCGGCACCCGACAACGGCTTCACCCACTATCTCCTCGCCCGCTCTTACAGCGCTGCGCAACGCTACAAAGAGGCGGTGGAAGCCAGCACCCGATCAGCCGAACTCTCCGATATTGGCGGCATGCTCATGCTCGCCCGGCTGGTCCAGTCCGGAAGAGGCGTCGAGACGCCTGATCCGAAAGCGGCCTTTCAATTGATTTCGAAGGCCGCCGAAAGCGGCCATCCGTGGGCGCTGTTGCGGCTGGGAGCCGCCTACCGGGAAGGAACTGGCACAGATCTGGATCTGGCCAGATCATATGAGAACTACCATAGGGCAGCTGAAGGCGGTCTGCCCCTTGCCATGCGCGTTCTTGGAACGATCTACAGAGACGGCAGAGGGGTGGCTGCCGACGAGAAGCAGGCGGAGATCTGGTTCGAGAAGGCTCTTGAGACCTATGTGCAGTGGCGCGCAAGAGGCGATACCCACGCGATCTTCGGCCTGGCCGTTCACCATGAGGACGGGTTGGGCGTTCCCAAGGACCAGAGCAAGGCTCTGACACTTTATCGGGAGGCGTTTGAGGCCGGCAATGTTGGTGCCAGCGTTGCCATCGGCCTCTTCCATTTCAATGGTTGGGGTGTGGAGAAAGATCAGGTTGCGGCGTGCAACTGGTTTGAGAAGGGAGCCGCACTGGACCATGGCATGGCCATCAACAATGTCGGGGCCTGTTTCTGGAACGGCTATGACCGGCAGAAGGATCTCAGGAAGGCGGTTTCATTTTATGAACGCGCAGCCCGGCTGGGAGTCGGCCTGGCAATGCGCAACCTGGGCGAAGCCTATCAGGATGGCCTTGGCGTCGAGAAAGACCTGAAAAAGGCACATCAGTATCTGCGAAGGTCGGCCGAAGTCGGCAACGCCCGCGGGATGGTATCTTATGGATATCTTATTGACGTTGACGGCGCGCCTCCCGACACGCTGAAACAAGCCTGCGATTGGTATGAACTGGCCTCGACGCTGGGCAATGCGATCGGCTTCAACAACCTTGGCACCTGTTTTCAGAATGCTCGGGGACGCGAACGCGACTATGAAAGGGCGGTGGCCCTTTACCGGGAAGCCCATGCCAGAGGCAACTCGCTGGGGACGAAGAACCTGGGCGACATGTACTTTGACGGGCACGGCGTTCCTCAAGACAAGAACGAAGGCATAAGCCTCTATCGCAAAGCGGCTGCTGCCGGATCCACGGCGGCGATGTATGTCTTTGCGCTGATCCTCTCGAACGGCGATGGCATTGCCGAGGACCAGGAGCTGGCTTGCGACTGGTATGAGAAAGCCGCCGCCAGGAACCATCGCCAGGCAGCCAACAATCTTGGCGTGTGCTTTGCCCGCGGCGAAGGACGGCTGCAGGACTACAAGACGGCAGCCAGGTGGTACCGGAAGGCCGGCGAACTGGGGAACGGTCTTGGCTGGCGAAACCTCGGCGGGCTCTATGAAGACGGGGACGGGGTGCCGAAGGACCTCAAGGAGGCGGCGCGGTACTATCGCCTCGCATCGGAGGCGAACGATACCTACGGCATCTTCAAGTATGCCTATGCGCTCGATTTTGGCCTGGGAGTCGAAGTTGACGACGCACTCGCATGCGATCTCTACGAGAAGGCGGCAAACCAGGAGCACGCGACCGCCGCAAACAATATCGCCGCCTGTTACGAGGATGGCGAGGGTCGGCAGAAAGATCCAGAGCGGGCGCTCACCTGGTACCGGAAGGCCGAGAAGCTCGGCAGCATCCTGGCAATAAAGAACATTGCAGATCTCTATCTGGATGGGATCGGCGTGGAAAAGGATCTGCCGCGGGCGTATGCGCTGTACAAGCGGGCTGCCGAGGCCGGGAACGCCAGTGCCATGCTCAACTATGCCTACGGTCTGGACATCGGTGACGGCATTGAAAAGGACTCCGATACGGCCTGCAACTGGTACGAGAAGGCCGCGAAGCTGGAAAACGCTACGGCCGCCAACAATCTTGGAGCCTGCTATGAGCACGGCGATGGCCGGAAAACGAACGTCAAGCTGGCGCTGAGCTGGTACCGGAAGGCCGAGAAACTCGGCAGCGTCCTTGCTGTGAAGAACCTTGGCGACCTCTACCTCGACGGCGTTGGGGTCAAACAGGATTTTCCAAAGGCCTACGCCCTATACAAACGTGCCGCTTTGGAGGGAAACAGCAGTGCGATTTTCAGCCTGGCCTACGGGTTGGATATTGGCCAAGGCATCGAAAAGGATCAGGCCGCGGCCTGCAATTGGTATGAGCTGGCTGCTGCCCAGAACCATTCCACGGCCACTAACAATCTGGGCGTCTGTTATGCGAACGGAGAGGGCCGCAAGCAGAACTGGCTGAAGGCCGCAGAACTCTACGAGAAGGCTTCGTCTCTCGGCAACGCGCTTGCCGGCCATAACCTTGGAGAACTGTATCTCTACGGCCGTGGTGTCGAAAAAAACGAGCAAACCGCGGTGAAGTACTTCCGGAAATCGGCCGACGGCGGCAATCCTGACGGAATTGTGAGTTTGGCGCGGGCGCTCAGCCAGGGAACCGGAATAGAGCGGGATGCCAGGAAAGCGTGTGACTGGCTCGAAAAGGCGGCGAAGCAAAACCATGCCGAGGCCATGAATGATCTCGGTGTCTGCTACGCAAACGGCAGCGGTCGAAAGGTTAACAAGAAGCGGGCCTATCGGCTGTACAAGGCTTCTGCCGAGGCGGGCAGCGTGTATGCGATGCGGAACCTTGGTTTTGTTCTTGATCAGGGCAGGGGAGCCAAGCGTGATAGCAAGTCTGGCGCGCGCTGGATTTACCGTGCGATCCGCAATGGTAACCGGGACGTCTTGAGCGAGCTTATTGGTTTTCCCGGCGAAACGACCACTAGATTCCGGCGCGAACTGCAGAGGCTGCTGAAACGAGACGGATTTTATACAGGAAAGATCGACGGCATCTTCGGCCCCGGCTTCGACGAGGCCGTTTGGTCGAAAGCCTATGTGGCCCGCCCGGGCGCTGAACCATTGCTCCGGCAGGAATATCACCGGTTCCCCATGAAGGAGCACAAGAGGGGATTGGCCGTGCGGGTCTGCCGTCCGGCCACAGGTGACGATCAGCGTCCGTTGATGGTGATCAATCACGGCATGACGACGATCGCCAGGGAGCGCAAGACCATGCGGCCGGAAGCCTGCGGGCCTGTCGCTGAGTACTTCACCAATCTCGGCTACGTCGTCGCATTCCCGCTTAGGCGTGGGTATGGTGAAACCGGAGGCAAGTTTGCCGAACGGGCGACCAACCGCCGTTGCGGCAATGCCAAGCAGTTCGAGAGGGCAGGGCGGCAAACAGCCCTCGACATTGCGGCTGCGGTGAACGGTCTGACGAAACTGCCTTATGTTTCGCCATCGGGGGTTGTCGTGTTCGGCCACTCCGGCGGCGGTTGGGGAACGATTGCGCTGTCAAGCAAGAACCCTCCCGAGGTCAAGGCCTATGTAAATTTTTCCGGCGTGCATGGCAGCAACAGGAATCACCCCAACGGCGTCTGCGGTTCAAAGCAGGTTGCGAAGGCTGCAGGTGTCTTTGGCAAGACTGCTCGCCAGCCGACCTTATGGCTTTATGTCGAGAACGACAGCTTTGTCGGTCCCAAGTTCGCGCGGCGCATGGAACGGGCTTACCGGAAGGGGGGCGGGAAGGTGCGGTTCAAACTCTTCGGTTCCTACGGGAAAGAGGGGCACGATCTTTCCTCCGATGCCGGCCTGCCGATCTGGGGCCCCGTCGTGAAGTCGTGGCTTCAGGAACTGGACAAGGAGGGCTGAGGCCCGGGGCGCGTCTGCTACCAGTGCCCTGTGTTTTCCATGGACGCCCAGGGCTCCTGACTGGGCAGGGCGTTTCCCTTCTGTAGCAGCTCGATGGAGATATTGTCGGGCGAGCGAACGAAAGCCATCCGTCCGTCCCTGGGCGGCCGGTTTATGGTCACTCCGTTGTCCATGAGATGCTGGCAGGTCTCGTAGATGTTATCTACCGAAAAGGCGAGATGGCCGAAGTTGCGGCCTTCGCCGTACTCTTCCGGATCCCAGTTGTAGGTCAGCTCGATTTCCGCCTCCGGGGTCTCAGGCGCGGCGAGAAAGATGAGTGTGAACCGTCCAGCTTCCACATCGATGCGCCGGTTCTCAACCATGCCGAGCTTGTTGCAGTAGAAGTCAATCGACTCGTCGATATCGCGAACCCGAACCATTGTGTGGAGAAATTTCATTCGAGGCCTCTTGCCAATGCAGAATGCAGGATGTGATCTGTTACTGTCCTTGTACCGCTTCACGGGAAAGACCGTAAGGCCCAGTCAGTCAGCGGAATGATAATATGTCGTCAGTGGAAACCTTTCGCGAAATGGTCGCCAGCGCCCGTACCATAGTGGCTTTCACGGGCGCGGGAATCTCCACCGAGTGCGGCATCCCCGATTTCCGTTCACCAGGTGGCTTCTGGACGAAGAACCGGCCCATAGACTTCAGGGAATTTGTCGCCAGCCCCGACGCCAGGCGTGAAGCATGGTCGCGCTTTTTGAAGCTGCGCGACGAGCATCTGGGAGTAAAGCCGGGCAGTGGACATGCGGCCCTGGCGAAACTTCATGCCGCCGGTAAGCTATCTCATGTCATCACGCAGAACATTGACAACCTGCACCAGGACTCAGGATTGCCCGCGGATGCCATCATCGAACTGCACGGCAACGGCACCTATGCCAAATGCCTGGATTGCGGTCAAAGGCACGAACTTGACTGGTGCGCACTGGAGTTTGAGAACTCCGGAGAATGCCCCCGATGCGCGAGTTGCGGCGGGCTGGTGAAGACAGCAACAATTTCCTTCGGCCAGGCGATGCCACAGGATCAGATGATGAGAGCCGAGGCGGCGACTCTGGAGTGCGATCTGTTTCTCTCGATTGGCTCATCGCTCTCTGTGCAGCCCGCCGCGGGCTTTCCGCTGGTGGCCGCGCAAAACGGGGCAAAGCTGGTGATTATCAACCGGGACGACACGCCTCTCGACGGATACGCAGATGTTGTTTTGAACACCGATATCGGGGATACGCTCAACGAATTGGCTCAATATCACTGACTTCAGGCGAATCACCGAGCTGCTGTACCCCATTTTAGGTATGCCGGAGTCAGGCAATCTCCAGATTTCAACGCTTGCCACGAATTGACCGATTTTGACAGTTTTATGACAGCTTCATGGCTGCTCAAAAACTGAAAATTTCAATATGGCCGCAGTATCAGTGAGTTAGACCGAAGCGTCTGGATTATGCGTATGATACCGGTTCGCCACACTCTGAAATTCATGCCTTGATTTCCACATAATTGGCGGCAGGGGGCTGTACAAATCGCCCGTTTCGGTATCAAACTTGACTGTGAGTTTCAGGGAAGTATGCGGTGTTCCTGTTATGGATGTGTATGAGGGGTACGGACAGTCTCATCTGAACGCGCGGGGGCCACTCGGGCGTGGATAAGGTAGAGACATCGGTCGAGACAGGCGAGGGCACGTCTGTCAACATCATTCAGATTGCCGGCTTCGTAAAATGGTTCGATGCTTCGCAGCAGTGAGCGTGTGCTCAGCCTTGTCTGCGCACTTCTGCTGCTTCTTCTGCA
>JBCCEL010000035.1:0-26824 GCA_039030315.1 Pseudomonadota bacterium
AGAAAACCATGAGATAAAATAATATAATTATCAAATTTTAAGGTATTCTATGTATATAAATAGATTAATATCTTTGTTGTTTTCATGTGGCTTCTGGTTAGAATTTCGCAGGGTTGAATGGCAAGCTTTGGTTCAATAATCTAAAACCGGTGTTACTATGCAGCGTCACATTCGTTCCGATCGCCCTCGGCTGAGCGCCCTGCACTCCCTCACGTCCCCGGCGCCACGCGCTGGAGCAGCAGCGTCGCGGCGAAGCCCACAGCCGCCAGAATTGCCAGCTCCATCTTCCCCGTCGCTGCGATGAGCACCGCGTCGTAGAGGCAGATGCCGGCGATCAGGCTCACCACCGCGCGGGGGACGTCTCCGGGGTTTCTCCGGAAGAGGAGATGGAAGGCCCAGGCGGTCCAGGTGGCGAAGACGGCGAAGAGGGCAAGCGCGACTGGCGATGCCAGGGCGCTGTAGCCGGCGTAGAGGAGGGGGATGGCCAGGACCGCCAGGGGCCAGGCGCGGTCTATGCGGTCGTAGGCTTCCTGCTTGGCGGCGTAGGTGAGGCCGATGATGTAGAACCACATGCCGATCGCGCACCAAAGGACATCGCCGCTGAACGATCCGACGGCATAAGCGGCCAGGGCGTAGGAGAAGAAGCGGCAGGCGCCCATGATGACGGGGCTCAGCGAAGTCTTCTTGTGCAGCCAGTTGTAGAAGAAGATCGAGATGGCAAGGGCGATGCCTGCGACCGAGGCCTTCGATCCAAGCCAGATCGTCAGCAGCACGGCGAGGATCATGATGCCATAGCCGGCGGTAAAGACCGTCCGGCGCGAGACGTGGCCGGCGGGGATGGGCCGGGCGGAGCGTTCCTTCGCATCGATCTGCGCATCGAAGGCATCGTTCAGGAACATGCCGCCGATGTAGAACAGGCTGAGGGCGATGCCGGCGATGGCGTATTCGGCGCCGAGCATGCCGCCGGCCAGCACGATGCCGGCAAGGGCGTTCGTCCAGACCGTCGGCAGGTTGGAGACCCGGCCAAGGACCAGCCACATGCGCAGCGGGTTCATCCGAGTTGCCCCATCACCCAGTTCAGCTCCCTCGCCACGGCGTCCTCCATGGAGAGGGCGGTGAGGTCCGGCGGCAAGACGTCCCAGGTATAGGTTTCAACTTCCAGATGATCGGAGATCGGGTCTTCCTTGTGGAGCCGCAGGATCTCCCGCAGAAAGCCTTGCGTGGTGCCCAGCCGTTCGATCTCCTCGACGAAGATCGGCACGTGGAAATGGATGCGCCACTCCTCGCCGTCGGCATCCGTGCCGCGGGCGAGGGCTTCGGGGAGGTCTGGAAGATAGCGCAGGCCGGACGCTGAGCGGCTGATCACCTGGTGGAGATAAGTCGGTTCATCGAACGCCTTCAGCGCCTCTCGGGCATCGGGCGTCACTTCCGCCACCCGCAGAGCCGCGCTGAGCTGGATCTTGTGGACCGGGATGCCCGCACCGCGCAGATCGGCGATGCTGCCCGCAGGGTCCTCGTACTCCACCGCGGCATGACACACATCGTAGCAGAGGCCGAGATGGGCGGGCAGGGCTGCGGCGGCCTCGCCCTTGCTGAGACCGCCCAGTTCCGCCAGCTGCGCGACGGCACCGTCACTGAAGAGGTGATCGCGGAAGTAATCCACCGTCTCCGCGATCGTTTCCAGAAAGCAATAGGGTTCGGGCTCAATGGCGATCGCAACGGTCGTGTCGGTCTCCTGCTTCAGGCGAACGCATTCGGCGACGCATTCGATCATGTTGGCCGCCATCGCTGCTTCCGCGCCGGCGCCCAGGGGCTTGAACGTGCCGGGGACCGTACTAAGGCTAACCGTCTCGCCGGGCTGCGCCAGCTCGACCATGATGGCGCTGAGCGCATTGGTGTAGTCGACGCGCTCGCGCGTGCGCCAGTCCGGCTGGTAAACCTCCGCCTTCACGGTCTGGCCGTGGAAGGGGCCATAGGGGAAGCCGTTCATGCTGAGGGCGCGGAAGTCGTTCTCCCGGAAGATGTCTGCAAGTTCGTCCCGGGCGGCCTGGTTCTGCAGGCTGTCGGTGGCCTCGGCGGAGAGCCGCAGGCCAACGTCGAAAGGGGCATCGGGCGAGACCTGGTCCTTCACCGCGCGGACGGGTCCGCTCAGGGCGGCCTTCACCTCGTCCCAGGTCTGGGCGGGGTGGATGTTGAGGCAATAGGTGAGGTGGCCGAGGCCGCCGTCGAGCTTCATTCGGCGCCCTCACGCGCCCGGAGCCATTCCGCGGCCAGCAGCATCACCGGCTGGTCGATCTCGTGCACTTCGACGCCCACGCCGATGTCCGACAGGAGCGTGATGGTCAACTCGCCGCCGAGATGTTCCTGGAACTCGCGCAGGCCCGCCATGATGGCGGGGGCGCCGTCGGCGTTCTGTTTAGTGAGGGCAGGGTGCCAGAGGCGGAAGCCGAGGCCTTCGAGAAGGGTGGCGATGCGCACATCCGCTCCCTCGGGCAGCAAGCCCTTAAGAACGGAGTAGCGGGTGTCGAGGGCGATGCCGATTGCGACCGCCTCGCCGTGACGGACATGGTGGCGGGTCAATGCCTCGAGCTTGTGGGCGGACCAGTGTCCGAAGTCGAGCGGTCTGGCCGAACCCATCTCGAAGGGATCGCCGCCCCTGGCGATCTGCTTCATGTGCAGCTCGGCACAGCGGCGGATCATGTATTCCTCCGCTTCCGGCACGAAGGTGGCGAGGTCGTCCATGTAGGCCTCGAGCCACTCGAAGAATGTCCGGTCACGGATCAATGCGACCTTGACCGCCTCAGCGATACCGGCGATGCGCTCGCGCGGCGGCAGCTTCGTCAGGAAGTCGAAGTCGTTGAGCACGGCCCAGGGCGGGGCGAAGGTGCCGATGAAGTTCTTGATGCCCTTCAGGTTGACCGCGTTCTTCACGCCGACGCCGGAATCGTTCTGGGAGAGCACCGTGGTCGGCACGCGGATATGGCGTACGCCCCGGTGGCAAGTGGCGGCCGCGAGCCCGACAGCATCGAGCACGGCGCCGCCGCCGATGGCGATCACGTAGGAGTGGCGGTCGATGCCATGGGCATGGATGGCATCCTGCGCCGCCTCGATGTAGGTCAGCTCCGACTTGATCTTCTCCCCGCCGGCGATGGGCATGGGCGGCGCGACCAGTTGCATAACGCCGTCGAAGTGTTCGGCATAGGCGCTGATCCTGTCGCCGAGGCCGGGGTCGTGCTTCTGCACGCCGTCATCGATGAACACCAGGCAGCGATGCTGCCTGTCCTGCTCCCTCAGGCTGAGGGTGTCGGCAAGCAGTGGATTGTCCGGGCTGAACAGATCCCGCGTGAACGCCACGTTGTAGCTGAAGGGCACAGCGAAGGATTGGGTGTAGATCGTGGTCTGACGCTCTGGCGTGCCCGTGCCTTGTGCTTGGTCGACTTCGGTCCGCATCACCATCCTACCTTGGCTCTCCGCTCTCGGCGGTTATGATACGGTGAGGTGAGGTTGAGTCAACTGACGTCACCGCCGGAGGATGAGATGCGGATTGTGACTGGTGTTCTGTGTGTCCTGATGCTGCTGTTTGCCGGAGTCCAGTTCAACGACCCGGATGGATTTTTCTGGATGGTGGTGTACGGGACGGGAGCGGTCTGGACGGGGCTGGCCTGTTTCAGGACAGATCTGCTCGATACTGGACCGGCCCGGGTGCTTCTGTGGGCGAATCTGGCTGCCGCATGTGCGGGCACTGTGTACTTCTGGCCAAGATCAGCAGGATGGTGGCGTGTGGACGTTTGGTGGCACACCGAGACCGCCCGCGAAGGCATGGGCATGATGATGCTGGTGATCGTTCTGCTTGTGGTCCTTTACGCTTGCACCAAGAGGAAGGCCGCCGCCTCATAGTCATTCGCGACTCCGCAGCGCCTGACCGCTCGTATGCATGCGGTATTCAGCTACTACCACCGGCATCAGATTGTTTGAGAAGATCACCGCTCAATGATCCCGGAAACTGTTAATCGTCCGGCAAATCAATAGATCAGGCTCCGGGGGCCGTTTGCGAGTACCCAGCATGCGGCAAGGGTGGAACTCCGGCGCCTTTTCCGGTTGCACATGTTGCGCCGGGGTAGTTTGATTGGCAGCGCCAAACAAAAAATAATCGGCCCACCCGATATTGAGGAGGAAGCAATGAAACTCTTACACAATTCCGCCGCGGCTATTCTGGCTGCAGGGCTGTTGACCTTTGCCGGGTCTGCCCAGGCTGCGAAGGTCAAGCTTGAGCCGGTCGTGTCTGGTGTGAATACCCCACTTGCCATGGTGCAGCCTGACGGCGACGACAGGAAGTTCGTCATTGAGCAGAACGGTCGTGTACGGATCATCGACAAGGATGGAAACCTGTCGGCGACACCGTTCCTCGACATTCGCAACGAGATTGTCGATCTCCATCAGGATTTCGATGAGCGCGGTTTGCTTGGCCTGGCGTTCCATCCGAACTTCAAGGAAAACGGCAAATTCTATGTCGCCTATTCCTCGCATCTGAACTACGATTCCGATCTCGGCAAGATGCTCTGGTGGAGCCACACCAACACGGTTGCCGAGTACACGGTTTCCAAGGACGATCCGGATGCGGCGGATCCGAACTCCGCCCGGATCATTCATCGCCTTGACTGGCCACAGTTCAACCATAACGGCCACTGGATCGGCTTTGGGCCGGACGGCATGCTCTACATCTCGACCGGTGACGGCGGCTATGCCAACGACTGGGGCATCGGCCACAACGTGACGGAAGGGAACGGCCAGGACATGACGACCAAGCTCGGCAAGATCCTGCGCATTGACGTGAACAAGTCGGCGGACGGCAACAATTACGCCGTTCCGTCCGACAACCCGTTCGTTGGAAACGACGACGTTGCGCCTGAAATCTGGGCCTCCGGCCTCCGCAACCCATGGCGCTGCTCGTTCGATACTGCCGGTGGCGACCTGATCTGTGCCGATGTGCAGCAGAACAGCTACGAGGAAGTCGACGTCATCGTGAAGGGCGGCAACTACGGCTGGCGCGTCATGGAAGGCAATCACTGCTTCGATTACACCAAGCCGGACAATCATCCCAAATCGTGCAAGCAGGACGGTTTGATCATGCCGATCCTGGAGTACAAGAACTGCACCGCCAAGCCTGACGGCTGCCTCGGGATCTCCATTACCGGCGGCTACGTCTACAACGGCAGCCATGATGCCTGGAAGGGCAAATATATCTTTGGCGATTGGAGCAAGTCTTTCGCCACGATGGACGGCCAGATCTTCATCGGCACCAAGGGTGACGATGGCAAATGGTCGATGGAAGTCGCAGAAGTGGAAGGCATGGATGGTAAGAAGCCGTACATCCTGGCCTTCGCGCAGGACAGCGCAGGCGAAGTCTATGCCCTGACGTCCATCACAACTGGACCGAACGGGTCTCTGGATACCATCTACAGGGTAGCTCCAGCACAATAGCCCCGTCTACAGTCCGGGCCGCCGGCGTCGCCCGCCGGTGGCCCCATTTCAGCAAAGGTTTGCGAATGCGCCGTCTGATCTTCCTGGTGGCTCTTGGAACCATGATCCCTGCCGGCTGTGCCCTGGCCAGCGACGAGGAAGAAGCGCCTGAGCCTAAGCCTGAGTTTACCGAGGCTTATCTGAACGATGAGAAGGCTCAGGCCTTGGGTATGGAACTCTGGGCAGACCAGTGCAGGCATTGTCACGGTGCAAAGGCCTATCCCGGCAAGGCCCCCAAGCTGAAGCCGAGAAAGTACAAGCCCGGTTTTGTCTTCCGCCGCATCACAAAGGGGTTCCGTAAAATGCCGGGGTGGCGGGACGTCTACAGCTTCGAGGAACGAAAGGCGCTGGTGGCCTACATCAAGAGCCGCAAGTTTTCGCCCTGACGTTGACCGCTTGCGTCAGCGAGACCGGCGATGGTTGAACTGCTCGCTGGCTAAGCGATCTCGCCAAATGGCGACGTGGGATTGGCTCTCTACCCTGACATGCGCATGATTGTCAGAGCAATGGCTTGGGCCCGGGGGACCATTGTCGCGATTTCAAGGTATTCCTCGGGCGTATGCGCATTGCCGCCCACGGGTCCAACCCCGCACAGGGTCGGGGCGCCGACATCTGCAGCGAAGCCGGAGTCTGCACAGCCCCCGGAGAACTCTCCGGTGATTGACAGGCCCGCTTCGCTGGCATTTTCAACATAGTCGCCGAACAGGGCCTTTGCTTCTGGAGATTGGCTCATCGGGCGGAACTCGCCGGTAATTCGAATCTTTGATGTCGCGCCGGCCACCGTGCAGGTTTCGCCGATCTCCACGACTTTGCCAACGATCTGATCGCGGTCGCCGGGTTCCACATATCGAAGATCAATGCCGCATGTGGCCAGCGGCGCCACGGTGTTGACTGATTGGCCGCCGCTTATCAGCCCCACATTTACTGTCTGCCCCTTCCCCAGATCGGTGAGGCCATGGAAGGCTTGTATCTTGCGTGCAAGTTCCTCAATGGCGCTCACACCGGCTTCGAAGTTCGCGCCGGAATGGGCAGCCTTGCCGTGGATTTCGCACTCAAAGAAGATACCGCCTTTGCGCCCTGTGACAATACCACCGGTGGGCCGGCCGGGTTCGGAGTTGAATACGGCGCGGGCATTGCGCGCCTCGTTCTCAATGTGCGGTCTGGAAGTCGGTGAACCGATTTCCTCATCCCCCGTGAACATGCCGACAAGGGGCGCCGGAGCACCTCCAAGCTCTGAAAAAGCGGCCAGAATGAAGGCGTTCATGACCAGACCGGCTTTCATGTCAGCGACGCCGGGTCCGTAGGCAATCCCGTTTTCGATTTTGAATGGCCGTCGTTCGGGCTCACCCTTGGGGAACACCGTGTCTCTGTGGCCCATTAGAAGAATGGGTTGATTGCCGCCCTGGCCCGGTGCCGGAACTGTCGCACGAAGGGCATCACCGTGGGTTTCAATGGGAATGGTCTCGGTGGCGATGTCGCGCTCGTGGAAGAAGTTGCGCAACGCGTCCGCGACTTGGTCTACGCCCGCCTTGTCGTAACTGCCTCCGTCGATGTTTACGAGTTCCTCCAGAAGCGCGACCATCTGCATTTCGCGCTCTGCCAGCCAGCTTTTCATGCGGTCTGTGTCGGTCATTGGGCAGCCATTAGTTTGGAGAGGTCAGGTTCGGGGCGGGTGCAGTCGGGGGACTGTCTGAGATGTTGCTCGAGACTGTGGGCGATTTCGAGTACCCGGGCGTCGGAACCATTCGGTCCTACGACCTGGATGCCGAGAGGCAGGCCGCGGTCGTCCACGCCGCATGGAATAACGCAAGCGGCGGGCAGCGCCATGGTCAGTGCATAAGTGATAGCAAGCCAGCGCATGTAGGTGGGCATGGGTTCTCCATCAATCTCGGCAACGGAAAGTTCATTATGCGGAAATGGAGAAACGGCCGCCGCCGGACAGATCAACACGTCAGCTTCGCGAAAGAACCCGATGAATGCGTCATATATCTTCGTCTGGACGGTGTGGGCCCAGGCGACATCCGGCAGAGAATACGTCATGCCCCGTTCTGTGTTGTCGATGACGTTCGGCCCGAGCAGGGCACGATGGTTTTCCAAGCGCTCCCGGTGGGCTGCCACAAAGTTGACCCCCCGAATGATTTCGAAGCATTCATGCACGTCGTCCATCAACGGCGCGCGCTCGAAGCTCTCTGAAAACGCAGATGAAATCGTCTGCAGACGGCACTTGAACGTTTCTCTGATGTTTCTGGCAACCGGTGCGCAACCGAGATCTGCGGACCAAGCCATGCGGAGCTTTCCAATGTCTGCTCCGCGCAACGTATGTGGGATACGGGCAACATTGGAGCTGGAGAATGGGTCGCGACTGTCCAGACCGATCTGGGCGCGGAGCAGGAGGTGGGCATCTGCGACGCTCCTGCCCATGGGGCCGACGACTGAAAACGGATTGAGGCTGACCGGTCTACCCACAGCAGGGACGATGCCAGGCGATGGACGATAGCCGGCCACTCCACAGAATCCGGCGGGGGTTCTTAGACTACCACCATAATCGGAGCCGGTGGCCAAAGGCATCATGCCTGCCGCCAGCGCCGCGCCCGCCCCGCCGGAAGATCCGGCGCAGGTCAGTGCGGGATCAAAAGGGTTTCCGGTTGCGCCGTAAACGCGGTTCTTCGTGTTGGCGCCGGCGCCGAACTCCGGTGTGTTTGTCTTGCAGAAGATGTTCGCTCCTGCCGCTCTCAAGGCAGCGACCATAGTGTCGTCTGCCTCCGGCACGTGGTGTTCGTAGAGCAGGGACCCGAACGTCGTTCGCATACCCTTGACCGGGTTGAGATCCTTGATGCCGACGGGCAGGCCATGCAGCAATGGCAGATCCTCGCCGACCATGACGGCGGCTTCGTCGAACCTCGCCTTTTCGCGGGCCGCTTCAGCGTCCATGGTAACGACAGCGTTCAGGGCGCCATCCACCACTTCAATGCGGTCAAGACAGCTGTCTAGAAGCTCGACCGGCGAGAGCTGCCGGGCCTCTATCCTGCGCCGCGCTTCGACAGCGCTCAGGTCACATGCTTCGCTCATTGCACACCCCTCAGGATGTCTCACTTGTAGCGGATGGCCAGCGCGGCGGGCAGGGACTTTTCCTGTAGGTGGCAAAACGCGGCCTGAAAACTGAACACGGCCCTCTCATCTGATCGTGTCCGCCCGTGCCCGTTCGTGAATGGCCTGCGGAGGCTGCACTCATTATCGGAGGAGAAGGTCTGTTTTGGGAAAGGAGTTGCCAGTGAGGGTATCGCCATTGAAGGTTCATCATGTTCTGCTGATCTCGTTTGCGCTGGGTCTTGCCGCCTGCGCGCGCACGGTAGGTTTTGGCGGCGTCGGCGAAGCAAGGCAGAACCCGGTGATCCAGGCGGATCTCAACGCAAACGGCGAAGTTGCGTGTCAGGAATGGGCCTCATGGGTGGAAACAGCCTATCCCCGCTACGATGCCGATCGGGATGGCAGCTTCAGCGAACTCGAATACAACCAGTTCATCTCTAGCACCGGCCTCTTTGCCGGTATGCCTCTTGGCTCGGTGGATACCAACGGAGACCGGATCTACACCCGGACCGAGCTTGCGACGTTCGGCCGGCAGGCCTTCGATCGTCTCGACCGGAACGATGACTGCAACCTTTCGGGCAACGAACTTGTCTTGCGCAGCCGGCCGCGAAGAACCTATTCAGGTGGAGGTGGCCTTGCCCGCTCGCGCGGAGGCTCGATTGGCGGGTCCTATACGACCAACTGATCGGGGTCCGGTCACTTAAGATGCGTTGTGTCTCGGGTGATCGCCGGCGCCGATGTCCCAGTAAAGGCCGGCCATGATCGGCAGAGCGGTGCGTGTGACCGACATGAGGATATGTTCGTCCGGCGCATGCTGGGAACACGCGGCATAGGAGTGGGGAATCCAGATCGCGGGAAGGCCGAGCAGATCGGTGAAGAGGTCGTTGCATATGGAGCCGCCCATGCTGGGAATCACGGCCGGAGGTGCGCCTAGGGTCCGCTCCATTGAGCTGCGCACGCTCTGGACCCAGGGATGGTCCGGCTCCGTACGCGATGCGCCAAACCCGGCCGCATTCTCAGGTGGCGGCCGGCCGATCTCGACCATGGAAAAGCCGTGCTCGTCGAGGTGTTTTCGAAGGGCCGGCAGAATGTTGTCGGCATCTGTCCCGGCGAAATAGCGCAGTTGACAATGTGCTTTGGCCCAGGGCGAGATGGCGTTGACCGGGCTGTCGGGATTGCCGGACTTCATTGCCAGGACCGCAAAACTGTTCCAGCTGTAAACCTTCTCTGCAGGCGTCATGTCAGGCTCGCCCCAGTCCGCATCGATTTCCGGCGCGTCGGGTCCCGCCTCGATCTCCAGTCCTTTGAGCGCATCTACGATAGCCTTGGGCCGCGGAGGCGGCAGCCAGTCCGCGATCTTTATCTGCCCGGTCGGGCCGACGATTGAGGCGATCGCATGGGCGAGAATCGTGGCGGGGTCCGCGATAAGGCCGCCCCAGTTTCCGGAATGGTGGCCGCCTTCGCGCAGGTGCACAACAAGATCAAAGTTCTCCGCGCCCCGGGCGCCAAGGGTGAGGGTTGGCTTGGATGGACTCACTCTGGGGCCATCGGACCCAATGAAAACGTCGGCGGAAAAGGCGTCGCGGTTCTGCCCAAGCACTTCGCGCAGGCCCAATGATCCGTTTTCTTCACCCATCTCAATGAGAAATTTGGCGTTGAACCCGAGCCTGCCGCGTTCGGCCAGAACGCAACGGGTTGCCGCCATATTGATGGTGTGTTGCCCCTTGTTGTCTGCAGTACCCCGGCCGTAGAGCCGGTCGCCATCGCGCGCTGTCGCCCAAGCTCCGTTTCCTTTGGTCCAACGTTCTTCCAGGCCTATGATCACGTCGCCGTGGCCGTAGCCTAGTATGGTCGGGAGATCCTCATCTTCAATGAGTTCGGCCAGCAGGAATGGGCCTCCTCGCCCCAACGGATTGTCGAATTTGCGGCAGTCAAAGCCCATGTCCTCAAAGGCGGGGATGATATCCTCGTCCAGATACCTGTGTAGCTCGGGGAGACTGTCCGGTTTCTGGCTTTCCGTCCGATAACCGACGCGCCGGGCAAGCTCCTTCTCAAAGGTCCCGTTGTCGAAGTATTCAAGTGCGCGAGCAATAGCGCCATCGCGGCTGCCGGACGTCATGAGGCCTGATTTCCTTGGGTCTGATCGTAGAGATGGCACTCCACGTGGCCGTCCGGCTGGGGGAGTGGCACCGGAACGGCTGAACTGCAATGTGGCAGTCTTCTGATGCAGCGAGGATGAAACGTGCAGCCGGTGGGCATGTCCAGGGGGTTGGGATAGGCGGCACCGAGATGCGTGTCCGGGACACCCAGGGTGGGCTCAGGCGTCAGCACGGACTCCAGCAATGCTGTCGTATAGGGATGGCTCGGCTTGGCGAAAACGGAGCCGGCGTCACCCTGTTCGACAATCCGGCCCAGATACATGACGGCCAGCCGGGTCGCCATGTGCTCCACCACGGCCAGGTTGTGGCTGATGATGAGGTAGGTGAGCCCGAGTTCGGCACGCAGATCCTGAAGCAGATTGAGAATTTGCGACTGCACCGAGACGTCGAGGGCTGACGTCGGCTCGTCGCAGACGACGACTCGCGGCCTGTTGATCAACGCCCGGGCGATTGCAACGCGTTGCCGCTGGCCGCCTGAAAGCTGGTTGGGATAGTTGTTGTAAACCCGCCGGGGCAGGCCGACGAGTTCCATGATTTCTTCCGCCCGGCGTTTCCAGGTGTCCGGTTCAGGATCTCCCTGAACCCGCAGAGGCAATGTGATGATGCTGCCGATCGACTTGCGGGGATTGAGCGAAGAGTAGGGATCCTGGAAAATGGGCTGCACCATCCGGGCAATGCTCATCCGGTCGAGCTGTTCGACCGGTTCGCCGCCTATGAGAAGAGAACCGGACGTCGGAGGCAGAAGTCCCAGAAGCATCTTGGCCAGTGTGGTCTTGCCGCATCCGGATTCGCCGACCAGAGCCAACACCTCGCCCTGCTCCAGTGTCAGGTTTACACCGTTTACGGCATGGAGCGGGCGCTTGGGCCGCATGAAACCTGCGGAAACCATGAATGTCCTCCTGACATCCCTGGCCTCGAGAACCTGCTCGCTCATGCCGCCCCCATGAAGGTTGTTGCCGCCGTCTTCTTCAGGTCCAGCATACAGCGGTATTCATGGCCATCCGCAGCAGCAGGTCGCATGGTAATGTTTCCATGGCTGCAGTCTGAGCTGGTCAGCGGGCAGCGGCTGGCAAAGTGACAGCCGGGGATCTCACCGATCAGGTTGGGCACGATTCCCGGGATGGCGCCGAGCCGTTCACCGGGTCTGGTCTTGCCGGGGATGGGAATGCACTCGATGAGGCCGCGGGTATAGGGGTGAGCAGGTGAGGTGAAAATCTGATCCGCCGTGCCGCTTTCCACGATCTGGCCGGCATACATTACCGAGACCCGGTCGGCGATGCGCGCCACGACACCCAGATCGTGCGTGATGAGGATCAGCCCCATGTCGAACTCGTTCTGCAGCTCGGCGAGCAAGTGCAGGATCTGCGCCTGGATGGTAACATCCAGGGCTGTGGTAGGCTCATCCGCAATGATCAGGTCTGGACCGCACATCAGGGCCATTGCGATCATCACGCGCTGGCGCAGACCGCCGGAAAGCTGATGTGGATATTGGCCGAGCCGGCTCGCGGCGGCTGTGATGCCGACTTTTTCAAGAAGATAGACGGCCCGGTCGCGAGCCTCAGCGTCTGACACCTTCTTATGGCGCTGCAGGGCTTCCATCAGCTGGTTGCCAATCGTGTATGCCGGATTGAGCGAAGTCATCGGTTCCTGGAATATCATGCTCATCCGGTTGCCACGGATGTCGGACATGGCGCGCTCGGATGCGTTACGCAGATCTTCTCCTGCAAGATCAAGGCGGTCTGCCTCGCGCGCCGCTTTCTTGGGCAGGAGGTCCATGATGGCGAGAGATGTCAGCGATTTCCCGCAACCGGACTCGCCGACGATGCAGAGCGTCTCGCCCCGGTCCACGTGAAGCGAAATCCCTTGAACAGGATGCAGCAGGCCAGAAGGAACGGGAATCGTGATGGAGAGTTTTTCAACCTCGAGGATGCGTTCCGTCATCTCTGTGTCCCCCTCACGCTTGCGCGCTCATGCAGAGGAGCTGCGCAGTGGCGGCTCGAAGCATGAATGCGAACACGGGCGAACACGACACATCCTCTGAGACGGGCCTGACGGAGCTCCTCTGGATGAGGTTTCGAGCAAGTGACCAGGTACATGCACCTTCCTCAATTCCGGTTCTCTGGCGCGGTGACATCGCGCAGGCCATCGCCAAGGAGATTGATGGAGAGGACAAGAGCGAAGAGGGCCGCGCCGGGAATGGCGATAAGCCAGGAATCGAAGAACATCATCCCCTTGGCTTCGGCGACCATCAGGCCCCAGCTCGGTGCGGGCGGCTGTACGCCAAGTCCCAGAAAGGAAAGCGCAGCTTCGAGCAGTATGGCGTGAGCCATCTCGATTGTGGCGATCACGATCAGCGAGTTCATGATATTCGGCATGACCTCCGTCAGCAGGATGCGGGGCGTCGAACAGCCCAGCGCTTGCGCCGCGGTGACGAAATCGAGGTTGCGAACCTGTTGAGTCGCGCTCCGCATGACGACCGCGAAGCGGTCCCATATGAGGAGACCAAGAACCCATATGACCACCGTAAGGGATGACCCAATGAGGCTGACCACCGCCAGGGCCACCAGTACGACGGGCATGGATAGCCGCGTGGTGATGATGAAGTTCACCACCATATCGACGCGCCCGCCGAAATAGCCGGCAATGACGCCCAGCGTTGTTCCGATGATCCCGGAGATTAGCATGGCAGCAAAGCCTATGAGCAGCGAAATGCGCGCACCGTAGAACAGGCGCGTCATGTAATCCCGGCCGAGCTGGTCAGTACCCAGGGGATGTTCCCAGGTGGCTTTCGCGCTGTCATGCCAGATCGGCGGGATAAGCTTGCGCGAGAGCACCTGATCGTAGGGGTCTCCGGGCGAGATGAAAGGCGCAAAAATCGCCATGAAGAAAATGATCCCAAGCACCACCGCGCCGATCATGAAGCCTGCATGCCCGAAGATACGTTTGCGCAGCAAGGCGCTGGGCGATGGCTCCAACGCTTCCTGGGCTGCCGTGGTGACGGGGCCAGTGCTGACGGTATCGGTCATCTCACGTCACCCTTATGCGCGGGTCTAGAAAGGCATTGAGCATGTCTGCGAAGAAGGTCAGGCAGATGTAGAAGATGGCCAGCACGAGAACGATGGCCTGCATCATCGGCAGATCCGCCCTGAGCAGCGACTCCCAGGCGAGGAACCCAAGGCCGTTTACGACAAAGATTGTCTCGATGACGATCGAGCCGCCGAGCATGAAGCCAAATTGCACGGCCGCCAGAGAGACGACAGGTATGATGGCATTCCGCAGGGCGTGTTTGAACAGAACGGTCATGGGCCTCAGGCCCTTGGCCCGCGCCGTCCGGATATAATCCGTCGACAGAACTTCGAGCATGCCGGCGCGCGTCAGACGCATGACCGCCGGTGTCACGTAGTAGCCGAGCGCGATCGACGGCATAACAAAGTGCGCCCACGTTTCCGTGCCTGACACCGGAAGCACCCGCCATGTGATTGCGAACCACAGCATCAGTGTTAGAGCAAACCAGAAGCTGGGCATTGCTTGTCCAACCACCGCCAGAGACAGAGCGAAGCGATCGATCAGGCTGTTGGGGCGGATCGCCGCCAGGACGCCAAGAGGAACTGACAGGAGAAGTGCGAAAGACAGAGCGCAAGCCCCCAGCAGCATGGTCGTAGGAAGTCGCTCGAAAATAACACTTGCCACGTCGGACTTCAGATAGTTGGAGTGACCGAGATCTCCCTGGAGCGCCCGCCATAGCCAATCTGCGTACTGAACGTATATTGGACGGTCGAAACCATAAACTCTGCGTACGTTCTCGATATCCTCCTGGGTCGAGCCCTCGCCCGCGAGCGCAATCGCCGGATCGCCTGAGAGGTAAAGCATCGAGAACGAAAGAATTGAAACGGTCAGCGCGACCAGGATAGCCACGCCCAACCGCTTGACTGCATAGATCAGCATCCGCCGCCCGCCGGGATTGGTGCACGGGCCGGCTGGGATGGCCGGCCCGGCAGGTCAGGATTTACTTCCACTTCGCCGTATAGAAGCGCGGGATCTCGTCAGGCGTCGCCTTGAAATCGAGGTCCTTCGAGTAGGCGTAGTACTTTGCGTAGGTGAACATCGGCAGCCAATAGAGCTCCCCGGAGATTCGCGAGAAGGCTTCCTTGTACTTCGCCTTGCGCACATCGGGATCGATGTTGTTGTCGGCCACATCAAGCATGGCCTTCGTGGCATCGTCCTTGGCCGGATCGTCGGGACCGTGCTTGAAGAAATGGCTCACGATGGCCGAAACGTCCGGGATCGAGTAGGAGCCCCAAGTCATGTGGTTGATCGGCGTTTCGCCCTTGCGAACGATGTCGCGCAGCGCCCGGTACTGCAGCCAGTTGAGCTTGGCCTTGATGCCGACCTTGGCGAGATCACCAATTACAGCTTCAGTGTATTCGCGCTGACGGTAGCCGTAGATGTCGAACTCGAACCCGTTTTCGTAGCCGGCTTCCTTCAGAAGAGCCTTGGCTTTTTCAGGATCGTAGTCCCACTTCGGAACGTCCTGTGTGCAGCCGAACTGGTCCGGATGGCAGGCCGAGTGGATCACGACGGACGCCGGCCCGACCAGGTTTTCGGCAATAGCCTGGCGGTTGATGGCATGCGCCACGGCCTGGCGGACTTTCTTCTTCGTGAAAACATCAGTGCCGCTGTCCCCATCAACGTCGAAAGCCATGTAGGAGATGCGGAAGGTCTTTGCATTCTCGATGGTGACGCCGGGCCGCCCATTCATGCGTTCAGCCTGGTCCTTCGGCACGTCCCAGATCCAATCGAGACCACCGGTCAGGAGTTCGGCGATCTGGGTGTTGCGTTCGGCGATGGTGCGGAAGCGCATCTTGCCGATCTGTGGGACGCCCTTGGGGCTGTTCGCCATGTAGCTGGCATTTTTCTCCATCAGCACGAACTCACCGGCCTTGGATTCGGTCGCCATGTAAGGGCCGGTGCCGACGGGCTTCACCGCGCCATAGTCACTCTTGCCATCGGCCTTCGTTGGCGCGCTGTCGTAGTGGCCGGCCGGCATAATGAAGACGGCGTTCGACAGGTAGGCGAGCGCCGGCGGGAACGGTTTGTGCAGGTTGATGCGAACCTTGTGGTCACCAAGCTTCTCAGCGTTCTTGATCCAGCTCACGTTGCGGTAAGTCAGCACCCCGTTGTCCTTGTTGGACACGTGATTGAGCGTGTAGACTACATCGTCAGCGTCAAAAGTCGAGCCGTCGTGGAACTTGACATCGTCCCGAAGCTCCAGATCGAGCGTGGTATCGTTTTCCCATTTCCAGCTCGTGGCGAGAAGCGGCTTGAATTCGCCTGTGTCGATGTCGCGGAACACCAGTCCGTCCCAGCCCATATGGCCCATGACAACGAGTTCACGCGTGTTGTTGTAATAGGGATCGATGACGGCGATTTCGCGCGTGGTGGCCCAGTTGAGCGTGTCGTCAGCCTTGCCGGCCATTGCGTCGCCTTGGCTGAACAGGAGCATCGCGCCGACGGCGGCGGTCATCAGAAGCTTCGATGGGGTCATGTGTTTTCCTCCTCCACTGACTTACCCTGGCTAGCATGAGTATCGGATTGCCCTCATGCTAGCGGGGCGGTCTGGCAGGTGCAAGCTGCCCGTTGGCGGGATTGGCTCTTGTGCCGGGATACGTGGCGCGTGCTAAACATCAGCCCGCATGTCCTCGACCAAAGTCTCACGCAGAAACGATCCGGTTGCCGGTGTCATCTGGATGGTGATCTCCTGCGCCCTCATCGCAGGCGTGGCCGCGCTTGGCCGCTACACGACAACCAACGGTGTGCCGCCCATGCAGGTGGTGTTTCTCCGGGTGGTATTCGCACTCATCACCATGCTCCCGCTGCTGGCCTGGCGAGGCAGCGAAATGGTCCAGACCGACAAATGGAAACTCTATAGCGTTCGCGTGGCGATCGGGCTGACGGCCATGACGACCTGGTTCATCGGACTGTCGATGGTGCCGGTCGGCGAGGTCACGGCAATCAGCTTCCTTGCGCCTCTCTTTGCGACCGTCTTCGCAGCGCTTCTGTTGGGTGAAGTTGTGCGCATGCGGCGTTGGCTGGCTACGCTGATCGGCTTTGGAGGTGCACTGGTGATCCTCCGTCCCGGGATAGTTGACATGTCTCTGGGCGTCTGGATCATTGTCTTCTCCGCAATTGTGATGGGGCTGTCGACCTGCTTCATCAAGCGGCTGACGAATACGGACGATCCGGACAAGGTCGTCTTTATCACCACCTTGATGATGACCCCGCTGACGCTGCTTCCAGCGCTTTATGTATGGGAATGGCCGAGGCCCGATGTCTGGCCGTTCCTTATCCTGTTCGGCCCCGTCGCGGTGCTGGGGCATGTGACCATGGCGCGGGCGTTTGCCGCAACGGAAGCTTCGATCGTCATGGGTGTGGACTTCGCGAGGCTGCCCTTCGCCGTTTTCTTCGGCTACATGGCGTTCGGAGAAGTTATTGACGGCTGGACCTGGGTCGGGGCTGCGATCATCTTCGCGGCAAGCGTCTATATCGCCCGGCGAGAAGCGCTTGTTCGGCAGTCATCGACCGTTGCTGTGACGCCAAAGATTCCGGAACTGTAGGCTATGGAACGAGCCGACATCGCCATACTTGGTGGAGGTATCGTGGGGTCCGCGATTGCCTACTTCCTGGCTGCGACGGGCAGGGCAGGCACCATCGCGGTGGTTGAACCGGATCCAACCTACGAGTTTGCAGCGACGCCGGCGGCGAACGGCGGGATCCGGCAGCTTTTCAGCCTGCCTGAAAATATCGAGATGGCCCAGTTCGGACTGGAGTTCTTTTCAGATTTCCACCGCACAATGGGTGTTGATGGTGACCTGGCTGATATCGGTTTTCGGCGGCGCGGTTATCTCTTCATCTCTGATGATGGCGATCATGCGCTCATGGAGCAGAACCACAAGCTGCAATCCGAGATGCGTGCGCGCGTGGATCTTCTGGAAAGGGGTGAACTGAAACAGCGCTTTCCCTCTCTGAACACCGATGACGTGGCATTGGCGGTCCATTCACCCGATGACGCCTGGATCAATCCCCATGCAGCACTAATGGGCTTTAGAAACAAGGCGCGTTCGCTTGGAGTGAGTTATCTGAAAGACCGGGTTGTCAACTGGAGCCAGTCCGATGGTCTGGCCCGGAGGGCCACGCTGAAGAGCGGTCAAACCTTAGCTGCTGACCTCTTTGTGCTTTCAGCAGGTGCATGGTCAGCGGAGATCGGCGCAATGATCGGGCTTGACTTGCCGGTCGAACCGATGTGCCGGGAAAGCCACTATTGGGTGACCAACGCCGAGATCGAGCCTCTCCCTTTCATCAAGGCGGAAACTCATCTCGCGTTTGGCCCGGAAGGACAGGGATATGCGGGCGGCCTGCCGGACTGGGCCCAGCCGGCCGGGTTCCAGCTTGATCCGCAGCCCACCCGGTTTGAAGACGAGGTCTGGCCACTTGTCGCGCACCGGGTACCGGCTCTGGCCTCATTGAAGCTTCAGCGCACCTGGGTAGGCCACTACGCGCGGAATTCCTTTGACCTGAATGCCATTCTGGGGCGCTGGGCCGGGGGAGCCAGCAACGTGTACATGGCCTGCGGCTTTTCCGGCCACGGCATCATGCATGCCCCTGCCAGCGGCCGCGCTATCGCGGAACTGATCCTCGATGGCGGCTACGAGACCCTGGATTTGAGCGCCTTTGGTTATGACCGGATCCCCGCAGGAAAACCCTATCGGGAGAAGGGTATTGTTTGACGGTTCGTCCAAAGTCGAAGCGCTCCCGTTGATCTAGATCAAGGTCTGGTTCGCACGATCCCTCCATATCTACGAATGGATTGAAAACCGGCTGGTCCGCTCTGGCCGGAGCGAAGAGGGAACATCAATGTCGACGACACTGATCTCCATCGGCATGCTGGCGCTGGCCGGACTGATGGCACTTCTGGGTGCGGCCAAAGCCCATGACTCGTTGTTCGCGGCCCACTCCTGGGTGACAGTGTTGGCGTGCATCATAGCAATTGTCGCGGTCGCGCGGGCTGCCAACGCTCCGCCGGCGCGGGATGAAAAATACCTGGACGGCGTAATACGCTACGGCGCGGTCGCAACCCTGTTCTGGGGCATCGCCGGGTTCCTGGTGGGGTTGGTTATCGCCTTGCAGCTGGCTTTCCCGGTGTTGAACCTTGACCTGTCTTTCACGTCGTTCGGCCGGCTGAGACCCCTGCACACGTCGGCCGTGGTGTTTGCCTTCGGCGGAAACGCGCTGATCTGTACGAGTTTCTACGTCGTGCAGAGGACCTGCCAGGCCCGCCTCGCGCTGGGTAACGCGGCCTGGTTTGTGTTCTGGGGGTATCAGCTTTTCATCGTACTGGCGGCCACAGGCTACCTGATGGGGGTCACGCAGTCGAAGGAGTATGCTGAGCCGGAATGGTATGTGGACCTGTGGCTGACCATCGTGTGGGTCGTCTATCTCCTGGTGTTCCTCGGAACGCTGATCAAGCGCAAGGAACCGCACATCTACGTGGCGAACTGGTTCTATCTCGCCTTTATCGTCACCATCGCGATGCTGCACATCGTCAACAATCTGGCGATGCCGATTTCGGTTTTCGGCTCCAAGAGCTATCCGATCTTTGCGGGCGTGCAGGATGCCCTGACCCAGTGGTGGTACGGCCACAACGCGGTGGGCTTTTTCCTGACCGCCGGCTTCCTCGGCATGATGTACTACTTCATGCCCAAGCAGGCTCAGCGTCCGGTCTATTCCTACCGGCTCTCCATCGTCCACTTCTGGTCGCTGATCTTTCTCTACATCTGGGCCGGCCCACACCATCTGCATTACACGGCTCTGCCTGACTGGGCGCAGACTCTGGGAATGGTCTTCTCCATCATGCTGTGGATGCCGTCGTGGGGTGGCATGATCAACGGCCTGATGACGCTGTCTGGCGCCTGGGACAAGATGCGGACCGATCCCATCATCCGCATGATGGTTCTGGCGGTCGCCTTTTACGGTATGTCCACCTTCGAAGGGCCGATGATGTCCATCAAGGCGGTCAACTCGCTCAGCCACTACACGGACTGGACCATCGGCCACGTGCATTCGGGTGCCCTGGGCTGGGTCGGCATGATCTCCTTCGGCGCAATATACTTCCTGGTGCCGAAACTCTGGGGGCGCGAGCGGCTCTATAGCCTGCGCCTGATCAACTGGCACTTCTGGCTGGCTACCCTCGGCATCGTTGTCTACGCGGCGGCGATGTGGGTCTCAGGCATCATGCAGGGCCTGATGTGGCGCGAGTACGATGACCAGGGTTTCCTCGTCTACAGCTTTGCGGAGAGCGTGGCGGCCATGCATCCCTTCTACGTCATCAGGGCCTTTGGCGGTGCCCTGTACCTCGCCGGTGCCCTCGTGATGGCCTGGAACATCTACTGCACCATCAACGGACGGCAGCGGGACGAAGCGCCCATGGGCGCTCCTGTTCTGGCCGCTGCTTAATCAGAGGACCTGTAGGCACATGTTCAAGTTCGATCATTCCAAGATTGAAACCAACGCCATCTTGCTGCTGGTCCTCAGCCTGATCGTCGTCTCGATCGGCGGCATTGTGGAAATTGCGCCGCTCTTCTATCTCCAGAACACCATCGAGAAGGTGGAGGGAGTCAGGCCCTACTCACCGCTCGAGCTCAAGGGACGCAACATCTATATCCGCGAAGGCTGCTACACCTGCCACTCCCAGATGATCCGCCCCTTCCGCGATGAAGTTGAACGCTACGGCCACTACTCTCTGGCCGCCGAAAGCATGTACGACCATCCGTTTCAGTGGGGGTCCAAGCGGACGGGGCCGGACCTTGCGCGCGTCGGCGGGCGTTATTCGGATGACTGGCATGTGCAGCATCTCGTTGATCCTCAGTCGGTGGTCCCGGAAAGCGT
Organism: Pseudomonadota bacterium; assembly: GCA_039030315.1. Classification (GTDB taxonomy): domain Bacteria; phylum Pseudomonadota; class Alphaproteobacteria; order Rhizobiales; family CAJQND01; genus JAAEUE01. The sequence continues at coordinate 20,709 of JBCCEL010000035.1, forward strand.
CATGCCGAAGTACAGCTTCCTGCTGCGAACAGAACTGAGGACGGACGATATTGCCGCGCACATGCTAGCGAACCGGGCGGTTGGCGTTCCCTATACGGATGAAATGATCGCCAATGCCAGGACAGATCTGATTTCCCAGTCCGACCCGGACAGTGACGGCGCAGAAGACGTGACAATGCGTTACCCCAAGGCCCAGGTCTCGAACTTCGATGGTGACCCGAAAACGCTGACCGAGATGGATGCTCTGGTCGCCTATCTCCAGATGCTTGGAACCCTGGTGGACTTCTCGCTCTACCGGGCCAACGAGAACCTACGCTGAAGGACCGCGATCATGGACTACGAGTTTTTGCGCCAGATGGCTGACAGTTGGGGGCTACTCTACTTGGTTCTCCTGTTCATCGCAGTCGTTCTCTTTGCGTTCCGGCCAGGCAGCCGCAAGCGCTACGAGGATGCCGCCAGCATTCCGCTTAAGGAGGACTGAGCATGGCCGAAAAAGACATCGATCAGCTCTCCGGAATTGAAACCACAGGTCATGAGTGGGATGGCATCAAGGAGTTGAACAACCCTTTGCCCAGATGGTGGCTTTGGACATTCTATGCGACCGTAATCTGGTCGATCGGCTATGTGATCGCTTACCCCGCCATCCCGCTCATCTCGACGGCAACCAGCGGCGTGCTCGGATATTCGAGCCGTGCTGAGGTGGCGGACGAGATCACCAAAGCCAAAGTCGCGCAGAGTGGACTGCTGAGCCGGATCGAATCCAGTTCGCTGGAAGAGATCCGTAAGACGCCGGAACTGTTGCAGTTTGCCCGGGCCGGCGGGAAGTCGGCATTTGGCGTCAACTGCGTCCAGTGCCACGGTTCAGGCGCGGCCGGCAGTCCCGGATACCCCAACCTGAACGATGACGACTGGATCTGGGGCGGCAATCTCGAAGCGATCTACGTCACCATCAAGCATGGCATACGGTTCCAGTGGGACGACGATACGCGCGCATCTGAAATGCCGGCTTTCGGTGCCGATGAACTCCTGGAAAAGGACCAGATCTGGGATACGGCGGCGTATGTCCGGAAGCTCGCTGGTCTGGAGCACGACGCAGGGGCCGCAGAGCGTGGTGCCCCGATCTATGTCGAGAACTGCGCCGCTTGCCACAAGGAGACCGGAGAGGGCGACCAAGAGCAGGGTGCTCCCAATCTTAAGGATGCAATCTGGCACTATGGCAAGACGACCGAAGAGATTGTCGCCCAGATCAGCAAGCCCCGTCACGGTGTCATGCCAGGCTGGGTCCACCGGCTTGACGACAACACGATCAAGCAGCTGACCGTCTACGTCCACTCGCTCGGTGGCGGCGAGTAACTGCGGGGCACCAGACCAGAGGGAACGAAGATGGTCACGGTGTATGACAGTGTGGAACGGATTGACGCAGAAGCAGTCAACTCGAAGGAAAAGCGTTCGAATTACGCCGCGCGGGTGAAGATCTTCCCCAAGCGGGTGACCGGAACGTTCCGCTCGCTCAAGTGGTGGGTGATGCTGGTCACGCTCGGGATCTACTACATCACGCCCTGGCTGCGCTGGGACCGGGGACCTTACGCGCCGGATCAGGCGGTGCTGGTCGATCTTGCCAACCGGAGATTCTATTTCTTCTTCATCGAAATCTGGCCGCAGGAGTTATTCTACATCGCCGGTCTCCTCATCATGGCTGGCGTTGGCCTATTCCTGGTGACGTCCACGGTGGGGAGGGCCTGGTGCGGCTACACCTGTCCTCAAACAGTCTGGGTCGATCTGTATCTCGTCGTGGAGCGCTGGGTGGAAGGCGACCGCAACGCCCGCATCAAGCTAGACAAAGGACCTTGGACCTTTGACAAGGTCCGCAAACAGGTCCTGAAGCACGCTATCTGGATCCTGATTGCTGTCGCCACCGGCGGAGCATGGATTTTTTACTTCGCCGACGCGCCAATGCTTGCTTGGAACTTCCTAACGTTCAACGCTCCGTTTGTGGCTTACTCCACCGTCGCGATCCTGACCGCCACGACCTATGTCTTCGCCGGTTTCATGCGTGAACAGGTTTGCACCTACATGTGCCCCTGGCCGCGCATTCAGGGGGCCATGCTGGACGAGGATTCCCTTGTCGTTACCTACAACGATTGGCGCGGCGAGAAACGTGGCGGCCAGAAACTTCGCAAGCAAAACCAGCAGACACGCTACGGCGACTGTATTGACTGCAACCTCTGCGTCGCCGTCTGCCCGCAAGGTATTGATATCCGTGACGGTCAACAGCTGGAATGCATCACCTGCGCGTTGTGTATCGATGCCTGCGACAGTGTTATGGCGAAGACCGGCAAACCGAAGGGTCTGATCTCCTACGCCACTTTGCGGGACTACAACGCAAGCATGTCGAGCCAAGCCAAGCCGACGACATGGCGATCGTTCATTCGCCCGCGAACCTATATCTATATCGCCATCTGGTCGATGATTGGACTGTTGATGCTGGGGACTCTGCTCACTCGCGATCGGCTCGACCTGAACGTCCTCCACGACCGTAACCCGGTCTACGTCACCCTTTCTGATGGTTCTATCCGTAACGGATACACCATCAAGATACTTAACATGCGACCGGAGCCGAGAACGATGTGGCTCTCCGTTTCCGGCATCAAGGACGTGACCATGACCGCCGCCGGGCGTGATGAAGCACCGGCATCCAGCCTGGAATTTGAGGTCAGCCCCGACAAATTGCTCTCGGTGAAGGTCTTCGTGAGATCGGCTCCCGAAGCTCTCACTGGCCGGATGAGCCAGGTGACGTTTACGGTGACCAACGCGGCAGACGGCGAAACGGCGACCTATGATGCGAAATTCGAGGGTCCGGCACACTGAGGTACCGAAATGAATGAGAGCAGGCAGGAGTTTACTGGTCGCCACATGCTGATCGTGATGGTCGCCTTCTTTGGGATAATAATTGCGGTCAATCTGATCATGGCGACGTTCGCCTCTTCAAGCTGGACCGGGCTTATCGTCAAAAACAGCTATGTGGCCAGCCAGGACTTCAATGGCCATATCGAAGCGGCCAGGAAGCAGGCGCAACTTGGCTGGCGCAGCGAGTTTGCTGCAGCGGCTGAAGCTGTGCAGGTGACGTTCACGACAGCCGACGGTAAGGCCCTGAACGGACTGAGTGTTGCCGCGAAACTCTATCGGCCGGTGGCTGAAGCTGACGACCGGATGGTGACCTTTGTAGAGGAAAGAACCGGCGTCTACGCGGGCAAGGTGAACCTGGGCAGCGGAATCTGGGAAGCGGACGTGCGGGCGCAAAACGCGGAAGGCAATGAGTATCGCCAGATTTTTCGCTTCATGGTTGGAGATGAAGGGCGATGAAGAGGGCGGCACCAGCGCTGGCCGGCGGTGGGCACGGGTCTGCATACGCCGAGTGGGTTGTGCGGGATGGCGCCATCAGCCATCTGGATCTCTTGGTTCCAGATGTTCATTGCGCCGGCTGTATCCACAAGATCGAGCGCACTATTGGCGCCCTTGACGGCGTCCGTTGCGCGCGCGTGAACCTCTCCACCAAACGTCTTTCCCTCGACTGGGAGGCCGGCACAACGCCGATTGAAGTGCTGATTGCCAAGCTTGACAGCCTTGGGTTTGCGCACCAGCCGTTCGAGCGCGGCGTGTCCGCTGACGGCGATGAGGACGCGGCGGGCGGTGAGTTGCTCCGTGCGCTCGCGGTTGCGGGTTTTGCGGCCGGAAATGTGATGCTGCTTTCCGTCTCCGTGTGGTCGGGCGCCGACGCGGCGACGCGGGATCTGTTTCATTGGCTGTCGGCGCTCATCGCTCTCCCCGCTACGGCATATGCCGGCAGGCCGTTCTTTCGTTCAGCATTTAAGGCGCTGGCTCACAGCCGGCTCAACATGGATGTCCCGATTTCTATCGCCGTCATCCTTGCGGCCGGCATGAGTTTGTTCGAGACGATCACCAGTGGTCCAAATGCCTATTTTGATGCCTGCGTCATGCTCCTGTTCTTCCTGCTTTCAGGACGCTATCTCGACCACATGATGCGAGCGCGGGCCCGGTCCGCTGTGACCCAGCTCCTGAAGCTGGCCCCCCAGTCGGCGCGGGTGGTTTCTCCTAATGGAACCGAGTGCTACCGGCGAACAGACGACCTTGAACCTGGCACACTTGTTTCCGTATTGGCTGGAGAACGCGTACCAGCTGACGGCCGCGTCGTAGAGGGGCTGAGTGACCTTGACCGGTCAATCGTAACTGGTGAACTCGTTCCCGAATCTATCGGGCCGGGCCGTCAAGTTGAAGCGGGAACGCTCAATCTGACCGGCCCGCTCAGGGTCGAAGTGACTGCGGCCGGGCCTGAAACCTTTCTTTCCCGGATGATCGGGATGATGGAGGAGGCTGAGCAAAGCAAGCTTCGCTACGTTCGGATGGCCGACTGGGCCGCGGGCATTTATGCCCCGTTGGTTCACCTGGCGGCTGCTATCGCCTTCGTGGTTTGGTTCTGGGCGACAGGGGACTGGCATGTATCCTTGCTGACAGCCATTGCAGTGCTGATTATCACCTGTCCCTGTGCACTCGGACTGGCAGTGCCGGCGGTGCAGATGGTCGCCTGCGGACGCCTGTTCCGCCGGGGAATCTTGGTGAAGGACGGTGGTGCTCTGGAACGACTGGCCGAGGTCGACACTGTCGTGCTGGACAAGACAGGCACTCTGACCACGGGCGCGCCTGAACTCTGCGAGGCGCCTGACCTGGACGAAGAGGCTCAGAAGCTGGTCATCTCTCTTGCTCGCAGGAGTAGTCATCCGCTTTCCCGGGCGCTTGCAGCGTCCGCTCCGCAGGTCAAGTCTGTGGCATTTGATGATCTTGAGGAGATGCCGGGCCTAGGTTTGAAGGCGGTCCGGCATGGCCGGGAGCTGCGGCTGGGCTCGCATGAGTGGTGCTTCCGAACTCTGGATGGTAACGCATCGGATCTGCCCTCCGTTTTCGCCGCAATCGATGGCAGGCCGGTCGGCCCCTTCCGCTTTCGGGACGAGCTGCGCGCTGACGCGATCCGCACGATAGAACTGCTGCGGGATCGGGGCCTTGAGATCCTGCTGGTTTCCGGCGATCTGGAGCCTGTTGTCAGTCTGGCGGCCGGACGGGCCGGCATTGCCGACTGGCGGGCCACTGCCAGGCCAGGCGACAAGGCGGGTATTGTTGCCGAACTGCAAGACAGGGGCCGACGGCTGCTGATGGTCGGAGATGGCACCAACGATGCGCCAGCGCTTGCCACGGCGCACGTATCAATGGCGCCCTCGGAGGCGAGCGATGTCGGACGCATGTCGGCTGGACTGGTTTTCACAGGCGCCGGCTTGGGGGCGGTTGCCGAAGCTGTGAGTGTTGCCAGGCAGGCGCGGCGGCTGATCCGCCAGAACTTTGCTCTCGCGGCGCTCTACAATCTGATCGCCGTACCGGTCGCACTCGCGGGGTTGGCTTCTCCGCTCGTTGCAGCAATCGCCATGTCGGCGTCATCCTTGATTGTTACAGGCAATGCCCTCAGGCTGGGTATTGATATTCCCCCGGCGTTCGAGCGCCGTTGCAGACGCTTGGCGATGGTCCCGGAGGCTGCGGGCACATGAATGCCCTGATCGTGTTGATACCAATCGCGCTGCTCCTGGGACTTGCCGGCCTGGCCGGTTTCCTGTGGTCCTTGCGCTCCGGCCAGTTCGATGATCTGGAAGGCGCGGCGGTCCGGATTCTGGATGACGACGAGGATTAGCCCGTCGAGTCCGACACAGCGGCAATGGCGCACGCCGAATTGATCTTTCACGCGCTCCAACCGCTGCTTTCCGATCGTGAGCGCAAGGCCAGGGACTTTTCTGAATCAGGCTGACTGGGAATACGGTAGGGAGTGCGGGCCGATCCGCTCAACACCCGAAACGGTAATCCCGCTCAAAGTTCCAGAGCAGATCCAACAGACAGGCCAAGCTATGGTGCGGGCTGAGGGAGAAATTTCCAACACCGCATTTGAAGAACTAGCAGACTGGAATGAGCAGCTAAAACACGCAGATATTGATTTCGCCTCGCTGGAAGCTGAGGCAAACAAACCTTCGGCTTTGAAGCCGCAATCGAGAGGACCGCGC
>JBCCEL010000036.1:0-26126 GCA_039030315.1 Pseudomonadota bacterium
AAATTTAAAACCTCTAGTATGTTCTTATGAATATTATTCCAGCCAAATGAAATTGAATTGACAACAGAATTTTTAAATTACAAAATATAAACAAAAAATACACATTTGGGGATAATCATGATTAGATTTAATGTTGGACTGTGTTGCGGCGTCATCGCAGCAATGTTGTTTTTCGCGCCACAGTCACCTGCCCAAGCGCGCTGTTCGAAGCCGAGTAAATCAATGGCTTCGCATGTGCATACCTCCCACAGATTTGAGTCTGTCGTCATCGGGATCCATGGTTGGAGTGGTGCATGTAGTTCCACCTTTGGGAAAGGTGATCAAAAAAATATGCTCAAGATTCTGGGCAACCGTGGAAGTTACGATGTGGACTGTTTTGACTATGATAGTCGTCAGGGCACGATCGCCGAAGCTCGAGCATGCCTTTTGGACCGGATTAAGTCTCTGAAGAACCACGGCTATCGAGAGTTTGCACTCATTACGCACAGCACCGGCGGGATCGTGGCCCTGGATCTGATCCTCAGTGAAGGGCTGGCCGTTACTCCAGCTGAGACGAAGAAGCGGTTGCTGTTTGATCCGAACGAAGGGCTAAAACTGCGTGGCCTGTATGCTTGGGCTATTCCGATCAACGGACTTCTGCCGCATGCAAATTTTGCGGGGAAAGTTGCACGCTTCTGGGCATGGATCAAAGGAGAGCAAGAGGCAATCTTAGCTCACCTATCGCCAGGCTCAAGCTATTTGAACGGACTCCACGCGAAGCTAAGATCGTACGATGACCGGCTCGGAGGAGCGGTACAGGCGCGCCATCTGCGGTTTGCATTTGGGATTCTTCAGGGGCAAGAAAAAGACTTCGTCGTGCGCAGCGTATTGACCAGCGACACTTGGTGGCCATCAAACCTTCAGCCAGTTTTGGTCGATACGGACGCGATTCACATATTAAACGTTGGAAGATCGGGGACGAAAGGATATCCAAAGTTTCCGACTATAGTCTCAGATAACCTTCTTAAACTCGCTTTTGGTCTCCATCCAAGATTTGACCCGTTCTTCACCAGGAACGCACCACGAAGCAGAACCTTCCGTAATCACCGATTGGCGATCGCTGATGGGGTTGTAGGCTACGCAAGTCATCAAAGCCTTTTCAGAAATGCGAACAGCGCCATCTCAACGCTTGTAGGTCGGATGTTCCTAGGCGAGTATCGGCGCGATCCAGATGAGGACAGTGAAATTGCGAAGAAGATTACGGGCTTGATAGCGGATTGGTTCCAGAACAATCAATATGCACCGGTTCTAGAAGTTGCCACCAAACTGGTGAAAAATCTCGAGATACAGATCAAACATGCAACCCAAGCTGGCGCGAGAAGCTTTGGCGGTGACAGCCAGCATGCGAGACGAACGTTGACGTGCCGGCTAAGGGAAGTTTTGGCCGACGTGGCGGGTGCAAAGCGGAGCGTTGTGCTCGCTAGCCTGGCCTCACATCAGCGAGACTTGCTCTCGAAGTTCGAGGCAGGAATGATTGATCTCTTCAGCCTGCTGATGGATCCCCGATCCATTGACCCGGTCGTTTACGAATGCGCATTTACGGCGATCGCCGAAACTGCAAAGCGCACTAGCCCTGGAGTTATCAGGGGTACGAAGTTGCTAGCGACGTTAATGCATGCGGCTGTGCCCGGTCGGAGTTACCTTAATCCCGCGAGGCAAGAAGAGTTCGCAAAAGTGTTCGGGCATTTGGTCGATCGTCCGGAAATGAGGAATGAGACGCTGGCCATATTGAGCGCGAATGTTGCTGACGGCATCGGCAAGGGACAGCCGCTCTGGCGAACCTTTATGACCAACACACAAATTCGTGCTCTTGGCTTGAAGCTCGCCGAAGACGGTGCCCCCTCAGCTGAGCAGTTGTCATTCTTGCTTGGTGTTATCCGCAGTGCAGGCAGATCAGGGAACGTGCCGCGAATTAGCGTCGATATCGCACGCAAAGTCATCGCGAGTCACGCGCAAGCCCCTCAATCTAAGCGTGAGAGCGTCCACAATGCGGTATTGTTAGCGTTGAGGGAGTCTCCTTATCCCGATTTTGAGCGTGTGCTTCGAAAACAGATGGCGGATGCGCGCTAACCTGTTTCCATCCGTCGGCCATTTGCAGGATCATCCAAGTTCAGGGAGCGTGACCAGGATTGCTCGCCTCTCAACAAATCAAGCTCGTTGTGATCTGTCCCCAAGAATCTCCCTCGATTGTTGGGTGAGTCGAGGTGTCTGCCGATCTCTGCCTCGGAGACGCATCAGGAAATCGCTATGTCCAGAAATGCACGCTATGCGTCTTGTCGCGCTGCGCCGAAGTTTGGACTTTCATGCTCGTCGAAATGTCAGCTTTCGACAAGGTGGCTCCGCAAATTCGCGCCTGCAGCGAACTTCCGCTTCCCGCGCCAATTCGGACGTTGCGCCTCAGTGCTAGATCAGCTTCCGTTCGCGTCGATCTAGCGACCGTTTTTGCGACGAAGCTGACATCTGATGCGACGAAATGGATCCTATGTGAAGCTGCTCGCGACGCCGGCCATGACTGCAAGTATGTGCGGCTTGACTGGGCCGGAACTGCCCGAGCTTAGGTCGCCAGCAAACAGGAACGTTTAGCGAAATCGCTGTGTCAGTTTTGTGTCACCTGTGGTGGTTTGTTCATGCAAGGTTCTGCAAGAATCTCCAAGAACCTGCAATGATCCGGAGGAATTTTCCTGAAAGATCTTGAGGTTTACCGGGGTTTCAGCTAGTCCCGCCAGTGGGACACCTCTCCCCAACGAGAGGCAGCTATCTGGAAGGGTAGGGACATGACACACATCCCCACACCGGCAACGCGGCCGGCCAATCCGCGTTTTTCGTCCGGGCCTTGCGCCAAAATTCCGGGTTGGACGCCGGCACTCCTCGACAATGCATTTCTCGGCCGCTCGCACCGCGCAGGTGCCGGCAAGGAGCGTCTCAAACTCGCAATCGACCTCACGCGTGAAGTTCTCCAGGTGCCGGATGACTATCTCGTCGGCATTGTACCTGCGTCCGATACCGGCGCAGTTGAAATGGCCATGTGGTCGCTTCTGGGCGCCCGCGGCCTGGACATGCTGGCCTGGGAGAGCTTCGGATCCGGCTGGATCACGGACGTGTCCAACCAACTGAAACTGGACGATGTCCGCCTGATCGAGGCGGACTACGGCCACCTGCCGGACCTGGCGGAAACAGACACCAGAACACGCGACTGCGTGTTCACCTGGAATGGAACGACGTCGGGCGTCCGCGTCCCCGACGGGAAGTGGATCGCGGCCGATCGCGAGACACTGACCATTTGCGATGCGACCTCGGCCGCTTTCGCCCAGGCGCTCGACTGGCCAAAGCTCGATGTGGTGACCTTCTCCTGGCAGAAGGTGCTGGGAGGTGAGGCGGCCCACGGCATGTTGATCCTCAGCCCGCGCGCGGTCGAGCGGCTGGAAAACTACACGCCGCCCTGGCCGCTGCCGAAGATCTTCAGGCTGACCAAGGGCGGCAAGATCAATGCCGCGGTCTTCGAGGGCGCGACCATCAACACGCCGTCCATGCTTTGCGTTGAGGACTACATCGCCTCTCTGCGCTGGGCGGAAGGCCTGGGCGGCCTGGAGGCCCTGATCGCCCGTGCTGACGCGAATGCCGGGGCAATCGCCAAATGGGTTGAGCAAACGGAGTGGGTCGAGCACCTTGCCGTTGATCCGGCGACCCGATCGAACACTTCGGTATGCCTGAAACTGTCGGCATCAGCGACAGACGGCCTGACGGACGAAGCGGCCACGGCCTTGCCCAAAAAGATGGCCAAGCTGCTTGATGCGGAAGGTGCGGCGTTTGATATCGGTGCCTACCGCGATGCGCCGCCAGGCCTGCGCATCTGGTGCGGTGCCACCGTCGAGACCTCCGACGTGGAGGCGCTGTTGCCCTGGCTCGACTGGGCCTATGCCTCCGCGCACTGACCCCTCCATTCGTCATCTCTCCTGATAAAGAAGGACCTTTTGAAAATGGCTCCTCGTGTTCTGATTTCCGACAAGCTCTCTCCGACCGCCGTGCAGATCTTCAAGGATCGCGGCCTCGACGTGGACTACGAACCTGATCTCGGCAAGGACAAGGACAAGCTCCTGTCCGTGATCGGCGGTTATGACGGCCTTGCCGTCCGCTCCGCGACCAAGGCGACGGAAAAAATCATCGCCGCCGCCCACAATCTCCGGGTTATCGGCCGTGCCGGCATCGGGGTGGACAACATCGACATTCCTGCGGCGACCGCCAAGGGCATCATCGTGATGAACACGCCGTTCGGCAATTCCATCACCACGGCCGAGCACGCCATCACCATGATGATGGCGCTGGCCCGCCAGATCCCGGCTGCCAACGCCTCGACCCAGGCCAGCAAGTGGGAGAAATCCCGCTTCATGGGGGTCGAACTGTTCGGCAAGACCCTCGGCATCATCGGGTGCGGGAATATCGGCGCCATCGTTGCCGACCGGGCCCAGGGGCTGAAGATGAAGGTGATCGCGTTTGATCCGTTCCTGTCCGCCGAGCGCGCGGTGGAGCTTGGCGTTGAAAAGGTCGAACTGGACGAACTCTTTCCCCGCGTCGACTTCATCTCGCTCCATACGCCGTTGACGGACATGACACGAGGGATCATCAGCGCTGACGCCATCAACAGGATGAAGGCAGGCGTGCGGATCGTGAACTGTGCGCGCGGCGGTCTCATCGATGAGCTTGCGCTCAAGGCGGCCCTGGAATCAGGACATGTCGCCGGTGCCGCACTGGATGTGTTCGAGGAAGAGCCTGCGAAGGACAATCCGCTGTTCGGTATGGAGAACGTCGTGTGCACGCCGCACCTCGGCGCTGCGACCTCCGAGGCGCAGGAGAACGTGGCGCTGCAAGTGGCTGAGCAGATGTCAGACTACCTGCTCTCCGGGGCCGTATCGAACGCGCTCAACATGCCATCGATTACCGCGGAGGAGGCCCCCAAGCTGAAGCCGTTCGTGGCACTGGCCGAACAGCTGGGTTCCTTCGCAGGCCAGCTGACCCAAAGCGGGCTGAAGTCCATCGTGATTGAATATGCCGGCGAAGTGGCCGAGATGAACACCAAGGCCCTGTCCTCCGCCCTGCTGGCCGGCCTCATCCGTCCCGCCATGGCGGATGTCAACATGGTGTCTGCTCCCACGATTGTTCAGGAACGCGGCATTACGGTGGATGAGGTCAAGCAGAGCCCGCGCGGCGTTTACGATAGCTACATCCGGCTCATCGTTCAGACCGAACGCCAGGAGCGGTCTGTTGCGGGCACCGTGTTCTCGGACGGCAAGCCGAGGATCATCCAGATCAAGGGTATAAACATGGAGGCCGAGATGGGCCCGCACATGCTCTATGTCACAAACGAGGACAAGCCGGGTTTCATCGGCGGTCTGGGAACCCTGCTGGGGGATGCCGAAGTCAATATCGCCACCTTCCACCTTGGCCGTCAGGCCCAGGGCGGGGACGCCATCGCTCTCATCGAGGTGGATGGTCCGCTGCCGGTCAAGGTGCTCAATCAGATCGAGGCCCTGCCGCAGGTCAAGCAGGTGAACGCGCTGACATTCTAGAGGCCCGCAATGGCTCACGAGCTTCAAACGCTTTTCGAAGCGTCTTGGCTGGCGGTCTCGACGCGCCGCGACAAGCTGAAGGGTACATCAGTGGAAAGCGCCTGGCCTGCTCTCCCGGAGCCGGGCGTCCAGTCCGGGAGCGGCGGCGGGGATCCCGCCGTGCTGCACCATCTGGAGCCGGCAAGGCAGGCAGCGCGCGACAGTGGGTTCGGCGATCTGATCGGTCATTTTGATGCGGCCTCTCCCTATCTTGAGTGGACACAAAACAAGCACTACGTGGAGGAAGACCCGGACCATCCGTTCCTTTCGGGCTATGCCTTTGCCATGATCTCCGGGCCGGACGCTCCTCTGGAAATGCGCAAGCCCTTGTGCGGCTACATTCTGATCGGTCCCGGTGTGCACTACCCGGCCCATCACCATGCACCCCGTGAGATCTATCTTGTTCTCGGGCCGGACGTCCGCTGGCAGCTGGATCACGGGGAATGGTTTGCCACAGAGCCCGGCGACTTGATCTTTCACGATGCCTGGCAGGTGCATGCGACGAAGACGGGCGATGCGCCCATGCTGGCCTTTGTCGCCTGGCTGGATGAGGGCGACCCGAACGGCATCCGGTGGGCGGAGCCGCCGGAATAAAAAAGCCGGCGCAACATTTGCGCCGGCTTGTTTGTCTGTGCCTGAGGCGGAAAGGGCCGCGCTAACCCGGCTGCGGCTCCATCTCTCCGGTACCGTCATCCTCGCTCGGCTTCTGCTTTGCCGAGGCGGCCTTGCCCGTAACCGGGACAGCGGAGCCGCCGCCTTCGGCCGGGCTGTCATCCCCGGTGTCGCGAACCGGCTGCTTGCCCTTGAGCAGATCAATGATCTCCTGACCGGTAAGGGTTTCATACTCCAGCAGCCCTTCGGCAATCGCCTTGAGCTCTTTCGCATTTTCCTTGAGCAGCTTGCGGGCTTTCTTCAGGCCTTCGTCCACCAGCTTGTAGATCTCCGCATCGACCGCCTTCTGGGTCTCGTCGGAGTGGTTCTGCGTCCGGGTGACGGAATGACCGAGGAAAACTTCCTCCTCGTTGTCGCCGTAGGACAACGGTCCAAGCTTGTCCGACATGCCGTACTGGGTGACCATGGCGCGCGCCATCTGTGTGGCCATCTTGATGTCCGACGATGCGCCTGAGGTGACCTTTTCGTGACCGAAGATCAGTTCTTCGGCGACACGGCCGCCCATTGCGACAGCGAGATCGGCCTTCAGCTTGCCGCGTGTGACCGAAACCACATCCCGTTCCGGCAGGCGCATCACCATGCCCAGCGCACGGCCGCGCGGGATGATCGTGGCTTTATGGATCGGATCGGATTCGGGCATCTTCAACGCGACCAGCGCGTGGCCGGCCTCGTGATACGCGGTGAGCTTCTTCTCTTCCTCGCTCATGACCATGGTGCGGCGCTCTGCGCCCATCATCACCTTGTCCTTGGCGTCTTCGAATTCGTCCTGTGTCACGAGACGCTTCGAACGCCGTGCCGCGAGCAGGGCAGCTTCGTTCACCAGGTTGGCAAGGTCGGCGCCGGAGAATCCGGGCGTTCCGCGTGCAACAACCTTGGGGTCGACGTCCGGTGCGAGCGGCACATTGCGCATGTGCACCTTGAGGATCTTTTCGCGGCCGATAATGTCCGGGCGCGGCACGACGATCTGCCGGTCGAAGCGGCCGGGACGCAGCAGGGCCGGGTCGAGGACGTCGGGCCTGTTGGTGGCGGCGATCAGGATGACGCCTTCATTGGCCTCAAAACCGTCCATCTCCACCAGGAGCTGGTTGAGGGTCTGTTCGCGCTCGTCATTGCCGCCGCCAAGACCGGCGCCGCGATGGCGGCCGACAGCATCGATTTCGTCGATGAAGATGATGCAGGGTGCGTTCTTCTTGGCCTGCTCGAACATGTCGCGGACACGGCTGGCGCCCACGCCGACGAACATCTCAACGAAGTCCGAGCCTGAAATGGTAAAGAACGGCACGTTGGCTTCGCCGGCAATGGCTCTGGCCAGAAGCGTCTTACCCGTGCCAGGAGGGCCTACGAGCAGCGCACCGCGCGGGATTTTGCCGCCCAGACGCTGGAACTTGTGCGGATCCTTGAGGAAGTCGACGATTTCCTCCAGATCCTCCTTGGCCTCATCGACACCCGCGACGTCTTCAAAGGTTACGCGTCCGTGGCGCTCGGTGAGCAGTTTCGCCTTGGACTTGCCGAAGCCCATGGCCTTGCCGGAGCCGCCTTGCATCTGGCGCATGAAGAAGATCCAGACCGCGATCATCAGCAGGAACGGGAACCAGTTGAACAGCATCTGCAGGAGCAGCGGCGTTTCCTTGGATTCTGGCTTGGCCGTGATCTTCACGTTCTTGCTGGTGAGATCTGGAACGAGTTCGGTACCTTCCGGCTTGTAGGTCCGGAACGGCCGGCCATCCACATAGCTGCCGACGATATCGCTGCCGGAGATCGTGACTTCGCGCACCTTCCCGGCGTTCACATCCTTGAGGAACTCCGAATAGGCGATCTCGGAAGCCTGGGTCGACCGGTTCGGATTCTGAAAGAGGTTGAACAGTGCAAACAGAAGCAGTGCTATGATGACCCAAACGGCCAAATTTCTGAAGTTATTCACCGGTTTCCGCGTCCCTTGACGTCAAATGACCTGTCCGCTTAGCCCATAGACCAAGCGCTGACAAGCCGGGGTCAGAAGTAGTCTTAAGATAGGTGCTGACACACCTGATGCCAAGCCAGCGGCAGCATTATGACGATCCTGTGACCGAATGACCTTGTGGCGGCCGCCTGAGCAGGTCGCGATTGGCAAAAACGGCAGAAAACCTGCTGTTTTGAGGCGCATCAGGCGAAACGTAGTTGAAAGATGGCACAGCGATAATGTGGTCGTCGTGCCAGAGTGCCGGCAGGCTGCGTCCTGCAAAGGCCGGGATTGCGGGACGCACTGCCTTCAGCGAGGCCCAGCCGTCCTTGCCCACGGGTGCCGCAGTGAGAACGCTCGTGATGCCGCTTGCGCTGATGCGGAACCGGTTGTCCCAGAAAACTTCGCGGTCGTCTGCCACGGCGATTGCAGTTTGCGAAATGCGCCCAAGTTCCCTTGCAATCACCGTTTCTCCGGCCTGTGTCGCAAGCCGGCATCCGGCAAGCGTGATAGCGCCGGAACCTGCCGAGCCCAGCCAGTGCAGCGCCCGCTCCAGGGAGTCTTCCTTCGCTGGCCGGTCAGCGCCGCCAATCGCTTGAAGGCAGCGGGACAGTGCCCGCAGCCGGAGCTCTTCTGGCGCGGCCTGGAACGATTTCCGCCGGATGCTTGCGATCCCGAGATCGGAAACGGTGCACGACGCCTCAAGGAGGCTAGCTGCGGCGTGCTCAAGTGCTGCTCGCGCCCGGCCGAGCTTCATTGCCGCACGCGCAAGGTGTTCCCTAGTAAGGCCGATGTCTTCGACCAGGGTCCAGTTCTTCCGCAGGCGAATTCGCTCGAACTCCTGGTCTTCATTGCTGGGATCGTCGATCCAGCCCTGACCGTTACGCTCCAGAAATTCCGTGAGTTGGCTGCGTGTGACGTCGAGCAGGGGCCGGAGCAGGCACACTCCTGCGCGCCAGCTTTCCGGTGCCATGGCGGCAAGCCCGTCCACACCGCTGCCCCGCTTCAGCCGCATCAGCACGGTTTCTGCCTGGTCGTCCAGAGTGTGCGCAGTCACGAGGGAACTGTAGCCGTGCTCCCGGCACCATCCCGTCATGAGGGCGTACCGCACGTCCCGGGCGGCTGCCTGGATCCCGGTTTCCGGTTTTTCGCCCAACCATTCCAGTGTTGTGTGAGCAAGGCCAAAACGGCCGGCCAAGTTCTTTACGAGGGCGGCCTCACCAGCGGCCTCCGGCCTCAGCTTGTGGTCGACGGTCAGTACGTGGAGCTTGCCAATGTCCAGAATCCGGGCCGCCAGCAGGAGAAGTGCCGTGGAGTCACGCCCGCCTGAAACGGCCAGTGCAAGCCGGCCGTGGCCTTTCAGGTCCTTGAGCTTGTGCTCTAGCACCCGGCCCTGCGGCTTTCCTTGCGCGCAAGCTTGCCCACTGACTTTGCTTTCGGAAACTCCGAGCGCACCTGGTCGAACGTGGCGCAAGCGCTTTCTTTCTGCCCCATCTTGCGCAGGCTCATGCCAAGCTTAAGCAGGCTCCGGGAGGCCATGGAGCTCTTCTTGTAGGTCTTGTAGCCCTTCAGGAAGGCCCGGGCAGCCGTGGGATACTTCTTGCGGGCATAGAAGGTCTCGCCCAGCCAGTACTGGGCCTTGGCGGCCAGCTTGTGGCGCTTGTGCTTGGTGAGGAACTGATCGAAGCCCGCTTCCGCTGCACCGAACCGGCGCTGCGTCATGTTTTCATAAGCCTGCTCGTAAAGCAGCTCCGGTCCGCCGCCGGAGGGATCGAGCCTGGCTACCTGTTGTCCGTCCAGAGTCAGTTTCTCCACCGCGTTCGGATTGATTGTGGCGTTGGACCCGGGCGCAGCACCGACCGAGCCACCGGTCACCTGGCCGGACTGGTTGAGCGTGATCGTGCCGAGTGTTGTCGGGCCCTTGGCAGTCGGCCGGGGTGTGCCGGTGTTGAAACTGGGGTTCGTGGCGAGATCCGGGTCCGGATCGGTGTTGTCCGTCACCGGTCCGCTCTCGAAGACGACCTCGTCCTCTGCCACGAGATTGTCCAGCGCCGACTGGTCATAGACCGGTAGGTCGCCCGTGTGATTGGTCACCCCGGCATCCGGGATCGGCGCGAGGGTTGTGGGGCTCTGTGTCCGGGAGTCGCCCGCGTCAGCGAACTTCTTCAGCTTGCCCCTGAGACGGCCCTGCCGCGCCGCCTGTTCCAGCTGGCGGAACCTGAAGTCATTGTTCTGCCGGCTCTGCTGGAGCTGGGTGTTCATGGTGCGGACTTCGTGGTTGAGACGTTCTATCGTTCCCAGAAGCCGCCGGACCTGGTCCTCCAGCGTTCCGATCCTGAGGGCCATCTGGGCGGCGGACTGGGGATTCTGGGGCTGGGCCGCTGGCTGGCCGTAGGTCTGGCCCTGCATGTTCCGGACGGCCGCCTCCAGCCGGATGATCCGGTCGTAGAGCGAGTTCCACTGGGCCTGACTCTGAGCATTCGCAGGGACTGGTGCCAGGAACGCAGTCAGGGCAACGCCCAGTGCTGCTGCAAGGCAGATCGGAAAACGGAAGGCCTGAATAGTCATAACAACCTCATCGTGTCTGGACGGCAGATCACATGATTCTTGCGGCCCTTATATGATCTGACGGGGAGGGCGGGCAAGTCAGGTCAGTCGTTTTGGCTGTCGTGAGCAGGAAAGGTGCTCTGTTCTTGATCACCTCTGGGCCAGCTGGTGTCGGAAAGATTCTGAACACACTGCCGTGACACGACGGGTTTCAGCGCCGGTCCTCCTTGTTTTTTGCGCCACAGCATTTATTTGTTGCAATGCACAATAATTGACACAGGAGCGCGTTCATGTCCCCGGACAGGTTTCTCAGCGGCCGCAATGCAATTGTCACCGGATCGACCTCCGGCATCGGATTGGGCATCGCGCACGCGTTCGCCCGCAGCGGCGCGAATGTCGTGCTCAACGGGCTTGGGTCCGCAGAGGACAATGAACCGGTGCGCGCCGAAGTGGCGGCTCACGGCACCGAGGTACTGTTTTCCGGCGCCAACATGATGAAGCCGGACGCGATCTCCGGTCTTGTGGACGACGCCCGGCAGAAACTCGGATCGATCGACATCATCGTGAACAACGTCGGGATCCAGCATGTCGCGCCCGTCGAGGAGTTTCCGGTTGAGAAGTGGGACGCCATCATGGCGCTGAACCTCTCTTCCGCGTTCCATTTGACGCGCGCAGTTGCGGCCCAGATGAAAGAACGTGGCTGGGGCCGGATCATCAATATCGCCTCCGCGCACGCTCTCGTGGCATCGCCCTACAAGAGCGCTTACGTAGCGGCAAAGCACGGGCTTGTCGGGTTCACCAAGGTCATTGCACTGGAACTCGCGGAACACGGCGTGACCTGCAATGCGATCTCGCCGGGCTACGTGCTCACCCCGCTGGTGGAAAAACAGATACCCGATACGGCCAAGGCACGGGGGATCACCGAAGAAGAGGTCAAGCGGGACGTGCTCCTGGAGGCGCAGCCGACAAAGCAGTTTGTGACGGTCGAGCAGGTGGCGGACACCGCGCTCTTCCTCTGCTCCGATGCATCCGCCCAGACCACGGGTGCCAACATCTCCATTGATGGCGGCTGGACCGCACACTGACATTTGGGAGCGAACCACATGGCGGCCGGGAAACACATGATCAATCTCGCCCTGCAGGGCGGCGGCGCTCATGGAGCATTCACCTGGGGCGTTCTCGATTGTCTGCTTGAGGACGGACGCATAGGCATTGAAGCGCTGAGCGGTACGAGCGCAGGTGCGGTGAATGGGGCCGTCCTGATCGATGGCTACATGCGCGGGGGCGAGGACGGTGCGCGCCAGGCGCTGCATGATCTGTGGGAGGAAATCGCCAAGATCGGGGCGTTAAGCCCGATCCAGCGGTCACCACTCGATATCTGGCAGGGCAACTACAGTCTGGATCACAACCCGGCCTATCTCTTCTTCGATGTGCTGACCCGCATGGCCTCGCCGTATGATCTCAACCCGGCGAACGCCAATCCGATGCGCGATCTGCTTGAGCGGCTGGTCGATTTTGAAAAGGTCAGATCGTGTTCGGACGTCAAGCTCTTCATTTCGGCCACCAACGTCCACACCGGCCGGGTCAAGGTCTTCCACGGGGGAGAGGTGAGCCTCGATGCGGTCATGGCATCCTCCTGCCTGCCGCTGCTGTTTCAGGCCGTCGAGATAGAAGGCGTGCCCTATTGGGATGGCGGCTACATGGGCAACCCGGTGCTCTTCCCCTTCTTCTATCATTGCGAATCCGAAGACATCCTGCTCGTCCAGATCAATCCCATGGAGCGCAATGAGACACCGAAAACATCCCGGGACATCCATAACCGTCTGAACGAGATTACGTTCAATGCGTCGCTGAACAAGGAACTCCGGGCGATAGAATTCGTCAGCCGGCTGATCGAAACAGAGAACCTCAGCGAGGAAACCTACAAGCGCGTCCGCATGCACATGATTGAGGCGGATGACGAACTGGCCTCGCTCAGCGCCTCGAGCAAGCTCAATGCGGAGTGGAAGTTTCTCCGCCATCTGCATGATATCGGCCGCCGCACCGCCGCGGATTGGCTGGACCGGAATTTCGCCTCGATCGGCAAGAAATCCACATTCGATCTCGGTGAGTACTTCAAGGGCACCCGGATCGAAGGCGAGATCTGACCGGTCTCAAGGCGCAGTCAGACGCTGGTCAGACCGTGTTTGGCCAAAAGAGCCGTTAGCAGTTCCCTAGCATAGATTCTGTGCGCGCGGTGCAGATCACGCGCCGCTGCGGCATCACCTCTGGCAATGGCCTCATACAGTTCCTGGTGATCCGCATTGGATTTGTGCGGCACCGGACGCAGATACAGGGTGAGATTGCGGGCGCGCCGCACCTGATCGTTGAAGGCCTGGACAATGCGGATGAGCCGGCGGTTGCCGCTGAGGTGGAGCAGTTCGTCGTGAAACCGGGCATCGGCCTCGGCCCAGGCTTCTATCTCGCCGCGTTCCAGCGCCTGTTCCATCTGGCCAATGGCAAGAGCAAGACCTGCGAGTTCTTGTGTGCTCAGCTGTTGCCGCGCAACGCGTTCAGCTGCCAGGCTCTCAAGTTCGGTCAGCACCTCGTAGATCTCGATCATGTCCTCCGGCGAAACCGGCAGAATTCTGATCCCTCGCCTGGGAATGACCTCCACAAGCCCGAGTTCCTCCAGAACCAGGCAGGCTTCCCTGACCGGCGTCCGTGACATCCCGAGGCGTGTGGCGAGTTCCTGTTCAAGATGGCTGGAGCCTGCCTCAAGCTCGTTGGAGATGATGAGGGCGCGCAGGTCCTGTATAGCCCGCTCGGTGTTTGATCTTTGCTTCTTCATCGCGTGATGCCGTTACCGCTCACGTGCCCGCACCGCGTGTTTCTTGCTTCCCGCTCCACGACATTCCGGAGGCGCACAACGTCATTCGAATACCTAGGAGTCTCTTCTTTGCGCCAGGGCGGTGGATAGTTCCTGAAATTAATGTATACATTAATTCGGGTGCCACGGGCACCTCTTGGCGGACCCTCCGGGGGGGACCCTAGCGGGCCGCTGGACCCTGCCCGGCTTCTGGTTGCCACTTTTTGCCGGACGGGAGCGGGGGCTCCGTGATTGGACCGACCAGTGATCGGAGCTCCCGCACGTCTGCGGCCTTTTGGTTGCACAATCGTCCGATCATGTTACGCTTCATGCAAGAGCGCCGCGAGGGACTTGGCGCCCGTGTGGAGGGGAGTGCGGATTCTGTGAGCGAAACTGCCTCGAGTGTCTTGGATGTGAAAGACCTCAGTACGGTGTTTCGGACACGCCAGGGCGACGTCCACGCGGTCAACTCTGTCAGTTTCGATCTCAAACCAGGTGAACTTCTGGGGGTTGTGGGCGAAAGCGGCTCAGGCAAATCGGTCACAATGATGTCGCTGATCGGCCTGCTGCCGGTGCCGCCGGCCCAGGTCAATGGTGGGCATGTGAGTTTCGCCGGCCGTGATCTCCTGCGCATGCAGGAAGAGCAACTGCGCGCAGTGCGCGGCGCCGAGATCGGTTTCATCTTCCAGGACCCGATGACCTCGCTCAATCCGGTATTCACCGTCGGGTTTCAGCTCACCGAGCCGCTGCGCCTGCATATGGGACTATCAAAGCCGGCTGCCCGGGCACGGGCGGTTGAACTGCTGGAGCTTGTGGGCATCTCCGATGCCGAACGGCGCCTGTCGGACTATCCTCATCAGTTCTCCGGCGGCATGCGCCAGAGGGTGATGATCGCCATTGCTCTGGCGTGCGATCCGAAAGTGTTGATCGCGGACGAGCCCACAACAGCCCTTGATGTCACCATCCAGGCGCAGATTCTGGAACTGGTCAGGGAACTGCGCCAGAAACTCGGTATGGCGATCATCTGGATCACCCACGATCTGGGGGTCATTGCCGGTATCGCGGACCGGGTCATGGTCATGTATGGCGGGCAGGTGGTGGAGCAGGCTCCGGTGGCCGAACTGTTCGCCAATCCGCAGCACCCCTATACGCGCGCCCTACTGCAGACAGTGCCGAGCGTCCGCGGGGACCGACCGGACAAGCTGCGCGTGATCGAAGGCCAGCCGCCAATACTGTTCGACTTCCCCAATGCCTGCTCGTTCCAGGATCGGTGCAGGCACGCCATGGACCGCTGTCTGAAGCAGAATCCCCCACATTACGCGATCGGCGCCGACCATCTCACCGCTTGTTTCTGGGATCCTTCGACCGGCGGAGCTCGCGATGGCTGAGGCGGCCCCCCTCGTCAGCATCCGTGAGCTGAAGATGCACTTTCCGATTCATGCGGGCGTGTTCCGCCGCCATGTGGGGGATGTCAAGGCGGTTGATGGCATCTCCCTCGACATTTTCGAGGGCGAGACCCTGGGGCTCGTGGGAGAATCCGGTTGCGGGAAGTCCACGGTTGGCCGGGCCACCATACGGCTTTACGAGATTACCGACGGCGCCATCCAGATCGACGGCATCGACATCAGCAAAACGCCTTCTGCGGAGCTGCGGGAAATCCGCCCCAAAATGCAGATGATCTTCCAGGACCCCCAAGCCAGCCTGAATCCACGGATGACGGTTGCGGGAATCGTTGGTGAGCCGCTTCTGGAGCATCAGGAATTGTCGCCGGAAGAGCGCAACGAACGGGTCTACGGACTGATGGATGCGGTGGGTCTCAACCGGGCCTTCGCCAACCGGTATCCGCACGAATTCTCAGGCGGCCAGCGCCAGCGCATCGGGATCGCCCGGGCGCTTGCTCTCAACCCCAAGTTCATCGTGTGTGACGAGCCGATCGCAGCATTGGATGTCTCCATCCAGGCCCAGGTGGTGAACCTGCTGGAAGAACTCCAGGAGCAGCTGGGGCTGACCTACCTGTTCATCAGCCATGATTTGTCCATGGTCCGGCACATCGCTGACCGTGTGGCAGTGATGTATCTCGGCAAGATCGTCGAGCTTGCGCCCCGGGACGCCCTGTACCAGTCGCCCGCCCATCCCTATACGCAAGCCTTGCTTTCAGCGGTTCCCGAACCCGATCCGGGGCAGGAAGCATCGCGGCAGCACATCATCCTGAGCGGAGACGTTCCTTCGCCATCAAATCCTCCAAGGGGTTGCAATTTCTGCACGCGCTGCCCCAAAGTAATGGACCTGTGCCGGGAAGTTGAGCCGCCGGTCCGCGACCTTGGCAGCGGTCGCTATGCGGCTTGCCATCTTCTCGATCAAGAGCAATAAAAGAACGGGGGCTCAGAACCTCCGACGCGATACTTGGGATAACTGAAGTGTAACTGATAAGCGGAGAACGTCATGAAAATGAAAACGGCCCTTTTGGGCGCTTTGACCGCAGTGGCCTTTGCCACCGGCGCCAGCGCGGAGCGCGGCTCGAGCGGTCATGTCAATATCATCTACTGGCAGGCGCCGTCGACGATGAACCCTTATCTTTCCGGGGGAACCAAGGAGCTTGAGGCTGCGTCCCTGGTTGTTGAACCCCTGGCCCGCTACGATGAAGGCGGCAACCTGGTGCCGTGGCTTGCCGAGAGCGTGCCCACCACAGCGAACGGCGGTGTGTCCGCTGATCTTACAACCGTGACCTGGAAGTTGAAATCCGGCCTGAAGTGGTCGGATGGCAGCCCGGTGACATCGGCGGATGTGGTGTTTTCCTGGAAGTACTGCACCCATCCGGAAGGCGGCTGCGCCCAAAACGAGAAATACAACGACGTGAAATCGGTCGAGGCGCTTGACGACCTGACCGTCAAGGTCACTTTCGGCGTGTCCAAGCCGTTCCCCTACGGACCGTTTGTTGGCGCCCAGTCGCCCATCATTCAGGCCAAGCAGTTTGCCGACTGTCTGGGCGCAAAGGCGCCGGAATGCACTGATGCCAATTTCGGTCCGATCGGCACCGGTCCTTTCGTGGTCACCGATTTTCGGCCAAATGATGTGATCTCGCTGGAAGCCAATTCAAATTACCGCGATGCGGCCAAGCCCGGTTTCAAGACCGTGACCTTCAAGGGCGGCGGTGAGGCGACGGCGGCAGCCCGCTCGGTTCTGGAAACCGGTGAGTTCGACTATGCCTGGAACATGCAGCTGGCTCCCGACGTCATCAAGGCCATGGAAGCCAAGGGCAAGGGCAAGGTTATCGCCGCTTTCGGGACGCTGGTTGAGCGTATCATGATCAACCTCACCAACCCGGATCCGAAGCTGGGCGACGAACGCGCCACGGCAAAGCATCCGCACCCGTTCCTCACCGACATGAATGTCCGCAAGGCCCTGTCCATGGCCATTGACCGCAATCTGCTGGTGGAAATCGGCTACGGCAGCGCGGGCAAGCCGAGCTGCAACGTGCTTCCGGCCCCGGCCATTTACAAGTCGACCGCCAATGACGGTTGCCTGGTGCAGGACGTTGCCGGTGCGAACAAAATCCTGGAAGATGCCGGATGGAAGAAGGGTGCTGACGGCATCCGCGCCAAGGACGGCGTGCGTCTCTCGATCCTCTACCAGACTTCGACCAACGCGGTCCGCCAGGACTTCCAGGCGCTGATCAAGCAGTGGTGGAAGGAAATCGGTGTGGAGACCGAATTGCGCAACATCGATGCGTCGGTGTTCTTCGGCTCGGACCCTGGCAGCCCCGACACCTTCCAGAAGTTCTACGCGGACGTGGAAATGTACGCCAACAACTTCGACGGTACGGACCCGGAAGCCTACATGGCAAACTGGGCCTGCAAGCAGGCACCCAAGCCCGAGAGCCAGTGGCAGGGCAACAACATGCCGCGCTACTGCTCCAAGGAGTATGACGCCCTCGTTGCCAAGATGGCCACCACCGGCGATCTGAACGAGCGCGCCAAGCTCGCCAAGGCCATGAACGACAAGCTGATGCAGGAATACATCATGATTCCGCTGGTTGACCGCGGCCGGGTCTCCGCCCATTCAAACAGCCTCGGTGGGGTTGTCCTGAATGTCTGGGATTCAGAACTCTGGAACATTGCCGACTGGCATCGCTTGAAGTAACGCGACTGCGCCCGCCCCGGAAATCACTGCCGGGGCGGGAGGCACAGGGCGGATGACCGTATATCAAATATACCTGCGTCCTGATCATCAGGCGCTGCGGGCCGGGCGGCTGCGATGTTGAACTATACGATCCGCCGCTTGCTGCTCGCGGTGCCGACCCTGCTGCTCATCAGCCTCATCATCTTTCTGCTGCTCGACCTTGCGCCGAGTGATCCCACGGCCAGCCTGCCGCTCACGATACCTCCGGAGGTGCGCGAAAAGATCCGGCAATCCCTGGGCCTCGGCGATCCGATCTACTGGCGCTACCTCTACTGGTGTAACCAGTTTTTCATCAACGAACCGCTCAATATCCTGGAGGACGTCACCGGATGGTCTTTCGGCGACGGTGACCGCTTGCGGGTTCTGAGCTGGCAAACCCGCTCGCCCGTCGTGGATCTGATTGTCCAGCGTCTGCCGCAGACATTGTGGGTTGTGGGTCTGTCCTATGTCGTCGGCATCCTCATCGCGGTGCCCATCGGCGTCTATTCCGCCTACCGCCAGTACAGCTGGTTCGACCAGGTCGGAACTTTCATCTCCATGGTCGGGTTCTCCGTGCCGACCTTTTTCACCGGCGTACTGATGATTGTCGTCTTCTCGGTCTGGCTAGGGTGGTTCCCGTCGATCTATGACACGACGCATCAGGTCAACAACTGGTCCAGCTTCGTGGTCCAGGTGAAGCAGATGATCATGCCGGTGACGGTGCTGGCCCTGTTCAATGCCGCGCAGATCAGCCGCTTCATGCGGGCGTCCATGCTGGACAACCTGAACCAGGACTATGTGCGCACGGCCAGGGCGAAAGGGGTGCGTGAGCACACTGTGGTCCTGCTCCATGTCCTGCGCAATTCCATGATCCCGGTGGTGACGGTAATCGCCCTTGGTGTGCCGCAGGTCTTCGGCGGAGCCATCATCACCGAGCAGGTTTTCAAGGTGAACGGCCTCGGTCAGCTGCTGATCATCTCCATCCAGGGCGGGGATGTTCCGACCGTCCAGACGCTGACGTTCATCTTCGCCCTGTTGATCGTCGTCTTCAACCTGATTGCCGACGTCCTCTATGGCGTCCTTGATCCGAGAATCCGCTATGACTGACCATGCTCTGGAATCCGTCAGCACCATGCGGCCGCCACGCTCCCAGTGGCGGGACGTGTGGGATCAGTTCAAGACCCACAAGGGAGCGCTGTGGGGCACGGGTTTCTTTGTCTTCGTTGCGTTAGCCGTTCTGTTCGGGCCCTACATCTGGACGATCGACGCCCAGTTCATCGATATCCGGGCCCGTAACCAGGGGCCCACATTCGCTCATCCTTTCGGCACCGACCAGCTGGGCCGCGACACCCTTTCCCGTGTCCTCGCAGGCGGCCGGGTTTCCCTTCTGGTGGGTGTCACCGCAATGCTGCTTTCCCTTGTACTGGGCACACTGATCGGCGTGGTTGCGGGCTACTTCAAGAAGCTGGACGGGCCACTCATGCGCTTTACGGACCTGTTCCTGGCGCTGCCGATCCTGCCCTTGCTGCTGGTCATCATCATGCTGTTCCGCGATACCCTGCGCGCGGCGGTGGGACCGGAGACGGGCATCTTCATCCTGATCGTCGTGATCATCGGCATCACATCGTGGATGCAGACCGCGCGCATCGTCCGGGGCGATGTGCTGGCACTGAAGGAGCGGGAATTCGTCCTGGCCTCCCAGTCCATCGGCACGCCTGCGCGGCGCATGATCAGCCGCCACATCCTGCCCAACGTGCTCTCGCCGATCATGGTCTCCGCCACACTCGGGATCGCCAATGCAATCATCACCGAGTCGGCCCTCTCCTTCCTCGGCCTGGGCTTCCCCTCCGACTTCCCGACCTGGGGCCGGCTGCTGTTCGATTCCACCGACTATCTGCAGCAGTACCCCGAACGGGTCCTCTGGCCCGGCCTCGCCATCTCGCTGACGGTGCTGAGCGTGAACTATATCGGCGATGGGCTGAGAGATGCGCTGGATCCGCGAATTCGCGGTCGATAGTTCCCACGCGTCCGCCTCCTTTCGAGTTGTTCAAATTGAAAACTGCCGCTTAAGCCGGTTTTAGGCAGATTGTCGTATGTTTCCCCAACTTCTATTGCTATCAGCGGAGCAGGACGATGGGGATTGGCAAGATTGCTTTGATTGGGTTTGGCGGCTTCATGCTCATGGGGCTCGTGGCTATGCCGTTCATTCCGGAAATGAGCCCTGAAGAGGATATGGCGAGCGCCCAGCGGTATTTCGCCAGCCAGTGCTCCGATGTGACCCGCAACCAGCAGATCAACGGCCGTTTCGGACGCGGACACGTCTACTGTGACTGCATCCAAAAGGCCTTCGCGCCCTATGCTGAAACCGGGGACGAGGTCCGCCTCGCCGCGGACCTGCAGACCGCCGCTGGAACAGAACGCTGGTTCTTCCGGGACACGCGCGCCAAGTCGAGCGTCCGGCGGGTGGCCAAGCGCTACAGCCGGCGCCTGGACTCTGACCGGATCGACGATGTGAGCTACGTCTTCTTCGACCGCGCGGCGACCTGCGCGCGCAAACTCTGAACGAGAGCCAACCGTAGCAGGGCAGGGCGCGGCATCAGGCGCAAGCGCCCGCCTCCTGAACCAGCCAGTTGACGAACGCCTCCAGCGGAGCAGCTGTGCGGCTGCCGCGGGGCCAGACGGCGTAGTAGCCGGCCGGATCGTCTGCACTTGTCCGCCACAACTCCTTCAGCCTTCCGGCCGCCAGATCCTCCGTCAGGAGAAGCCTGGGCACAAGGGCGATACCCTGGCCGTTTGCTGCAGCCTCCATGGCCAGTGCGGTCTGGTTGAACTGAAGATAGGGCGCTTCGGCGATGAGGCCGGCCTCGAGAAACAAGCGTTCCCAGGACTTGTGCCCGTCCTGTATCAGGCGTTCGGCTCTGAAATCTGCTGCCGACCGCTGGTCGCTCCCGGCAGTGAGGTGAGACGGGCTGCAAACGGCGCTGAGCTCAAGACGCGCGATCAGCCTTGCGACCAGACCGTCTCCGGCCGGCGGGTGCCCCTGCCTGACGGCCAGGTCAATCCCGTCTCCGTCGAAGGTTGCGATCTTCTCGCTGGCGATCGTTTCGATCCGGACATCGGGATGCTCTGCGGCGAACTTGCCGAGTTTCGGAACCATCCACTTCGATGCAAAGGACGGCGGGACGCTGACGGTCAGGGCCAGTCCATCGGGCCGGAGCTGCCAGGTAGCGTCTTCTATCAGGCTCAGCGCACGCCTGATCGGCGGGTGGAACGCTTCGCCGTCCGCCGTCAGCTCCAGACCGCGGGCCTTGCGCTGAAACAGACGCACCCCGAGCCGCTTTTCCAGGCTGCGGACCTGCTGGGCCACGGCGCCTTGGGTGATGTTCAGCTCCTCCGCCGCCAGCCGGAAGTTAAGCCGACGGGCCGCGGCATCGAACATGCGCAGGGCGTTGAGGTTGAGTGGCAGCACCGCGATCTCGCAAGACAGTAGATTTTCTACAGTCTTGAGCGATGACACATGTTTGGTCAAGTTCTCTGCAATCGTCCATAGAACGGCAGCGCAAGTTCAACAGGAGCAGGACAGATGGGTTCACAGAAGGTTGCAATCATCACGGCAGGCGGCAGCGGAATGGGAGCGGGCGCTGCCCGGAAACTGGCGGAAGAGGGCTACCATGTTGCCATCTTTTCCTCATCGGGCAAGGGCGAGGCCCTGGCCGCTGAACTGGGAGGTATCGGTGTGACCGGTTCCAATCTCGTCTGTGATGACGTCCAGCGGCTCGTCGATCTCACAATGGAAAAGTGGGGCCGGGTCGATGCGCTCGTCAACAGCGCCGGGCATGGTCCCCGCGCTGCGATCGTCGAGCTGACGGATGAAGACTGGCACCAGGGGATGGAGGTCTATTTCCTGAGCGCCGTGCGCCCGAGCCGCCTGGTCACTCCGATCATGCAGGCACAGAAATCGGGCTCCATCATCAACATCTCCACCTTTGCCGCCTTCGAGCCCGATCCTGTGTTCCCCACATCCGGCGTCTTCCGGGCCGGGCTTGCCGCATTCTGCAAGCTCTACTCGGACAAGTACGCCGCCGACAACATCCGCATGAACAACGTGCTTCCGGGCTTCATCGACAGCTTGCCGGAGAAAGAAGAGTTTCGCTCGCGCATTCCCATGGAGCGTTACGGCAAGACCGACGAGATATCGTCGACCATCGCCTTCCTCGCCTCGGAAGGCGCCGGCTACATCACTGGCCAGAACATCCGTGTCGATGGCGGGATCACGCGGGCGGTCTGACTCGGAAATTCTCTACCCCAGAACGGAGAACGAGCTCTCCTTGTTGATCTTCCGCTTGCGGGAAAAGAAGCTGAGGTCGATGTCGAGGCCGGTATAAGGCCCGGTGAAATGGACCGGATCGGCATCGTGGTCATGGCCCGCCTCGACCTGCTCGATCAGGTGGGCCATCATGGCGCCGGCGATGGGGGCATTCTTGAACTGGTTGCCGCTCGAACCGATGGCCATGTAGTAGCCCGGAACCGATGAACAGTCATAGATCGGGATCCAGTCGTCCGCCACGTCATAGAGGCTCACCACGCCGCGCATCTCTGACGGAATACCCATCGACGGAACGCGCTGGGCGCAGCGCAGCGCCTGCACCCGCCACTGCTCGGAGAAGTTTTCGTCGTAGTCGTCCGGGTCCACATATTCACGGACGTCGCATTCGGGATCCTCGGATCCCACCAGGATGAAATTGCCCTTTTCCGGGCGGGTGTAGCAGGCGATGTCGCTGTCGGAGGTCACCATGCCATTGGTGTCGTAGTTCTCGACCGGACAGGGGACGTGCACGACTTCCTGCTTGAGCGCCTTGGTCTCGATCTCCATGTCGCCGAGGGCGCCGGCCATTTCGTTGACCTTGAAGGAATGGGGACCGGCGACGTTCACCACCACAGGTGTCGAAATCTCCGTCCCGTCATCCAGAACGACGCCGGAAACCTTTCCGCCATCATCCTTGCGGATGTCCGTCACCTTGCGATTGAACAGGAACTCTCCGCCGGCCGCTTCACAGGCCCGCTGCTCATTGTGGGTGGCAAGCTGTGGATCGCTGATGTAGCCCGCGCACGGGAAGAACACGGCGCCCGTCAGTTCGCCTTCCGCGCCCGGCTCGCCGAAGCCCTCGTCCTCCGGCCGCTTCGCGGGCGCAAACAGACTGACGTCGTAATGGGGCATGCGCTCTCGCAGGGTCGCCGTGTCCCAGTTCTCGTAAGGAATGTCGAGTGCGTCCATATTGGCCATGATCTTGGCCATGTGCCCGTTGGCATCGGTCTTCATCACCGCGCAGCCATTGTCGTGGAAGACCGCGAGGCCGCGCTCATCCTCCGTGTTCAGCCATTCAGCCCAGTTCTTCCAGTAGAAGTACCCCTCATACGCCAGCGCCGAGCCGGACAGAGTGGAGTAGTGCGTCCGGATGATGGCGCACGAGGCCGACGTCGAGCCGTAACCGGCGGCGGGCAGCATGTCGACGTTGAGCGTTTTCCAGCCCTTGCGTGCAAGCTCCAGGGATATTGCGGCGCCAATGATTCCGGCGCCGATAATCACGGCGTCATAGCTCTTGCTCATTGCACAAAGATCCTAGTCTTCAGAACGTTTCAGGTGCCGCGTGAGGTGGGCCTCCATGCGGTCCCAGCAGCGGCGCAACACTTCGACCATCGTGAGATAGAGCATTGCCGCCCAGAGATATACCTGGAAGTCGTAGGAACGCGAGAAAGCCAGCCTGGTTTCGCCCATCAGATCGAACACGGTGATGATCGAGGCAACAGCCGAACCCTTGATCATGAAGATGATCTCGTTTCCGAAGGGCCGGAGTGCAGTGATGAAGGCCTGGGGCAGGATCACCCGGAAATAGGTCACCACCTTGCCGAGGCCGAGGGCATGCGCACCCTCCCATTGCCCCCGGTGCACATTTGAAATGGCTCCGCGAAGGATCTCTGCCTGATAGGCGGCTGTATTCAGCGTGAAGGTCAGCAGCGCACAGTTATAGGCATCGCGGAAGAAGCCCCACAGCCCCAGATCTGCAAGGAACGGCCGGAACTGGCCGGCGCCGTAATAGACCAGAAAGACCTGGGCCAGCAGCGGAGTCCCCCTGAAGAAATAGACATAGCCGAACGAGGCCCCGCGCAAGATCCGGTTCTTGCTATTGCGTGCAAGTGCCATCGGAAACGCGATGATCGCGCCCAGAACGATCGCTGTCGCACACAGCTTCGCGGTCACCCACAAGCCACCCAGCATGCGCGGAAGATAGCGGGCGATAAACTCAGGATCGTAATTGACGACCAGCATGCGGATCAGGAAGAACGCGATCAGCATGTAGAGTGCGAGCAGCCCGATCCCTGTGATGCGACCTGCGGTCCAGGCACGGCGCTTGTCGGTCGCGGGCTTCTCTGCAGGGGCGATGTCGACGGCGGTCATGGCTCAGCGCTCCTGGCCGCGGTTGGCCCAGCGCTCCGCGCCTCCAAGGACAACGGAGGATGCGAGCGCGAAGGCCAGATAGATCAGGCAGGCGATCGAGTAGAAGAAGAACGGCTCCTTCGTTGCCCCGACCACGATGTTGGTCTGCCGGATGAGGTCATCAAGCGCGATGACGGAGATCAGCGCGGTTTCCTTCAACAGCACGAGCCAGAGATTGCCGAGGCCGGGAAGGGCGTGGCGGATCAGCTGAGGCAGCACCACGAACAGCCAGGTGTAGAACCGGCTGAGGCCCATGGAGCGGGCCGCCTCAACCTGTCCTTGCGGGACCGCCTTCAGCGCGCCCATGATCACTTCGCTGGAGAACGAGGCGTTGACGATGCCAAGGGCGATCATGCCGGAGACGAACTTGCTCAGCTCCCAGCGCTCGGTGCTGACCAGCTTCACCGCTTCGTTGATGAGCAGATCCAGGCCGATATATATGATCAGGATTGTGAGCAGTTCGGGCAGCCCGCGAAAAATCGTCACGAAAACATTGGCCGCGGCGGCCAGTTCGGGCTCCCTGGAATTACGGGCCAGTGCGAGGAGAAATCCGAGAAACAGGCCGAAGGGCAGGGTGGCCAGTGCCAGTCTCAGGGTCAGCCAGGCGCCGGTGGCGATCTCGTCGCCCCAACCTTCCTTGCCCCAGGCCAGAAGACCGATCAGTTCTTCCATTTCGTCAGGCCTCTTCCCCGTGCCTTAGCGGCCACGAAAAAGGCGGGAGATTGTATCGCAGACCTCCCGCCTTCCTATCAGGTGTCAAACGCGCCGCAGCGCATCAGTAGATTGAGAACGGGAAGTACTTCTCGTTGATCTTCTTGTACGTGCCGTCGGCGATGATTTCCGCGAGCGCCTTGTTCATGGCGGCCTTCAGCTCGGTGTCTTCCTTGCGCATGGCGATGCCGGCGCCCTTGCCGAAGTGCTTTTCGGAGGTCACGTCCTCGCCCACGAACTCGCAGCAGGCGCCGTCCTTGGTTTTCATCCACTCCAGAAGCACGATCGAGTCGGCAAGCACCAGGTCTGTGCGGCCTGAAGACAGATCAAGGTTGGCTTCGTCCTGGGTGCCGTAGAGCTTGATTGTTGCGCCCTTGTACACGTCCTCAAGATAGGTCGAGTGCGTGGTGGACGACTGGGCACCGATGACCTTGCCTTCGAGTGCGCCCGGGCTGGTGTCGGTGATACCGGAGCCCTTTTGCGCCACGAAACGGGCCGGGGTGTTGTAGTACTTGTTGGAGAACGCTACCTTCTTCATGCGCTCTTCGGTGATCGACATGGACGCAATGATCGCATCATACTTGTTTGCCAGCAGAGCCGGAATGATGCCGTCCCAGTCCTGGGCGACAAACGTGCAGTCCGCTTTCATTTTGGCGCACAACGCCTTCGCGATGTCGATGTCGAAGCCGACCAGATTCTTGTCAGCATCATAGGAATTGAAGGGAGGATAGGCGCCTTCGGTGCCAATCCGGACCTTCTTCATTTCTCCAGCGGACACGCCCGCTGCAAGGACCACGACCGCGAAGGCGGCCGCGAGCATAAGTTTGATGATTTTCATGGATGTACCCTCTCTCTTGGACCCCGGACCAACCCAACTTGGCCAGGCAATATCACCATAGTAAGCTGCCGCGCGAGCCAAACCCCCCGGCTCCAGCAAGAAAGCGCAACCACTCCGGCAGGAAAGCTACCCCGAATCCCGCTGGGAGTGCAACGGTCACACAATTGGTGCCAACTGTTTTTTTCACCAAGCGGGGGCGCCGACTCGCGAATTGCGCGTCGCTCCACCTGGGTTGACATGCAAGGCACGCATACCAACACTCGCGGGCTGGGCCG
>JBCCEL010000037.1:0-25949 GCA_039030315.1 Pseudomonadota bacterium
GCTGAGCGAAAGCGCTAGGGGAAAACGGCACGGCAGACCTCCGGAAAATCAAGTTTGGACACCTGACTTCTGGCCTGAACACCAGGAAAAGTCTGCCGTGCACAATGACTCACCCCCAAAATCCCGGACACCAGTGCGCGAAGGCGGGAATCCAGAGCGGCCCGACAGATGCTTGCAAGTCGCCTCTGGACCCCCGCCTTCGCGGGGGTGACGATGAGGACAGGGAGTTTGAATTGCGAAGACATGAGGTGCGTGGAGCCTGAAACAGACCGGCGTCTATACCACCTCGATCTCGACCCGTGCACCCGCAATCTCGTATGCGATCCTGTCGCCCGCCTCCGGGAACCGCGTGCGCACCGCTGAGCCGGTGATGATGTGCTCGCCGGCGCGAAGCGTCATGCCCCGCTCGCCGAAATGGTTGAGAACCCAGGCCAGCGATCCGAGCGGATCGGCGGCGCCGGTGTTGGTGTGTTCGGGCTTCTGACCGTCTTGGGTGACGACGGAGGGGATGTCGCCGAGATCCATCTCCTCCCAGCCGTCGATCACCGGCCCCAGCACCACCCCGCCGCACCAGGCATTGTCGGCGATGAGGGTGAGCACATCGAGATCGGCATAGTCCGCGTTCTTGTCCTCGATCAGCTCAAAGGCGGGCCGCACGGCCGCGATCAGCTCCTTCACGCTCTCAGGAGTATGCGGCTCCATCCGCGGCCCCACGTTCTCGACGAGCTCAATCGCCAGCTCGAACTCGAGGCCCATATGGAGGAAGTCGCTCAGCGGCACTTTAGCTGGAGACTGGTGAACATCCTCCGCAAAGAACGCCCCGGCCACCGGCTGATCAATCCCCACCATCTCCTGCATGGCCTTCGACGCCAGCGCAATCTTCCGCCCTACAAACCGCCCGCGCCGCACAGACAATTTCTCCTGCACCGCCCTCTGCGCCTTATAGGCCTCTTCGATGTCCGCGGGTGCGAGATCCCCCGAAAGCGCATTGTAACCCGCCCGCTCGAACCACTCCGCGGAGAGCTTCTCGGCAATACCCTTGATCCGATCCATAGCGGCCCATCCCTGCTTGATTTCTTCGGCTTGGGCTTCAACCATAGCCATGCTGAGATCGTCCGCATAGGCATCAATGAGCGCTTGCGCCGCGGCCCGCTCGCCCAGGAGCAGTTCCGCTGCGGCCAGCCAGCGGGCGGTGTTTATCCGGCTCGGATGGCGCGGATTGTTGGCGAAAGCGGCCTGCCGGATATCCAGCGCTTCGCGCAACAAGGGGCGCGCGTCTGCCGCCCCGCCGCGCTCAAGGTGCAGCGAGCCGAGATTGTTTAGGGAAAAGCCAAGATGGGTATCCCCCGCAGGCAATATCGCCCGCCGGATAGACAGGGCAGTGCGCCAGAGCACGGCTGCCGCGCCGGCGCGCCCTTGCGCGCGGCGCAGGAATCCAAGATTATTGAGTTGGCGTCCCACCTCCCGGCTGCGGCGCCCGTGGGCCTCCCGGCTCAGGTTCAGGGCTTCGTGATAGCGTCGTCGCGCTCGGCTGAAGAGGGCCGGGCGCGCCGCGCCTGTCTCCCTGGCGGCAAGGTTGTCCAGCATGAAACCGTGCTCGCCCAGCCAGCTGGCCCGGTCCGCCACCGGGATAGCCGGGTTGTCCGTGGCGATGCGCACGGCCTCGGCAGCAAAGCCCTCTGCCCAGCGGAGCCGGCCTAGATTGGCGAGGCGACCGGCGAGATTGCTGTAGCCGTTGCCCATTTCGCGATGGTTGGCGGAGAGGCCGCGCTGTTTCTTTATGCGCAGGTTGGCCAGGGCATAGCGCAGGGCCGGACGATCCGCACGCTGCGCCCAGAAGTAGCCCCCTGCTTGATTGAAGAGATAGCTCATGGCCGGGCTGATTGGTGGGCCGCCGCCCGCGGCCGCGAGGGCCTCGACATGTGGGTTCAACCGGATGCAGACAGGCCAGTTGGCTGAGTAGGCTGGGTTGTGCTCGCCGCCGCCTGGATACCCCGCTGCCACCGTGGCGGACGCGACCGCGGCCCAGGTCCCGGCCTCATCGGCCATCGCGGCTCGCTGGACGGCCTGGGTTAGCCGGTGGCAGGTCCAGCTTTCACCCGTCTCCGTCCGCTGCAGCAGGCTGCGCCGCTCCAGTTCACTGAATGCCTGACCGACCTCCGCTCGGTCCCGCGCAAGCGCCCAAAGCGCTTCTGGAACGGGCTCGTACATTGCGTCGTCCGGGCTACGCTCCGCGAGTGCCGTCACCAGCCCCGGCCAGAGATCGTCTGGCGCCAGGAAGGCAAACACTTTCATTAGCAGCGCTGCATCTGACCCTAGTTTGTCGAGCGACAGCGTTACGGCGGCGAAGACACTGTCCGTGTAATCCTCCACCGTCTCCGGCTTTTGACGGAGCAGGTCTTCCAGCCGATCCTGATAATCTGCGAAGCTTGTGCCGGGTGTGTCCTTCAGCCAAGCACCGGCGTTGACCAGCGCCAGGGGTAGGCCGTCCATGGCCTTGGCAAGTTGAACTGCGCCCTCCCTGTTGTCCGTGCGTTCAGATTCGCGCATCAGCAAGTCCGTAGCATCCTCCAGATCCAGCCGCTCGGCTTCCATCACCTCATATTGCTCGCTCCAGCCGCCTTCGCGGCTGGTAAGGAGCAGGTGGATTTTGCCGACGCTGGGTCGCCAGTCGCGGAGGTCCCGCGTGCGTTCGGCGTTGTCGTAGACGAGCAGCCAGGGGCCGGGTTCGTTCTGCAGTTTGGTCAGTGCGTCACGCGCCAGGCTTTCGGCGCCTTGTCCGCTGTCCTCAACCCCCAGCTGCCGCGCCAGCTCGGCGAGATCGTCAATAATCGTCTGCCGTGTTTGCGCGCGCAGCCACCAGATGCCGCGGTAGTGGCGGCGGTAGCGTTTGATGTAGTAGAGGGCGAGGGTTGTCTTTCCCATGCCGCCTGTGGCCTTGACGACAGTGCCGGGGAGGATGGCGACGTCGGTCTTTGACTGAAGCTTGTGATGGAGTTCCCTCACATCCTCCTCGCGGCCCACCACCTGACGGTCGAGACCGATGCCGGGGGAGATGATTTCGGGCCAATTGCGTTTCGCCGGAACGGTGTCGAACTCAGGGGGCGTCTCGCGGTCTCTCTCCTGGCGCACGTCTCTTTCGTGCTCAGTCGCTCTTGTCTGGCGACGGGTGTAGTAAACCCCTGCCAGAGTTGCGAGCAGCGTTGCTCCCGCCAATACGACTGTAAGAGTTACCGGGTCCATTCTCATCCCCGTTATTCGGCAATCAGAATAACGAAGTCAGACTTTCTGGCAAATGGCCGAGTTTGCTTGCGTGGACGGTTCGAAGCACCTTAATCTCACCGCCGTCACACCCGCGCAGGCGGGTGTCCAGGGCGGGTTAAACGGGGCTCGGAGAGTATCGTTCTGGATTCCCGCCTTCGCGGGAATGACGGGAGTTGGGGTGGGCCTGACGAGTAGGGATGCGCCGGCAAGGAGCAGGTGACTGATGGAGATCAAGCCAATCAGAGACGGCTTCGCTGCCGAGGTCTCCGGCATCGATCTGACGCAGGGGATTTCGGACTCCGCGTTTGCGGTTCTGCATGAGGCCGCCGATACCTACGCTGTCATCATTGCCCGCGGGCAGCATCTTGAGAACGAGGCCCTCGTTGCCTTCGCTTCACGCTTCGGGCCGCTGGAGACGCCTCTCGCCCGTGACCAGTATGGCGGGGTGCACGAGAAGATCACCATGCTGGCGAACGTGGATGATGCCGGCCAGATCATCCAGCCCGAAGCCCGGCACGCGATCTTCATGAAGGGCAATCTGCTCTGGCATTCGGACAGTTCGTTCAAGCCGGTGCCGTGCAAGTATTCGATCCTTTCCGCGCTGGAGGTGCCCGCCGCCGGCGGGCAGACGGAGTTTGCGGACCTGCGCGCCTGTTACGACGACTGGGAAGGGCCGTTCGGCGATATCGAGAAGGACGAGCTGGAGGATCTGGCCTGCGAGCATTCCATCATCTACTCGCGTTCGCTGATCTCGGGCGATATCTTCACCGACGAAGAAAAGCGCGCCTTCAACCCGCCGCATCAGCCGCTGGTGCGCACCCATCCCGCCACGGGCCGCAAGGTCTATTATGTCGGCAGCCATTGCTCCCATGTGGTCGGCTGGCCGGTGGAGAAGGGGCGGGCGCTGGTGCGCGAACTCTCCGGCTTTGCCGTGCGCCCGCAGCACATCTATTCGCACGAGTGGCAGCCTGGCGATCTCGTCATCTGGGACAACCGGCAGGTGCTCCACCGCGGCCGCACCTACGACCCCGCCCAGCGCCGCGTCATGCACCGGGCCACCGTGGCCGGCGACGGTCCCCTGCTCTGACAGCCACTCGAAGAGGCTTGCGCGTCAGCCCAGCGCTTTCCTATGACGTCCTTCTGAAACGACAGGAGGAGACGGCCTGATGAAGGATCCGGCCAGGGATTTGCTCACGCTTGGTGTTGTTGGCGCCGGAGCCATGGGCCAGGGCATCATTCAGGTCGCCCTGCAGGGCGGGTTGAATGTACTCGTGCATGACGCCAGACCCGACGGAGCGGCAGCGGGTCTCTCGCAGGTCTTTGCCCGGCTTGACCGGTCGCTGGAAAAGGGCCGTCTGGATCCGGCCGATGTGGAGGCGATGAAAGATCGGGCTTCCGCCGTGTCAGGTCTGGCAGACATGGCGTCCTGCGATGCCGTGGTCGAGGCGGTGTTCGAGGATCTCGATCTCAAGCGGTCCATTTTCGCTGAGCTGGAAGAGGTCGTGCGTGAAGATTGCGTGCTCGCGACCAATACCTCCTCGATTCTGATCGCTTCGATTGCGCGGGACTGCCAGGCGAAGGGGCGCGTCGCCGGTATGCACTTCTTCAATCCCGTTCCCTTGATGAAACTGGTGGAGATTGTCGAGGGGCCGGACACGGATGCCGAGGCTTTGAGCTTCCTTCGTGCGCTGGGAGAGCGGATGGGGCGTACGCCGGTAACGGTGAAAGACGCACCGGGCTTTCTTGTAAACCTCGGCGGGCGGGCCTTTACCACGGAGGCCATGCGGCTGCTGCAGGAGCGGGTGGCGACGCCGTCGCAGATCGATGCGATCATGCGCGATTGCTGCGGTTTCCGCATGGGGCCGCTGGAGCTGGCGGACCTGACGGGTGTGGATGTGAACTACCCCGTCAGCCGGATTGTCTATCAAGGCTACGAGGACGATCCGCGTTTGAAGACATCGTTCGCGCACCGCTCCCTGCTGGAAGCGGGACGGCTGGGACGCAAGAGTGGGCGGGGCAATTACAGCTATGAGGGCGGCAAGCCGGTAGACGTTCCGAGCCCCGACTATGCGCCATCCGGCGGGTCGGCGGAGCGGGTCATGCTGGTGGAGCCTGACGAAAAACTCGAGGCGTTTGCCGCGGAGTGCGGCTGGACCCTGCCGGAGGAGGATGACGGGGAGTGCCCGCTGATTGGTTTTCCGCAGGGCGAAGACGCGACCGCCTTTTCGCTCTGGACCGGGGCGGATCCGGAGCGGCTCGTCTGCGTGGATCTCTCAACGGAAACGCATACCCGTGTGACGCTCATGGCGGCGCCAGGCGCCGATGCGGCCATCATTAATGCCGTTGCCGCCTCCATCATCACGGAGGCGAGGGCCGTGACCGTCATCAAGGACTCGCCCGGCTTTGTCGCCCAGCGCATCCGGGCGATGATCGCCAATCTCGGTTGCGAGATGGCGCAGACGGGTATTGCCGCGCCGACGGAAATCGATCTCGCCATGAAGCTCGGGCTGAACTATCCGCTCGGGCCCCTGGAGCTGGCAGAGCATATGGGGCTGGAGACAACCTTCTCCATCCTGGAAAACCTTCAGATGATCACAGGCGAAGACCGCTACCGCCCCAGCCAATGGCTGCGGCGCCGGGCGCTGCTGGGGCTCAAGGTTGATGTGGCCGATTGAGCCGTCGTCAGGGATGCATCACTTTGAACTTGATCTGATACTTTCCAGCCGGGAGCACCTTGTTCAGGGAGTCCGGCAGAATCTCGGGATCGGTGGTGATTGTGATCACACCCTCATCGCCGGCCTTGGCATCTGCTGAAAGGGCGAAATCGAAGACGAAGATCGAGTGGGTGCCGTCTATGCGGTGCGGGGAGAAGACCAGAGCATGTCCGCGCGGCTCGATCTTGCTGCTTTCGCCGGCCTGAAAGGTCCAGACGGAAGGATTGCCGGGCAGCTGGACCTGCAGCGGCCAGCCGAGGCGGATGAACTGGCCGGGCTTTCCGTTGTGTTGCTGGGTGAAGATGTAGGGGCGCATGTCCTGCTCGTCTTCGAAGGAGGCGGCGCTGGCTCCTCCGACTGCATTGGCCATAGCCGCAGCTGCAAACGCACCAATCAGGAGAAGACGAAACCGGGAGAGGATGGTCATTGTGGGCACTCCTCTTCGCTGAGTTTCGTTCCCTTGGGGTGGATCATGACGTTGGCCATCATGCCGTTATCCTCATGTGGCAGGATGTGGCAGTGATAGACGGTCTTGCCATCCACGTCCGGGCGGAAATATGTGCGGATAGTCAGTGAGCCCTTGGAGGGCAGTGCGATCGTATCCCACCACGTCTTGTCGTAGACCGGCTGATCGTTCATGGCGACCACCTGGAACGGATTCACGTGGATGTGGAAGGGGTGCTGGAACACGTCCTGATTGACCAGCGTCCATTCTTCCACGGTTCCTGCGACCACATTCTGATCGATGCGGTTGATGTCGAATACCTGGCCGTCGAGGTAGAACTGGACCGGTGGCAACATGCCTGCATGCGCTCCCCCGTGGCCGCCGCCAGGTTCTCCTTGATGGGGCTCATTGCCGGAAACCTCTCCCTTGAAGGTAACCGTGCGCCGGCAGGAGACCGGCAGATCAGGCATCTCAGGCGGTGAGACCAGTTTGGTCGGCAGCGGGTCGTCCTTGATGTCTCCGGAGATCACCATCGTTGCGAGCAGCCTTTGCGGGCGGGCGCCGCCGGGATGACCCTGCTCATACTCGATGGCGCGCAGCGGGAAACGTCCGCCATAGGGCTTGGCCTTGACCATGAGCTCCACCCGGTTGCCCGGCGCCATGAGGACGCGCTTGACCGGCCTGGTCTCCGCGAGCGGGATACCGTCCTGGCCGATCTGGTAGAATTCGTGCCCGTCCAGCTCCAGCCAGTAGAAGCGGTGGGGTGCAGCCGCCAGCAGCCGCCAGCGCTGAACCTCGCCGGGCTGGATCTCGATTGTGGGCTGCAGTTGACCGTTCAATGTCAGAATAAGGTCGGTCGGAACGGAGGGGATGGACGTAAACGGCGAGAACCCGGCATTGGGCGCAATCGCTGCCCGGGGCACTTCTCCGAAGGGGTTCACCAGCAAAGCGTTCATGACGATGACCCGCTCGCGGGCCCGCTTGATCTCCGGCACCTCGTCGATATCGCCCTCAACGACGATTGCGCCAGCAAGCCCCTGCCAGGCCTGGTTTGTGGTGCTTGAATGGAAATGGGGGTGATACCAGCACAGCCCTGCGGGCTGGGGCCGGCCTGTCAGGGGACCAGGCACTTCGTATCTGTAGTTAAGCGGTTTCTCGTTTGGTTTCAGGGTGCCGTAGATGTAGTCGCTGCCTTCCTTTGGCGAGACCTGGAGGCCGTGTGTGTGGACATTGGTGAATTCCAGATGCTCGAACATCTTCTGTTGTTCGTCGCTGGCGCCATCAGGCACGCCGAGGGGCGTCATCTTGTTGATGAGATTCCACTCGAAGGTCTGCCCGGGCTTGATCCTGACCGTCGGCCCGGGCAGCCCGCCATTGTAGGACTGCAGGGTCAGGGTGCGGCCGCCGACCGTGAAGTCCTTGCCGGCCATGACGAGGTCGGCCGGGCCGTCATCGACCTTTAGTTCCGGTATGTCGAGGAGCGGCTGACCTGCTGATGCAAAAAGGCTTGTTGCGCCGAAGAGTGACGAGCCCGCCGTGAGGGCAGTTGCTGCTCCGGCCTGGCTCAGAAAATTACGCCTGTCCATGTGTCTCCCCGTTTTTGTTTTCGATTGTGGAGAAAGCTAAACCCCCGCCTGCCAGCCTTTAGAATGTTTGGAGCGGAGTCAATAATGGTCCGGTTGTATTGCGTTTCAATTCCTCAGAAGGTTTTGTAGGCGGCGTGAAAATTTCTCTATTAATGGGATTTTGGGGGCTGCCTCTGATTTTTAGTGGAAATCTCTTGATGGAAAGAGTGTCTTCGCCTGCTCTCTGGGGTGCCGGGCGCGGGGGATTGGTTTGGGCGACTGCCTGATCTCCCGCTTGGGCACGCCCCGGAGATCGGGTCTTGGCTGGTTGACGACTTCGTCGGCATGGGCCAGCGGGGGTTGTAGGCCGCCGCTCAGGCCTTCGTCGAGTTTGTCGAGGAGATAGGAGACGTCCTCGAGCCTTTCGGCCACCAGGTGCGTGACGATGCCTTCGCGCTGGAGTTTGCCGGTGACCTTCATGAGGCGGGCGGTCATGACGGTGCGGCGGAACTTCTCCTTCACGTGGGCCCAGACCACGATATTGGCCACCCCTGTCTCGTCCTCCAGGGTGACGAAGACGACGCCCTTTGCCGTGCCCGGGCGCTGGCGGACGAGAACAAGGCCGGTGACCGACAACCGCCGGCCGGACTTTGCCGTCAGCAGATCTTCGTTCAGGGTGAGGCCGGAAAGATGGGGGCGGAGCAGTTCCATGGGATGGGCGCGAAGCGAGAGGCGATAGGAACGGTAGTCCTGTGCAACGTTTTCGCCGAGGCTCATCTGGGGCAGGAGAACGGACATCTCGGCACCCTGATCGCTTTCGCCGACCCGCTCGAACAGGGGCAGCGGCGCTTCGGTCTTGATGGCCTCGATCTCCCAGAGCACCTCGCGGCGGTTGAGATTGATGGAGCCGAAGGCATCCGCCCGGGCGAGCGCCTTCAACGCGGCCGGGCGCACGCCGGCGCGGCGCCACAGATCAACCGGCTGGCCATAGCCGTTGCCCCGGGCGGCCGTGATCCAATCGGCGTCCTCCTCCTTCATGCCCTTGATCTGGCGCAGACCAAGGCGCAGGGCCATGTCCTCGCCTGAGCCCATTTCCAGGGTGTTGTCCCAGTCGGAATAGTTCACATCCGGCGGGTGCACCTCCACCCCGTGCTCGCGGGCGTCTCGGACGATCTGGGCGGGGGCGTAGAAGCCCATGGGCTGGGAATTGAGGAGGGCACAGGCGAAGGCGGCGGGGTAATGGCATTTCAGCCAGGCGGAGACATAGACCAGCAGCGCGAAACTGGCGGCATGGCTCTCCGGAAAGCCGTATTCGCCGAAGCCCTCGATCTGGCTGAAGCAGCGCTCGGCGAAATCTTCCGAGTAGCCATTGTCCTGCATTCCTTGAAGGAATTTACCGCGCAGGGTGTGGATGGTGCCGGTCTTGCGGAACGTGGCCATGGCCCGGCGCAGCTGGTCGGATTCCTCCGGGGTGAAGCCCGCCCCGACAATGGCGATGCGCATGGCCTGTTCCTGGAACAGGGGCACGCCTAAGGTCTTGTGCAGGACCTGCTTGAGCTCTTCTGACGGATACGAGACCTCCTCCTCGCCATGACGGCGGCGGATATAGGGGTGCACCATGTCGCCCTGGATGGGACCGGGGCGGACGATCGCCACCTCAATGACGAGATCGTAGAATTCGCGCGGGCGCATGCGCGGCAGGAAGGACATCTGGGCGCGGCTCTCCACCTGGAAGACGCCTATGGAATCGCCGAGGCAGAGCATGTCGTAAACTTCGCTGTCCCCCTCCGGCACGGTCGCCAGTTCATAGATCCGGGCGTAGTGCATCTTCAAAAGGCCGAAGGCCTTGCGGATGCAGGTGAGCATACCGAGGCCGAGTACGTCGATCTTCAGGATCCGCAGCGTGTCGAGATCGTCCTTGTCCCACTCGATAACCGTGCGGTTCTCCATGGCGGCGTTCTCGATGGGCACGACCTCATCGAGGCGTGAGCGGGTGATGACGAAGCCGCCTACGTGCTGGGAAAGATGGCGGGGAAAGCCCTGGAGTTCCTGGGTGAGCGCCAGACACATGGCGAGACGCGAGTCGGAGGGATCGAGCCCGACCTCGCGCACCCGTTCCTCCGGCAGGCCCTCGTTGGACCAGCCCCAGATCTGGGAGGCGAGCACGGAGACCGTATCCACCGAAAGCCCCAGCGCCTTGCCGATCTCGCGCACGGCGGAACGGGCGCGGTAGGAGATTACGGTGGCCGCCAGTCCCGCCCGGTCGCGGCCGTACTTGCCGTAGATGTACTGGATGACCTCTTCGCGGCGCTCATGCTCGAAATCCACATCGATATCCGGTGGCTCGTTGCGGGCGGCGGAGACGAAGCGCTCGAACACCATGTCCATGCGATCCGGTCCGATGGCGGTGATGCCGAGGACGAAGCAGATCATCGAATTGGCGGCCGAGCCCCGGCCCTGGCAGAGAATGTTTCTCGATCGTGCAAAGTGCACGATGTCATTCACGGTGAGAAAATAGGGGGCGTAGCGGAGTTCCTTGATGATGGCGAGTTCGCGTTCCACCGCGGTCCTGACCTTGTCGGGTGCGCCTTGCGGAAAGCGCTTCTTCAGGCCAATCGCCACTTGCTGCGCCAATTCGTCCTGGGGATCCTGACCGCCGGAAACCTCGTCAGGATATTCGTAGCGGAGATCGTCGAGGGTGAACTCAACCTGGTCTGCGACCTCGATCGTGCGGTCGAGGGCCTCCGGCCAGGCGTGAAACAGCCGGGCCATCTCCTCCGGGCTCTTCAGGTGGCGCTCGGCATTCTTCTGGATGCGGGTGCCCGCAGTGTCGATGGTGCAGCCCTCCCGGATGCAGGTGAGAACGTCAGCGAGCGGACGGCGGCGGGGTGAGTGCATGAGCACGTCGTTGGTGGCGATCAGGCGCGCGCCGGTTTCTTCCGCCATATCTGCCAGCAGCGCGAGGCGTTCGGCATCATTGCCGCGATAAAGATGATTGCCGGCGCAATAGACCGGGCCGGGCAGAAGGTGTGTCCACAGGCGCAGTTGGCCAAGGAAGACCGCATCGGGCTGTTGCGGCGGCAGGACGATGAAGATCTGGCCGTCGGCAAAAGCGGCTACATCCTCCACATGCAGCTCGCACGCCCCTTTCTCCGCCCGCCGGCGGCCCAGGCTGATGAGCTGGGAGAGGCGGGCATAGGCCGGCCGGTCCCTCGGAAAGCAGAGCAGGGATTGCCCGTCGGCCAGATCAAGCTGGGCGCCGATGAGGAGCTTTACCCTCTTATCGTCATCCCGGATTTCCGTGTCGGCGGAATATCCGGGATCCAGGGCCGCAGGGGACAGAGTGGGCGGTCCTGGGTCCCGGCTCTCGCTGCGCTCGGCCGGGATGACGGGGGAGGGAGGAATCCAGTTATTGAAGGAAATCCGGCTCTTGCGATAGCCGGACCGGGGCGGGCCGCCGACCAGGCCCAGTTTCTTTGCCTCCTCATGGGCCCTGACCACGCCGGCGAGCGAATTGCGGTCGGTGATAGCCACGGCGGCAAGCCCCAGATCGACGGCAAGCCGGACATATTCCTCAGGATGCGAAGCCCCCTCCAGGAACGTGAAATTGCTGCGGACATGGAGCTCGCCGTACAAAATGTTCCTGTTTTGTTCCATTCCGACATCATGCGCCATGCCGGACTTGTTGGCAAGCGGATTGCTGCGGGTTCCTGGGCACCGGGAACGCGTAGGGAGGTCATGCGAAAAGTGGATGTCAAGTGTGAAATGCCAATCTAAATTGTGGCAGAATTGCTACAGTCAATCCTCAACCATTAACCCGTTAAAAAATTTGGCAAATTGAGAAACTGCCCTGTTGATAAACTGTCGATAAACTCTTGAAAGCCTGTGGAATGACCATGTTTTTCCTGTTG
The DNA here is from genome assembly GCA_039030315.1 of Pseudomonadota bacterium. Taxonomy (GTDB): domain Bacteria; phylum Pseudomonadota; class Alphaproteobacteria; order Rhizobiales; family CAJQND01; genus JAAEUE01. Next base: position 11,900 of record JBCCEL010000037.1, read on the forward strand.
GCTTTCTGTGAGTAACTTTCTGTACTGCGGATCTCCGCGTAGTCTTTCCCAATGAAATCAGCACTTAACTCCCAAGATTAGTTGTTTGGAGGCGATTCGCGCAGGACTTTTGGAGAGTTATTCACATCGCTGAGGGGAAAGTTATGGGTAAGTTGTGGAAAAATACTCTGCCGCGCGGCGCGGCGGGGCTTGCGATATCGGTGGCGTTTTTGGGTTTGACTGCGTGTGCAGATGTAAGCTCAATCTTCCGGACGACGATGCTGGACGGTGGATTTTCGCCGGTCACAGACGCCAAGCAGCGGCTGATTTCCAACAATACGGCAAACGTTCACCACGGCCGAAACCATCCGAAGCGAATTCTGTGTACTGAGCCAAGTCCGGATGTCGCTTCGGCCTTGTCGGCGGCGGCGGCGGCAGCGGGACAGAGCGGAGGGGATTCGGCGGCCGGCGGCTTCAGCCAGGCGGAGGGCGTTGCCCAGCTGGGCGAGCGGCTAGCGACCATCCAGCTGCTGCGCGACGGGCTTTACCGGGCTTGTGAGGCTTACCAGAACGGGGCCATCTCTCAGACCATGTATGCACTTATCGTCAGCCGAGCTGACCGTATGTCTGTGGCGCTGTTAAGTAGCGAGATGGCTGCAGGCGCGTTCGGCCGCAGGCTTGCAGCGATTAGTGGAAGCGCTAGTTCGGCAGCGGGGCAATCCGGTGCGAGCGAGGATGCTATCAATACGGCTCAGAATGCATTGGAAACTGCCGAGCAGAACCTGGAAGAAGCAAAGGGTGTCCAGGAAACGAGGCAGACCGCTTTCGATGAAGATCAGGACCCGACCAAGGCGAATACTAAAGGCCCCTTGGAAGAAGCAAATGGAGAGGTTCGCAAGAATCAGAAGATCGTTGACCAAAGACGCCAAGACCTGCAGCGGCTGCAAAGTGCATCTGCTTCCACGTTTGCGCAAGCTCTTGCTGAAGCCGGCGGCGGCATAACGTCTGGTGTTGGAGCAGAGGGATCGAAGGCAGTGGTCCAGATCCATAAACAATATGCGGATTCGAGTCCGGTTGGGCCACTTATGGTGGCGTGCATACATGCGTTGAGCACAAGCTATCCCAAACAGCACGACAGGACGACTTCGGTGGAGCTTGGCGATTATGCAACCAAGGGCACAGATGTGTATGGGCAGGAAACAGAACTGACCGAGGTTTGCCGGGGCTTGTTCAAGCGCGATCGCCGGGGTACGAGCACGTTCCTTGCAATGTTGCGCTCGCGGCAAAAGCACAAGCTCAATATTGCAAAGCTAGATGCTGATTCCGCCGCCACGACTGCGAAGGCGCGACGTCATCAACTCGAAGCGTTGTTGGTTAGTCAGTGCTTGGAAGCTGGCAACAAAGACGCTCCGATTTGTCAAACCGTGAGAAATATGCGCCTGAGAAAGTAATATTTGGCTTATGCTTGCTACGATATTATGGTTGCTTGAATTTTTGCGCCAATCTTCTTGTAGATGAGCTAGTTATACGTGAAGAAATTGTCTGATGGAGTTCTGGCGCATTCGTATTTGATATTTTTATTTATTTTAGGGAGATTTGCTGTTCTATTTTTGTATCGATAGCAACTTTGTGTGTGCGTATTATTCCTTTTTGCCGAAGCACCGGCGTAACTCACCCATGGCCTGTCTCTGGAGCTGTCTGATTGGTTGGTGTCCTGCTTCCGGATTTCGTCGCAGGTCCGCATGCATATAGGGCATTCCTATTTGATGGCCGTTTTGTAGTTTGCGCCAGTCGGCGTTCAGGGATTGGGTCCTCCGCCGGTGTCCGGTTACGTCACGTCCCCTGCAAATACCACCGCGGCCCCGCAGTCCCAGGTGCCGCTGTGGTTTCCCGGTACACCCAAAGTCGTTCCCCGCGCTCCGTCTCCAGCCACCAGTAGTCCCGCGCCCCGCCGCGCCAGGCCGGGTCATCCAGCCACCATTCCGGGGTGATGCGTTCGGGCCCTTGCAGGCTGAGAGCGGTGCGCTGGCGGCGCCAGAGGGGGAAACGGGCGGTGAAGCCTCCTCCGGCGGTGTGGGGTTCGGCTCTGAACCCCGGCAGAAGGAGCGGGGTTTTGAAGAGGCGGATGGGGCGCGGGACAGGCATATAGTGGAAGGCCGCACCCTCGTCTGAACTGAATGCGGCAGGCGAGATGATTGCGGCTTTTTCCGGCAGATGGCTGTCGGCCGGGGCAAAGCGCAGGACGTGGTCGAAGCCGAGACGGTTGGCAAGGCGGTCGATCAGGCTGCCGAGAGGGCCTTTAGCCTGGATGCTGTCTGAGGTGAGTTCTTCCTGGGTGGCGGTGAGCGGCTCTGTGACTTTAGCGTGCAGCATGATGCGCTCGATGCCGAAGCCGGCATCGATGGTTTCCAGCTTGTCGCGGAAGAGGCGGGCGAGGTCCCCGGCCGTGCGGTTCGGGGCGGCAGTGCCAACGGTGAGCTTGCGCTCGGTATTGTCGACCAGGACGAGGGTGAGTTCCAGGCGGCGGATGCCGGCCTGGCGCTTTTCCAGGCGCTTGCACAGGTCCGGCAGGAGACGGTCAAGACAGGCCTCTACCGCGGGCACGGTGAAGACGGGTTCGGCCAGCCGCATGGAAACCCGATGGGCCGCGTGCTCGGTCTCGAAGAGCAGAGGTTCGTGTTCGGCTCCCATGGCCTGATCGAGGCGGCGGACCATCTCCCGGCCGAAGCGGGCGGCAAGGGAGGCTCGTGGCAGACCGTAGAGCTGGCCGATAGTCTTGAGGCCGAGCCGATGCAGTGTTTCAGTGGTTTCCGCCGGCAGGCGCAGCCCCTCCACGGGGATGGTGTTCAGCGTGTTGGCGGTTTCGCGTTCTTCTGCGATCCCGCCGCTATGGCCGAAACGGGTGAGCGCCCAGGCGGCGCCCGCAGTGTCGGCAAGGGCAGCGGAGACATCAAGACCGAACAGGGCGAGTTTGGACATCAGCCCGTCCAGCATGGCGCGCTCGCCGCCGAAGAGATGGGCGCAGCCGGTGATGTCGAGGAAGAGCCCGTCCGCCCCGTCCCGGGCAATGAGCGGGCTGTAGCGCCGGGTCCAGGCGAGGATGGCTTCAAGAAACTTGCGGTCGGCGCGCAGATCAGCCGGGGCCGTCGCCAGGTCCGGGCAGAGTGTGCGGGCCGAGGCCAGCAGCATGCCGGGGCAGATGCCGATCTCTTCAGCCGCCCCGTTGGCGGCATGCAGGAACACCCTGTTGCCGCTTTCGGCCACCAGCGCCAGAGGGCGGTCGCGTAGTGAAGGATTGGGGCGGACTGCACGGTCAGTCGCAAGATACCTCAACCAGATGGAGATGATGCGGCGGCGGGGCATGGATTAGACGCGCCCCGCAACCACAAGACCCCCGTCATCCCGGCCTTCTCCCCTGCTTTTTTCTGTCCTCCCGGCCGAGTGCAGCGAGGGCCGGGGTGCGGGGGCGCCCGGGCCCAGCGTTATGCTCCAGGCCCCCGTTAGTCCGGTCCGGCTGCGGGTCAGCTCCAGCCGGAACCGGCCACCCGGCTCAGGCGCAATGTGCCAGCGGGAGGCGGCTGCGGGGAAGAGCGCATCGTTGCCGGCGGAGACGATGAGACCCAGTGCCCCGCCTTCTTCGGCGGCGAGCTGCAGGCGGCGGGCAGAGCCGAGATCAAGAGGGCGTTCGCCTTCCATGACCACCGCGCCCGCGGCGCCGGAGCGCAAGCCCTCTTCTGCTGCCCAGAGGGCATCAGTGGGGCTGGAGCATTCCGCCACCACAAGCCGCCGGGCATCGCAGCCGAGCGCGGCAAAACCCGCCGGGTAGAGTTCATGGTCGCTATGCATCCGCGCGCACCACAGAATGGCGCCCTTGATGCGTCCGGCCATGAAAATGGCCAGTGCCTGCGCCGACCAGCCCATGAACTCGTGCACGCGTCTCAAAGCCAGCCCGCCACCGGCGGCCGGGTCCACGTCTGAAAGACCGAAAGACACGTATGCCTTTTCCGCGTCCTGGCCGGGACTTTCGAGCGCAGAAACCCTGCGGCGCAGATCCTCTATCTTGGGGTTGGCCGTCATCACTCACACAATATGTTCCTATTTTGTTCTATTATTCATGACTGGAAGCGGTTGTCAATCGGAGTCCCTTCAAGGCATGCTTTTCCCGAAAAAAGGGAAAAACTGACAATGAGAAGGATTCCAGGAGGGGCTGCCGGGCGCTGCAGTGCGGTTGTCTCGGGCGGCTTGGTCTATGCCGTCGCGACAGACCCGGCCTGTGCGGACGGCATTGCCGCACAGACGCAGAATACCCTGGAGGAGCTTGAACGCCTGCTGACCGAGGCTGGCAGCGGCAAGAACGGCCTGATCCAGGCTACGGTCTATCTCAGCGACATCTCGAACAAGCCGGCGATGGACCAGGTCTGGGTTCCATGGATCGGCGGGCCGGATAACTGGCCGCAGCGGGCCTGTGTGGGCGCCGATCTGGACTCTGGCTATCTGATTGAAGTGGTTGTGACGGCGGCGCTGGCCTGATGTTGCGGCCTTACCGTCCGGATGATTTTTCTGTCGTTACAAAATTCCTTGGCGAATGCTGGTGCCGCGATACTCCCAACAACTATCATCCCGGCGATTTCGCCCACTGGATGAGCAGCCGCTACCGCGGGGAGGGGCTGGAGCGGCACTTCCACATTGCCGAAGAGGCAGAGCGGATCATTGCAGTTGCCGAACTTGACGCCAAATCCGGCTATTATGCGTTCGTGATGGATTCCGCCGTGCGCGGAGGAGACCGGGAACTGGAGTTTCACCGCATCTGCACGGCCACAATGCGCGCGCGGCGAAGCGGCGCCGTGCGGGTCAACCTGATGGCTGGCGATTTGGCCGGCAAGATCTGCCTCGAGCAGCTGGGTTTCGCACCGGCCGATGCCGACTACGCGGTGCTGGTGCGCAGCCTTGAGATTGTCCCTGAGCCCCGGCTGCCGGAAGATTTCCATATCAGGTCCGTGGCAGGCGAACACGAGGCCCGGCGCGTGGCGGAAGTCCATAAAGGCGCATTCGGTCGGAACTGGACAGAGGCGGAATACCGCAAGGTGATGCGGACGCCCGGTTTTATCATCGAGAACGAACTGGTCGCGGTGGCGCCGGGAGGCCGGTTTGCCGCCTTCGCCGTGATCTGGCCCGACCCGGTCAGCCGGTCGGGGCTTTTTGAGCCTGTGGGCTGCGACAGCGAGTTTGCCCGGCGCGGGCTTGCGAGAGCGCTTTTGTTCGCGGGGATGAAGCGGATGAAGGCAGCGGGCATGGACACCGCCCTGGTGGGGTGCGAACCGTCGAACGCGCCCGCCCTCGGTCTCTATCGGTCGGCGGGGTTTGAGCTCTTTTTCGACACCGTTGACTACGTGCTGGACTGACCGGGCCCGCGAGCGATTGTCAGAGCAGGATGTGCGTCTTATGAATTGCGAAAGCAAAAGCAGACCGCGTCATGAACACCATCGAAATCCTCGACAAGCTCATCGCCTTCCCGACCGTCAGCCGCAACTCCAACCTGGAGTTGATCGGCTTCATTGAGGATTATCTGCGCGGTCACGGGGTCCTTTCCCGGCTCATTCACTCAGAGGACGGCGGCAAGGCCAACCTTCATGCTGTGATCGGGCCTGAGGACGTGCCTGGCGTCATGCTGTCGGGGCACACGGACGTTGTGCCGGTGGAGGGGCAGGACTGGTCATCTGACCCGTTCGTGATGCGCGAGGCGGATGGTCGCCAGTATGGGCGCGGGACCGCGGACATGAAGGGATTTATCGCCTCGGTTCTGGCGGCTGTGCCGGAGATGAACCGGCGAGAGCTTGCCCGGCCGATCCACCTGGCGTTTTCCTATGACGAAGAGATCGGCTGCATCGGCGTCCGCCGGATGATCGAGGTGCTCGCGGATGCGCCGGTCAGGCCGGCGTTCTGTATCATCGGCGAGCCGACGGAGATGCAGGTTGCCATCGGGCACAAGGGCAAGACGGATGCCTGGTGCCACTGCCACGGCGTGGAGAGCCACTCGGCGCTTGCGCCCAATGGGCTGAACGCGATCTATCTGGCTGGCGAGATGATCCAGGCGATCCGGGACCTGCAGGCCTACGTGATCGAGACAGGGGCGCGTGACGACCACTACGCGGTTCCTTACACCACCTTGCATGTGGGGGTCATCCAGGGCGGCACGGCGCTCAACATCGTCCCCAACGCCTGCAGCTTCCGCTTCGAGATCCGCAATCTTCTGGAAGACGACCCGATGGCGCTGATGGCGAAGCTAGAGGCGAAGTCGGAGGAGATCGCGGGCGCCTACAGGGAGCGGTTTCCCACGGCGGGGATCGAGGTCACCATCTCCAACGAGTACCCCGGTCTCAACACTGAGCCGGACGCGGAGATCGTCACCTTCGTCAAGTCGCTGACAGGAGCGAACGATCACATGAAGGTGGCGTTCGGCACGGAAGGCGGTCTGTTCAGCGAGCGCCTCGGCCTGCCGACAGTCGTCTGCGGCCCGGGCTCCATGGACCAGGGCCACAAACCAGACGAGTTCATCGCCGCGAGCCAGCTTGCGGCGTGCGATGGTTTCTTAGGGAGGTTGGTGGAGCGGTTGGGGGCGTAAGCTAGAAAGCGACGGTGAAGTTTGACCCTTAGCAGTTATTCGTGAGACAACCGGCGCAGGGTCGTAGTGCCACCGAAAATCACCTTGGCCCCATAGTTGAGAACGACCCTTTCCGGACCTCTCGCAGGTTTGGTTAGAGACGGTTCTGTCGGTCGGTTCACATATCCAATTCGCTCGCCTTTTCGAGCCGAGTCTTCAGTTGATCAATCACCCTTTTCGCTGTCGCGATATCCCTCGACTTCAGGCCGCTAGACAGTTCGTTCACCCACGGGACCTGCAGAGCGATGGCGTCCTCATAGAGTGTCTGCCCCTTCGATGTGAGCGCCACAAGGTGCGCTCGCTTATGATGCGGATTTGGGCTGAATTCGACAATGCCCTCAGCTTCCAACTCATTTGCTATGCGCTGAATGCCCTGCCGGTGAAGACCCATAGTCCGCGCGTGCCAGGCTATGGACTCTGGTCGCTCGGAATTGGCGATTGCGCCAAGAAGCTGCCATCGAGCGCTGGTCAATCCGAGTGCGGCGACCAGTCTGTCGCCGGCAATTAGCAGCCGACCGTTCAGCCGAAACACATCCAGGATCAGCTCAGTCACGGCTTCTCCCTCCTCGGTCCATTGTTCGTTCGACATGCAAGCTCCTTTTTTTAATTGACAACATGTTGTCAATTAATCTATCCCCTGTTGTCACATTGACAACATGACACCAATTATCAAATCAATCAAGGAGTACGCGGAATGGTCAAATTCAATGCACTCGATCCAGAGTGTTCAATCGAGCAACAGCTGGAAGTCGACGCCGGACCAATCGTTCTGGTCAACGTGTTCACAGTAGATGCCGCCGATCAGGAGGCATTGATCGAAGCCTGGGGGACCGACGCCCTCTGGATGAAAAAGCAGCCGGGATACATCAGCACGCAGCTTCACAAGGCCGTTGGCGAAAGCAGCATGTACCTGAATTATGCGGTCTGGGATTCAGTGTCGAACTTCCGTGCAGCGTTCTCAAATCCTGAATTCCGGAATGCGCTTAGCCACTATCCTTCGAGCGTGGTCACAGCACCCCACCTCTTCGAGAAAATTGCCGTTCCTAACTGCTGCACGGCCTGACCGTTTTTGCGACCACCCAAATTCACAGGAAAACCAAAATGAAGAACCTGATTCATGCTGGCACGATTGCACTGTGCCTGTTCGCCACCTCTGCTATGTCAGACGATAAGGCATTTGCAGCCGACAAACCGGTCATTCTGATTAATGCCTTCGAGGTCCCGGCGGGCAAAGAGGCCGAAGCGGTTCAGTTTTGGGAACGCGCCGCTGAATTCATGAAGAAACAACCAGGTTACGTCTCGACCGCTCTCCATCAGGCAATATTGCCTGATGCGAGATTTAGGCTGATCAACGTCGCCAAATGGGAGAGCGTCGACGCCTTCAAGAAGGCCAGCCATGCGTTGCGAACCAAGAGCGGGGTCAAGCTGGTCAAGGGAATGGTGCCCAATCCGTCCCTCTATTCAATCATCAGATCAGATTGAGACCGAGGCGATGAGCTAGAAAAGCACAAAGTCCACATACGGCAGTGTAGCCGTCGCAATTCACTGGCTGAGCGCAATCCTGATCATCGTCGTTCTCGGGTCGGGGTTCCGAGCCGCCGACACCTTCAACCCTGCCACAAAGGCGCAGATCCTTGGCATCCACGCGCCGCTTGCGATCCTGGTCGCATTGCTGACGATTGGTCGGCTTCTCTGGTGGTGGCTCGCAGACCGTCAACCTGATCCTGTGGAAGGAACGCCGAAGTGGCAACAGTTCAGCGCGAAAACGGTTCACTGGCTCCTTTACATCGTCATCCTGGGGATGGCCGCAAGTGGCATCGGCATGTTCATACTCTCTGGAGCCGGTCCCATTGTGTTTGGATTTGCTGAAGGCCAATTACCCGATTTCTGGAATTTCAAACCTCGCGACCCGCACGGGATTGGAGCCCGTCTCTTCCTCGCGTTGTTCGCTCTCCATGTTGGAGCGGCGCTTTACCACCACTTTGTCCGAAAGGACGGGCTCCTCAGGCGAATGTGGTTCTGAGACGATCAGGCAGAGCGGCAGATCTACCCTCAGGTACGCGCGTACCAAGGGCCATCCTGACATGACCGCTTACAGCGCAACGGTGACACTCGTTCGGGCTGTCAGTGGAATTTAGTTCTGATTTTGTTCTTGACAAAATTCCTCGCATATGATACCAAACAGCACCTTCATCGCCACGGGTACTCTGGTCATGACCGACTCCGGAGTGGATGGAGGTGCGGTACCTGAAAGGGCTAAGGCGTGAGCTTGTTGCTCTGAGATCAGCCATTCTGCACGTAGGAGCCAGGTTCGGCCGGGGAGTTGATCCTTCCTGACCTCGACTGAGCTTCAAGGCGCAGACCACAAGTGGCCAGAGTCATGCCAGCGAACGCTGGTCAAGGCCTTTACCAGGCGCCCGGACACTCTTCCCCCCTTGTGCAGCCTGGGGCGGCCTTTGCGCCTAGTAACGAAGCAAGAGTGTCCGGTGTGGAGGCGGAGGTGACGAGCCACCGTGCAAGATGCCTCTGACGGGCGCCATTGAGGTGCTGTTACAAAAAGCTCGGATTGCACATCAATGGCGTCCGTTGACCTGTATTTTGCTCACGGCAGCAATCGCGTGCCGCGATTGCGCCTGCGCGGGCGCGCGCCAGTTGGCGCGACGGCCGGTCGGCCTTGCCTCGAACCTTCGGTTCTCGGAGGGAGATATGCGGCCACCTTCTGCAAACACGCCGGCGGGCGGTCGCCCTTGCCTCGCGCCATGCGCTCGGAGGCGTTTTCCCTCGAAGGTTCCTGTTGTCGTCACTCCCGCGCAGGCGGGAGCCCAGGGGCCATTTGCACAGATTGCAGCGTGTTGCCCTGGATGCCCGCCTTCGCGGGCAAGACGCGGGATGGTGCGGAAATGGTGGAGCAGGCGAAGTGCAGTCGCCCTTGCCTCGAACCTTCAGTTCGCGGAGGGGGTTATGCGGCAAGTTTATCCAGACGCGAGACTGTTCACAGCAGATCTTGCCTGCGGGCAGGGCCGCCTGCGTGGGTGCGGGAAGCATGGTGGGAGCTTCTACAAGCCTGCCTCAAGCGCCTTCAGAAGCCGGAACCGGAGCCTGCCGGACTGGCCCTTGAGCGCGATGACGAACGCCACTTGCCCATGCCCCTTCGTTTTCGCAAAACCCGCCAGGGTGCGGACACCGGCGAGGGTGCCGGTCTTGTATCTGGAGCCGCCCTTGCTTCTGGTGAGCAGCTTGGCGTGGGGGGTGAAGATGCCGAGCAGCCTGGAAAGGCCTCTCGCGGTGAAGCGGTTCTTGCGGCTGATGCCGGAGCCTTCGACCAAGGTGATCGCATCGGCCAGCCCGTGTCTGGCGAGGAGCTTGCGGGCCACCTTGACTGATTTGTCCAGGCTCACCGGGCCGCCGGACTGCTTTGCGCCGAGTTCAAGAAACACCTGGTTGGCGATGTAGTTGTTGGAGCCAAGCATCATCTGCTTCAGGATGACCGACAATGCGCGGGACTGTTCGTGCACGTAGACGGGCTCCAGGCCCTCCGGCACGGGCCCCAATGCGATTTTACCCTTTACCGCGCCCCCGGACTTGCGGATGAACGCGGCCAGCAATTCGCCGGCGTAGCGCACACCGATCTCGGGCTTTGCCTGGGCCAGACTGATGCGGCTGCGGCCGTTTCGGGCGCGGGCGCGGAACTGCGCGATGGCGATCGGCGTGATCGGCGTCTGCTTTTCAGCCGCGCGCACCTTCTTGCCGCGGCGGATGGCATGGATGGTGTTGAAGTTGGCGGCAAAGGCAGAATTGAGCGCGTTGTAGGATCTGCGGGTGTTGGTGATGCCGGGGATGCGCAGATCCGAGGGGTAATAGCCGGTATCGATCACGATGCCGGTGAAGGGTTCCTTGCCGGTCTTGACCACCAGGTTGTCTGCCAGAACGGCGAGTTCTTCGGACACCAGAAAGGGATCGCCTCCGCCGCGCACATAGAGCACGCGCTGCTTGTCGAGATAGAGTCGGGTTTTGAAGCGGTACTCGCCGCCCAGAACCTCCATCGCCAGCCAGGCGGTGACAATTTTGGCCACAGATGCCGGTACGAAAGGCTTGTCCGCATTGCGGGCAACCAGCTCCTTGCCGTCTCCGTCCAGTACGTAGACCAGACCCTTCGGTGCCAATGCCGCAATCTTGTTCTTTGCCGCGCCATCAGCCGGGAGTGCAAGAACTAGGAGCGGACACAGCACGGCGAGAATTCGTAACCACATGGCAGTTCCTTTAAGGGGCAGAAAAATGAGAGATGCCTTCGCGGCACCAGTTAAACATCAAGGGCTGACGCTTCCTAGGCCGCCAACTCCAGTATCTCCAGCACAGTCTCCGGTCCTGCAATTGGCCGGGGGTTGCGCGGGATCCACGGTGTCTGCATCGCGCCTTCGGCAATCTGCTCGAACGCCTCCGGCCCAACACCCGCCGCTGAAAGGCTCCGCGGCATGCCGAGACCTGAGATGAATTCATCCAGCACATCGCCGGCGTCCTTTCCCGGCCGGCCCATCGCGGCGGAGACCAGGGCCTGCCTGTCGGCATTGTAGGCCCTGTTCCAGCGCATCACTGCGGGGAGCATGATGCAGGAGGTGTGGCCGTGCGGGATGTCGAAAACGGCACCGAGGATGTAGCCGATGCCGTGGCTGGCGCCCATGGGTACGCCGCTTGCCAGCGGGCCCATGGAGAGCCACGTGCCCAACTGGCAGGCCAGCCGCGCCTCGAGGTCCGACGGGTCTGCTTTCACAGCCGGGAGACCGCGGGCGAGCAGTTCCAGGCCCTTCAAAGCCTGGGCGTCGCCGTAAGGGTTGGCTTCCAGGGAACTGATCCCTTCGACACAGTGGTCGACCGCGCGGATGCCGGTGGAGAGCCAGAGCCATTCGGGTGTATGCACGGTCGCCGCCGGATCGAGGATCACCGACCGTGGGACGATCAGGGGATGACGGATCAGTTCCTTGGTCTTCGTACGCTCATCCGTCACGCCCGCTATCGCGCTGAACTCCCCGCCGGACAGGGTGGTGGGTATGGTGAGCTGGCGGATGGCAGGCGGCAAAGGCGCAGGTCCTCCGGCCCGAAGGGCGTCCATTGCGTCGGCTTCGGTGATATCATTCGCCAGGCAAAGCTGCACCGCCTTCGCACCGTCCGTGATGGAACCGCCGCCGAAGGTCACGATCAAATCGGCTCCTGTCTCGCGCGCCATGGACGCTGCGGCGATCACGGCGCTTCTGGGCGTGTGAGGCGGCATTGCATCGAAGATACCGGTTGAGGATCCACCGAGAGCGTCTCGCACTTTGGCGATCTCGTCCGTCTCGCGGTTCAGCGTGCCGCTGACCATCAGGAAGGGGCGGGTTGACCCGAGCCGCGAAACGCATTCGGCCGCCGCCTCTGCGGCCGGCCTGCCAAAGGTCACGTCATCCATTTTGGAGAAGTTGATATGGCCGGACCGAATGGTCATGGCAGTATTCCCTCAATGGCTGCAACTGTGGCGACCGACAACAAGGCAAACTTGGAATGGGCGCGCTAGCTTCGCAGCGGCTCGAGCTTGTCGGTGTTCCTTTCAAGATAGCGGAAGTTCTTCTTCGTGTTGAGCCAGAGGCCGTCATTGGCGTGATCCTTGATCGGGGCAATGTCTTCGCCGGTCAGGTGGGCGCGCACGGCCAGGGCATAGCCCCACTCGTTCTGGGTCAGGTAGCCGAGCCGCTGCACCGACCAGCCTTGCGTTCCGGTGCCGTCATCGCGGAACTGCTGAAAATTGAAGGACCCGTTGCCGCCGAAGATGCCGAAGCCAAAGAAAGCCACCGCCAGGTCTGTGGCGAACTCTTCAAGTTCCTCTCCTCCCGGTGGGGGCTCGGGCACGGAAAAGAAGATGGGATGGCAGATCTCGTGAGCCAGTGTGGCGATCAGCTGCTCCAGATCAGCGACTTGCCGGGGGCTAACCGTGATCCGGTGACGGTTTCCTTGTGCGCTGTACGTCCCTGCCGGTCCGCTGGGCACGTTCTGGACAACAGCTAGCGGGGCAGCCACCGGATCGATGTCGGGTTCCTGCTCGATCAACTCGAAGGGTGCCGGGTCGATCCCGAGCTTTTCGGCGACCTGGGAGAGGACAAATCCGGCGTGCGCCTTGCCGCTCAATCCGGATTTCGGGAAGTCTCCGTGGGACGGAAAGAGAAGCGGATAGGCCCGCAGGCCCTCCAGTCCTCCGAAATGATCAAGCAGCCAGCGCCAGGTCTCCAGCTGCCATTCTTCGTCGCCGGTGTCGATGGTTGCGGAGATTTTCCAGAACATGTCATAATTCCCGGTACTAACGGAACCTGCGGGTCAAGTTTATATGCCGAGCTTATTCGGTTCTATTTCCGGGCAAAATATTAATTGGCGATTTCGGAAGCGGGCAGAATTTGCCCAGCGTCCCGCGTTGAAAGAAGCGTGCCTGATCGTGTTGATGCTGGTTGGCACGGCTCAGATTTCCTCTGCAGCAGCCCAGGATGACGATCTGGAAAAGTGCATCCTGGATGCGGCCTCTCTGTTCGATACCTACAAGGAATGTGTATCCCAGGTGATCTCCTACCATGCGGCGAAGGTCACCAAACCCGCGGTTATCATTTCGTTCGCCAAGCGCCAGTGCGGCGTTGAACGGCAGAACTACCTCAAGAGACTGACCGGTTGCATGGGGCGGGACGTGGCTCAGGCTATGTTTGAAGCCGAAGAAGAGGGCAGCCTTGAACCGCACCTCCTCCGCCTGATCGAGAATGCGGGCCGGCAGAAGATCCACGGGGACAAGAGTGCGCCGGATGCCAGCGATCCCTTCCAGGCGCCAATGAGTTTCCAATTAAAGGACGCTGGCAGAGTAATTGAGGCCACCGGTGTTGTTTCAGAGGAAACACCGGAGGCGTTCGAGAAACTCATCGAGAAGGCGGGACTTCGGGCCGCCCAGGCGACAGTCCGTCTCAATTCACCCGGAGGCTACATCGCCCCGGCGCTCAAGCTCGGGCGGATGATCCGGAAGCTTGGCTTCTCCACCGAGGTCGGCAAGTCGGCGGATTCGCGCCCTGAATGCATGAGCGCGTGTGTCTTCGTATTCCTCGGCGGTGTCCGCAGGGCCGCGGAAGTGGGCCATCTCGGGGTCCACCGCTTCTATGAGCAGCTGGCGATAGATGATCCGGACCGGAAGGCCTACGATTCCGGAGATCTCGCGGAGGTGCAGCGTCTCACCGGGGAACTGGTAGCGTATGTCAGCGAAATGGGCGCCGATGCCCGTCTGGTTGCCCGGGCGGCCAATGTCGCGGCCGACGAGATCAGCCACCTGACGGGCGAAGAATTGCGGGACTGGAGGATTGTACTCGTAACTCTGGTGTTAACTTGGCCCAACGTGGTGCCGACATCATTCGGGAA
>JBCCEL010000038.1:0-25484 GCA_039030315.1 Pseudomonadota bacterium
GGCTTCTACTGGTACTTCTATCAGGACGGCACGATCGGGCACGAGATCAAGGCCACCGGCATCCCCTTCCCGTCCGCAATCCCGCAGGGCGAAAGCTCGCCTTACGGTGCAGTAGTCGGGCACGGGATCGAATCCCACGTCCACCAGCACGTGTTCAGCTTCCGCTTCGACATGGCGGTGGACGGAACCAACAACGCGGTACGCGAGGTCAATTTCGAGCCGGCCCCCATCAGCCCGGACAACCCCCACGGGGCGGCAATCAGGATACTGGAGACACCGCTGAAGCGCGAGCAGGAGGCCCAGCGCAGAATGGACATGTCGAAGGCGCGGTACTGGAAGGTCATCAATACAGAACGCAAGAACGCCTATGGCGCGCCGACCGCATATAAGCTTGCGCCTGCCGCCAACGCCCTGCCAATCATGCCCGCGGAGGCCCCGATCGGGCAGCGGGGAGCCTTCATGTACAACCATTTCTGGGCAACGCCCTATGCGAAGGACGAGCGCTTTCCGGCTGGGACTTACCCGAACCAGAGCTCCGGCGGCGACGGCCTGCCCACATGGACCGAGGCCAACCGATCGCTGGAGGGCGAAAACGTGGTGGTCTGGTACACGCTCAACTTCCACCATCTGCCAAGACCGGAAGACTATCCGGTCCAGCCCGTGGTCTATGCCGGCTTCCACTGGATGCCGGAAGGGTTCTTCGACGAAAACCCGGCCATGGACGTGCCGCCTGGCAAGGGGTGACACTGTCTGGAAGGCCGCGATGGTCTATAGCGAACGGAACTGCTTCCAGCCGCCATCGCGCCAGCCGGCCGCGCTGAACTGCGGACAGCCGTCTTCGATCGTGTAGTACGGCCCGGCCTCGTCCACATAGATATGGGCCGCCACCGTCAGGGGCGGATCATCATCGAACGCCCCGGCTGCAATCCCGATCGGCTCATCCTCGCCATGATGAAAGAACAGGCTCGAGCCACAGACCCTGCAGAAGCCCCGCTTTGAGGCCGTCGAGGAGGCGAGCCACTCCAGACCCTCAGTTCGGATCAGCCGGAACCGGGCCTGCGGCACCGCGGTGGCGGCGAAGCAATGCCCGCTCATCTTCCGGCACTGCCGGCAATGGCAGACCAGCACATCGGCAAGGGGACCGGCAGCTGTGAACCGCACCTGGCCACAGAGGCAGCTTCCAGAGTGAACCCCGGCCGTCATTTGGCTTGCGGTCCGGGATCGTCGAACCGCGCGGTTACCTCGATCTTGCCGATGATTGCGTCGTTGAAGGCCGACAGATCCTCCGCCGGTATCCAGTATTCCAGATGGTCCCGGCCTCCCGCTTCCTGAACCTCATACCCATCGAGGAACACCCTGCTCACCTCGAAGCGCGTGACGAAGCCGGAACCGCTGGCCGGAACGTTCCAGTCGCGTGCGATCTTGATGGCGTAGTCTTCGGTGAGGACCGGATAGAAGATCGGTTGCTCGGGAAGCCTGGGCGGGAAGGCTCTCATGCCGGCGTCCTCGATCAGCGCAAGCTCCTCCGGACCGACAGGCCGCCAGAGCGTCACCGTCTCGGACGAGTTGTTCATCGCCTCACACACATGACTTCAATCGGCAGAATCCGGCCTTCCCGGGACGAAGCGGCCATGTTTTCTGCTGCGGTCAAACCAAGCTCGCCGTGGATGAGTTGGACCGCCCGGTGCGGCGGCTTGCCACCGCTCTCAACGATCTCGCGGACCTTTGCGGCAAACGCGCGGGACTGGGCGACCTTGTCCTCGATTGCCTTCACCTCGAAACG
Organism: Pseudomonadota bacterium; assembly: GCA_039030315.1. GTDB lineage: Bacteria > Pseudomonadota > Alphaproteobacteria > Rhizobiales > CAJQND01 > JAAEUE01. The sequence continues at coordinate 1,784 of JBCCEL010000038.1, forward strand.
GGCGGCCTCCAGGCCCTTGAGGGTCTCATCGGGCGTGCTCAGGAAACTGGTTTCAGCGGTCAGCGCCCACGGGGCCGGATAGTCCGGCTCCGGCCCGGTGCCCCGGGCAATCTCGGAAAGGACCAGCCAGCCGCCGGGCTTCACCACCCGGTGGATTTCCCGGTAAAAAGCGGCCTTGTCCTCAATGTTCATGGACACGTTCATGGAATAGGCGCCATCGAAACTTGCATCGGCGAACGGCATCTGGAGGGCATCGCCTTGCTCAATGGCGACTGACGCCTCCATGTTCATCGCCCTGGTCAGCGTCCTGGCCACGGCACAGAACTCGTCCGTCAAATCAATGCCCGTCACCCGGCAGCCGAAGCGGTCAGCGATATAGCGGGCCGGGCCGCCAATGCCCGAGCCCACATCCAACAGGTGATGATCCGCGGACACCTTCAGGTCGTCGGCGAGTTCCACCGTTGCCTCCATGCCTCGCCCGTGAAACTGGTCGTAAGGCGCCAGGGCCTCGATCGTCGGATTGTCCGGATCATGGCCGTCATCGGCGACCGCAGCACGAAGCCGGTCCATCAGGGTTCCGCTGGTGTAGTGTCCGGTGATGCCGTCCGCGCCGTTCATCCGAGAGCTGCCTCTGTGCTTGTATCCATCCTGCTCTATCAAACCGGCTTGCGCGAAGGACCGCAAGGGCGGAGAACATCCGCATGAACTCTTCAGACAGGATTACAGGCCAGGTCACCTGGGTCTACACGGAAAACCCGGAGGCAAGTTTTGCCTTCTACGAGAACGTGCTGGGACTGGCGCCCGACAAATGCCGGCCGACCGCGCGCATCTACCGCTCAGCGCCGGGCGCGTTTGTCGGCGTATGCAAGGTGTTCGGCGACCGTATCGTCGAGCCGGCCGGTAGCATGCTCACCTTCGTGACGGACGACGTGGATGGCTGGTACGAGCGGCTGACGGCGGCGGGAGCGGATGTGGCCGGGCCGCCCCATGTGCTGGAGCGGTTTTCGATCTACACGTTCTTCGCCCGCGACCCGAACGGATATGTCATCGAGTTTCAGTCGTTCCTGGAGGGAGACTAGGCTCTATAACAGCCGGCGCGCCGTAGGCAGTGTCACCAGCGTGCTCCAGTAGGCATTCAGGTGCTTGACGATCTCCTGAAGGCCTTCGAAGTTTGACGGCTTGGTGATGTATGAGCTGACCCCTAGATCGTAGGTCCGCTCGATATCCTCTTCCGAGTTGGACGTGGTCAGGACAATCACCGGGATGCGTCGCGTCTCCTGGTCGGCCTTGAGCCGCGCCAGAGCTTGCCGGCCGTCCATCTTCGGCATGTTCAGATCGAGCAGTATGAGCCCGGGCGTTGCTGCGACCGGGTCGGCCAGACGGGCAAGCAATTCCTCGCCGTTGCCGACAAACTCGATCTCGTGGCTGAAATCGCTTTCCTGGAACGCCTCATCGATCAGAAGCCGGTCGTCCGGATCATCTTCTGCGATGATGATGCGGATTGGCCCGTTTCCACCGGAAGCGCGTTTCGGACGGGATTCCACCATCCTGAGCGGGGTTGGAGAAGATGCGGCAACCTTTGGCGGTTCGTTTTCCTCGGTGAGCAATCTTGCGAACTTCAGGCCGAGTTCGGTCTTGCTGCGCCAGACGACAGTGCACTCCGCTTCGATATGGTCCAGTTCGATAATGAGCGTGAACTGATCGGGTATCTGCGCCGAACTCAGGACCCGCACGCGCGCGCCGGCTGGAGTGATGTCCCTGATGACGCAGGGAATCGTGCCATGCCGCTCGGCAAAGCGGATCGCGCCGCCCTTCATGACCGGCCCGTCGGCTACGCGCTCATAGGCGCGGCGTTCAACCATGGCCATTACGTCTGCCCCTCACAGCATTGCCCCAACACGGAGCCATCGACCCAACATCAAGACTATAATCGCAACAAGTGGTTAGCAGATGCTTACCGCGCCACCTGAACCACCGTCATGGTATGCTCCAGCGTTGTTGCATACCTGCCCTCGATCTCTTTCAGGCCTGTCCGATCCTGAAGCATGGCGGACAGGCTTGCCGTGAACAGGCCATCGCCACCGGAGAACAGGATCTCCACCTCTTCAAAGCCGAAATAGGCGTCCACTGCCGGATAGAGCGCCTTGAAGATGCTCTCCTTCGCTGAGAAAAGAGTTTTGCCGGAAAACCCCGATCCGTCACCCGCGGCAATGCCGTCGCGCTCGGCGCGACTGGAGATCCGCTCAAGCACCTTGTCCTTCAGGGGTACATTCGGTTCTGCATCAATACCGAGAAACCGCACTTCACCGGCCCACGCTGCGGCTGCCGCGCACAATCCCTCGCAATGGGTGATCGAGCCCAGCGTGCCATGGGGCCAGACCGGCTGCCTGCCCTCGGACCGCTCAAGCGATCGGACTTCAGTTCCGAGCTGCCGCAAGGCCGCGACCGCGCAGGCTCTACCGGTGGCAAAGTCCGAACGCCGGCTCACGACAGCCGGCGCAATGTACTCCAGCTCCCGCACTGAGAGCGGGCCGTCTTCGGAGAATTCTGACGTGCAGACAAGAACTGCCGGAGCGCGCACAAGCCTCTTAAAGGCTTCGATGGAGCGATGGCTCACGGCTCGACCGGAACGCAGACAGCACCGAACGCCGGGGCAAAGTCCCCGGCACCCCTGGACGTCACCATGGCAGCGAGGCCGTTATCAGGCCTGCATCTGTGCCGGCGGTGCGGCGGCATCATCGAACGTCACGCCCTTGCCGATCAGCAACTGACGCATATCGCCGATGTTCTGCATGCTGACCATCTCGGGCATGCTGAACCGCACACCGAAGGCGTTTTCGACCGCAAGCATGATTTCGATATGCCGCAGCGAGTTCCAGTTCGGAGTATTCAAGGCATTCGACTGGTCACTGAGTGTCGCAGGATCGATTTTCAGGACACCCCCAATGATCTGAAAAAGTTGCATTTTTACTCTCCTTTACCGCTCAAGACGCCCACCGCGTCCCGATCTCTGTTTCCGGCGCCTCCCGGACTAACCGAAAATTCTCTCTCTGACCTCTGCCGGCCAGCGTTCTTCGTCAAAACCATGCTGAGTGAACACGGCGAGCACCCAGCGTTCGATGCCGAGACCGACGCAGCCGGTCATGGCGGCATTGCCCTGGCCGTCTTCGATATCGAAGCGTTCGCCAAAGAAATTGCCGTGCAGATTGATTGAGCCGCAGGCCAGGGTCGAAACCTCGCCCTTGCCGTTCAACACGGGGATCTTGATCTCGTTCTTCACTTCCTGGGCGGCCTGCCAGAACTTCTTGGCGGCCGAGACGGTGGCGAAGAACGGATCCGTCGCGGTCTGCAGCTTGCAGTCGATGTCGAAGTATTCCGCGAGCTGCTGCACGATCGGGATCGAGCGCTGGCGGACATCGCGGACATAGTCGTCCGAACCGATGAAGACCAGCTCGCGCACATTGAACTCGAACAGGCGGTCGAGACCGGAAATGTTGCGGGATTCGTAACGGAACACCCGTCCCATCCAGGTGAAGCATTCGCCCGTCTCGTACCTCTTGCCCTTCAGGGTCGGGTAGGCCGGAAAGCAGGCCGCCGGATTGAGGCACATGCCGTCTTGATGCACATGGTGCGACGGCGGCATGTGTGCGCCTTCAGAACAGGAATTCGCCATGCGGAACTCTTCGATGGCGTCGAAGTCTTCCATCATGTTGCCGATGAAGGTGACCGCGTTCGGATGGCTGTCGAAGTACCCGCACTTGTGCAGCGTATCGGCGTCGACCATGGCCGGGAAATGGCCTTCCTTGGCGCCAAGCTCGGCCTTGTAGAGCTCGTCCGCCTTTTCATCGAGCAGCCGGGCAAGCTTCAGGACAGGTCCGCTATAGGCGACCTGGCCCTTGCCGTAATCGTAGAGCCATCCGCGCTCGACGAGCCCTTCGTTGACATTGCGCTGATAGGGTCCGTCGTCCTTGCGGCTGTGCTCGGCCACGACCTTGATCTCGTAGCCGGAAACCTGCTTGGCCATGACATCCAGGAAACGCGTGGCCTTGTCGATGCTCGCGTCCATCGAGCGCCGGTCCTTGAGGACCACGTTGGCGGTCTTGCCGTCCGGATTGACCACGATGCGGTCGATGGCCGGGGAGACGAAAACGGATTCCTTTTCGATATCACCGGCGACCTCTTCGTCAACCTGGCGCGGCAGGTCGATGGAGACTGACATCGGTTTTACGATTTGTTGGTTCATTTTGCTGCCCTCCAAAGGCCCCTGGGGTTCGCCCCGGTCAGAATTGGTAGTAGAGGAAGGATGAATCCGTGCCGATGTTGGCAAAGGTCACCACAAAGGCGATGGTCGAGGCGAAGGACCAACCAAGGACCGGCTTCCAGGCAAACCTTTCGGCCAGTGCGCCGACAACATCCGGCTTCGGGCTCGAGCTCAGCCAGTAATTGCGCAGGATTTCCTGGGTGTTCGGTGCCAGCAGGACAATGCCGCCGAAGATTCCGATCATCGGCAAGAGTTCATTGTACGCCAATGCAACCATCTGAGTGCCCGCCTCTGCCTGAAGCAGAGAGATACCCCACATTGATGAAAGAATGGTCAATGCTGTCTGCACATCAGGCGCCCGGAAGATGACCAGGCCGCTCACCACCACAGACATGGTGAGCATCCAGGCAAGGACCGGCGGAAGCGCGGGGCCGTTGAACTGTTTCCAGGCGTTGTTCACGGCAATCGCCACGCCGTGCAGCAGGCCGTAGATCACGAACACCCAGCCCGAACCGTGCCACACGCCGGCAATGAACATGGTGATGACGATCGGGATTGCGCCGGAAACCATGTAATTCTGCACTGGGCTGTAACGGCCCATCATGGCGCGGCGCATTCCGCTCATGGCGAGCGGAGAATAGACGTAGGTCGTGAAGAACCTGGTCATTGTCATGTGCCAGCGCTGCCAGAAATCCGAGATGCTCAGCGCCTTGAAGGGCGAGTTGAAGTTCAACGGCAGCGTGATGCCGAAGATCGCGGCGAGACCAAGCGCCATGTCGGTATAGCCGGAGAAGTCGAAGTAAAGCTGCAGCGAGTAGGCCACGGCGCCTGCCCAAGCGCCCATCAAGTCGATGGACTGACCGCCTGCGACGCCGTTAAAGGCCGAGTTCGCGTAGGGCGCGATGGAATCGGCCAGCATCACCTTCTTGAACATGCCGATCGAGAACATCGTGAGCCCGGCGGCAATGCGGCTGAAGTCCAGCGCCTTGTCCGTGCGGCCCTTCATCTGGTCGAAAATCTCACGCTGCAGCACCAGCGGACCGGCGGTCACGCAAGGGAAGAACGTGGAAAACATCAGATAGCGCATGAAGGTCGGCTGCTCGGCCTTACCGGCGTAGCATTCGATGAGGAAGCCGATCTGGATGAAGGTGTAGAACGAGATGCCGATGGGCAGGATGATGTCGAGATGCGAGTAGCCGTTGCCCGTCACCTGGTTGGTGATGTCGATGAAGAAGTTGGAATACTTGAAGTATCCAAGAGCAGCGACATTGCCGACAATCGTGGAAATCAGCAGTCTCAGGGCCGGTTTGCCCGCTCGCGTAGCGAAGATCAGGATATTGCCGACCACGAAGTTCGAAACGACCGATACCATCAGGATGGCAAGCAGGGTCAGGCTCCACTGGGCGTAGAAGAGGAGCCCCGCAATTGCCACGACATTGAACGCCGCATTCCAGCCGCCGAAGCGGTGCGCCAGTGCAAACGCAAAGAACGTCAGCGGCAGAAATATCAGGATGAATTCGTAGGAGTTGAACACCATTTGACCGCCCTCACCCGGTTTGTCCGCCGCGCAGGACAGGCGGCTTGTTCTTGTAGGGATATTGATTGAGAAGCATGCCGAGGCAGGTCGGATTGCCGTGCTCGGCGTCGATGTACATGTCCGCCGTGCAACCGACATCTTCCGGTGCAAAGCCGCCCATCAGCGGGAAGCCGTATTTCTTGGACCATTGCCGCGTCAGCTGTTTGACCTTCTCCAGCCCGTCGATATAGGGGCTGCCCTGAACAGCATCCCAGAAGATCGGATTGAACTGCGGATGGGCCAGGGTGACCTTGACGCCCTTGTCCTTCAGGAACTGGAAGAGTGCCTCCAGATGCGCGACGCCTTTCGGGTCGATTTTCGGGGGGTTCTTCCGCTTGTAGGCCGCAAAGTCCAGCGCTTCCTTGCGGGCGCGCTCCTGGGAGAAGAAGCGCTTGTGGTCGCCTGACCAGATGATGGATCCACCCGGCAACAGAACGTCCAGGGTTTCAAAGAAGCGCTTGTCCGTCGCATGCGGCTCCAGCGGCGCAGCGAGAACGGTTTCGGCCTGTGTATAAAGCAGCGGCAGGGACAGGAGCTCGCGCCAGGTCTGGACCGGGAGCGTCTCCCACCAGCTGTGCGGCTTGAATCCGATGCGCTGCGCAAAGTCACGGTAATACTTGATACCCGGCAGCCACAGGAAATCCGTCCGGTCGGGGATCGGCGTGAGCAGGTTGTCACGGATCGTGATGATCATCTCTTCCGGCAGCTTGCCATGGCGCAGCCACATCTCGGTGACGGCCATCATGTCCTCGTAATAGTCACGGTGGACGTGGGAGTTGTAGAAGTCGTTGTTCGGCAACAGATTGACGTGCGCTTCCTGCCAGTGGCTGGCGCCCAGAACCACGGTCTTGGGCGTGTGCGGCATCCGAGCGATCGTGGCATCCCGCAAATCACGGATATTGATGTTCAGATCGTGAACCCCGAAGTTCTGGCCGTTCGTATGTGCCTGGGCAACGCGCTCAATGAGCTTGTCGTCGAACAGCATCGGGAAGAAGTACTTGTTGGCCTGCCACACCGTGGCCAGTCCGGCCGCCGCGACGACCATGAAAGCTGCGACGTAGTATCCGGCTGACCGGTTCTTTTCCTTTGCCTCGTGCTCCTTGAGGCGGTGAGAGGCCTCGTGAAGCGCATCCTGGATCCTGGCAACCAGAGCGCGGGCATCTTCCCGTTGTAGATCCAGCGCCGGCTGGACGCCCTGATGAAGATTGACGACCTGGGCACTCGCCGCCTGCGCCTGGACCTCGCGGAGGCTCGCCATGGCCGGCTGCACCGCCAGGGCGGCGTTTCCAGCCGTCTGGTAGACCGGCTGCGTGTTGACGGCTGCCGTCGCGCCTCGTCCAGCCGGATGGGCAACAGGAGGTGTCGAACCGGACGACGCAGGCTCACCCGGATTCAGCTCGGTTTCAGGGTATTCCTGGTCGATCGGCAGATGCCGGCTCTTTCCGATGAAGAGTTCGAAAAGGAGCGGTGAGAAGAACATCGGGATCTGGCAGGCGCCGACATACACGGCGAGCTCGGGCCCGGCGAACTGGCCGACCAGGCCGAAGGTCAGGCCGACATTGCGGAAACTGCACAGGATAGTTGCGGTCATCGCCGCACGCGCGCCGAACTTGGCCATCACGATCCGTGTCAACACTCCGATCACGATCGTCGCGACAATCGCGACCATGAGATACTCGAAGACCTTGTTCGGATCGTCCTGGATGGCGTAGGTCACATTGTCTTCAAGCGCAAAGCAGAAGACGACCAGGGCAAGAACCGATCCCCACCGGCCGATGCCGTCGAGCTTGTCCTTGGAGGATTCCTCCCATTCGCGTATCGCGACCTTGACCACACAGAAGATGGCGATCGGCACGGCCAGGAAAATCACCAGCCGGAACGCGAACAGGCCCATGTCGAGATCAAGATGACCGCCCATCAAGAGACTGAAGGTCAGGTAGATCGAAACCGGAGCGGCAAGCGTGGACAGAACCACCGTCTGCACCGCCATCTTCTGCTCCAGGCCCATCAGCTGAACAAGCGTCGGCGAAGCAAACAGCGAGCCGCTGGTCACTGTCAGCAGCAGGAAGAACAGCCACTGCTGGTCGATGCCGAAGACGTATCCGAACAGAAGCGTTAACGCGGGCAGGGCGAATTGCTGCCAGGCCACGAGGGCCAGCACGATCGGGTGCGGCTTGGTCAATTCCTGCCCGTCAAGCCGTGCGAACGGCAAGAGGGAGAAGACCATGACAAAGAAGAGCGAGTGCAGCAGGAACGGCGCCAGGGAGTGAGAAACTTCCGGGAAAAACAGTGCTGCGATGACACAAAGTGCCAGAATCAGTGCTGCTAGAGTCTTTTCGTGTTCTGCCTGCATGGTGGCCCCACCTGCCCTATTCGTTGCATCCCGCGGCGAGGTTGCCCCCCTGGCTCCCTCACACAGCTCCGCGAAACGAAGCTCGCGAACATGCCTGAATGTGTGTGGGCAGTTTGAAATAAAACTTAATGGACCGGGGTCACCTGATGGCAAGGTGAACCAGGTGTTAATGGTATGGCGATATGTTCGGCATAACTGGAAGGCACGCGGGGACAAGAGGGCACAGACACCGATGAATGTGGCGGAAACGGAAATCATCACGCAGCAGAGGGAAGATGCTGCGGCTTTCGACCAGGTTTTGGCGGATGTGTTCGACGGTGTGGACGTCGGACTGGCCGTTTTCGATCCGGATCTCAAGCTGATTCGGGCCAACGACCTCTACTATCATCTGTGCGGCTATTCCAAGGAGACCACACCTGACGGGACCAGGCTCCAGGAACTGATGTCCCGGGCCCTGTCGAGCCAGAATTACGATCCCGCCGAGATCGACTCCGCGATTGCCACCAGCATTCTGAGGCTAAAGGTCGGCGGAACGCACAAATTCCGCTTCCAGACGGCGGCCGGCAAGTATATCGGCGTGACCCGCCATCGCAATCCGGACGGAAACCTCATCGAGACCGTCCAGGAAATCACAGGCATCGACGCGCAGATGGAAGGGCTGGACCGGCTCAAATCCATCGCCGAGATCGCCCACTCGCGGATGATGCACGCCCTCGATGCAATGGTGGACGGGTTTGCTCTCTACGATCCCGATGACCGGCTGGTCGTCTATAACCAGAAGTACATCGATCTCAATCCGCACATTTCAGACCTGATCAAGCCTGGCGCCAGCTATGAAGTCATGCTGCGCGAGGCCGTCGCACGCGGCGGCTTCAATCTGCGCGGCATGGATCCGGAAGCCTTCATCCAGTGGAACGTGCAACGGCATTTCAATCCCGGCGAGCCGCATGAACTTCAGCTGTCCAGCGGGCACTGGGTTCGCGTCCTCGACAAGCAGACCGAGGATGGCAGTATCGTTGGCACAAGGACCGACATCACCGAGCTGAAGCAACGCGAGATCGAAGTCGAGAAAATCTCCGGCGACCTGGACAGGACGACCGATCAGTTCGACGTCGCACTGAACAATATGATCCAGGGTCTCTGCATGTTCGATTCAGAGCAGAGACTGTTGCTGTGCAACCGTCAATACCTTGAAATGTATGGATTTTCTCCCGACGTCGTGAAGCCGGGCATGCATCTGTCGGACATCATGCGGTACAGTATTTCACTCGGCAACTACCGTGATGAGGACGCTCAGGCCGCCCTCCAGGCGCGCCACGACCCGGACCGGCTGAAGAAGCGGACAACGATCAAGCAGTTCCTGCGGGATGGCCGGGTCATGGCCGTGATGAACGAGCCCATGCCGAACGGCGGCTCGATCGCCACCTACCAGGACATCACCGTGCTGGAGCGGCATGAATCCCAGCTGGTGGCCTACACGAAGAAGCTGGAGCGCTCCAACCGGGAGCTTCAGGACTTCGCCTATGTCGCTTCCCATGACCTTCAGGAGCCATTGCGCAAGATCGAGGCGTTCAGCGACCGGCTGCTTCGCAAGCATGGCGACCTGCTGCCCGACGACGGCAAGATGTTCGTCGACCGCATGCAGAACGCAGCCATGCGGATGCGTGAATTGATCAACGATCTCCTCGGCTATTCCCGCATCACCACAAAGGCGAAGCCGTTCCAACAGGTGGACATGCAGGAACTGCTCACGGACGTGCTCGGCGACCTGCAGATGGCTCTTCAGGACAGCCAGGGCCGGGTGGAGTTCGAAGACCTGCCGAAATTCGATGCTGAAAAGACCCAGATGCGGCAGCTCTTCCAGAACCTGCTGTCAAACGCCCTCAAGTTCCGCAAACCTGATGTTGCACCACTGATCAAGATCACCGCGGACAAGACCACCAGGACCGACGAAGCCGGCAATTCAGAGGATTTCTGGACCTTCCGGCTGGCCGATAACGGCATCGGCTTCGACAATGCCTACAAGGATCAGATCTTCACGATCTTCAAGCGGCTGCACGGCCGTTTCGAGTACGAAGGCACAGGCATCGGCCTTGCCACGTGCCGGAAGATCGTCGAACGCCACAACGGACACATTGATGCTGACGGCGTGCCCGACGAAGGCGCCACCTTCATCATCGAATTGCCGGCCAAGCAATCCAACCAGGAGGAACTCGCGCAATGAGCAAGGGACAGGCAATACGCATTCTGATTGCTGACGATGACGCCGACGACCGGATGCTGATTGGTGACGCACTGGAAGAAGCCCGGCTGAACAATCCGGTCAAGTTCGTCGAAGACGGTGTGGAACTGATGGAGTACCTCAAGCATGAGGGCGAGTATGCAGATCTGAATGAAGATGACCTGCCTGGTATCATCCTCCTGGATCTGAACATGCCCCGCAAGGACGGACGGACCGCGCTCAAGGAAATCCGCGAAGACGAAAATCTTCGGCGCATTCCGATTGTCGTGCTGACGACCTCCAAGTCCGAGGAAGATATACTGCGCACCTACAACCTAGGCGTGAACTCTTTCATCACCAAACCGGTCACGTTCGACAAGCTGGTGGAGCTCGCCCAGGTTATCGGCAAATACTGGATCGAAATCGTCGCACTTCCGCCCGAGTGAGGTGAAAGAGCATCTTTGTCCAAAGAAATTGCCCTGAAAACAGCCGTTTAGTGGCAAATTATCATTCCGGTAACCATGCTGGCTCATTACCAGCCGCGTTTAGAATTTGCACATCAGTTCGCGCGAAAGTGGTCCGTGATCGATAGGGGCGGGTCATGGACAACGGTGGAACGAGCCAGACAATAAGAATCCTCGTCCTCGACGACGACGAAGACGACGCCTTCCTGATCTGCGACACGATCAAGGAGGGTTCCAGCGCGTCATATTCCATCACGGTGTGCCACAAGCCTCCGGAAGCGGCGGATCTGTTGCGCGCCGGTTCGGTCGATATCGTACTCTGCGACTATCTAATGGGCGCTATAACCGGCATCGACTTCATCAAATCCATGCGGGCCGAAAGCATTGACGTGCCGATCATCCTGCTCACCGGCATGGGCAACGAGAACACCGACCAGGCGGCTCTGCAGGCCGGCGCGGCAGACTTCATCTCAAAGGATTCCGTCACGCCGGAGGTCATTGACCGCTCGATCCGCTACTCGATCGCCAACCGCGAGCGCCAGAAAATGCTGCATACGGTCCTTGAAAACGTCGATGCGGCTGTCGCCCTCATCGACTCCAGCCGCGAACCGACCCTGTGGAATCCCGACTTTGCGGAGCTGGCCGAGGATTATTACCTGCACGAGGGGGGAGAAAAATCCCTGTCCGACTTCGCAGCGGAGATTGTTGACGGTGGCTCCACCATCACGATCGGGACGCGCGTCCTGGACAAGAAAGTCTCGAACCTGACGTCAAACGACAGCCGCGTCGTCATTCTGCATGACGTGACCGAACACGTGACCGCCCTGAGGGAACGTGAGGCTGCGGAACACCGGGCCGCGCATCTGGCGATGAACTGCTCGCTGACCGGCCTGCCCAACAGGAATGCCTTCTCCGAGCGGATCAATCAGGAGATCCGGAATGCGGAGGCGGGAGGGGCCGAGTTCTACCTGCTCAATCTCGACCTTAACAAGTTCAAGTCGGTCAACGACATCTACGGCCATTCCCGCGGCGACCAGCTGTTGAAGGAAGTGGCGCGCCGCCTCTCTGAATGTTGCGAAGGCGAGGACTTTATCGCCAGGCTCGGCGGCGACGAGTTCATGGCCATCCAGCGCAAGGCACCCGGCGATCCGGATATGCCGGCGCTCGCCAAGCGGATGGCGGAAAAATTCCAGGCACCGATCGCACTCGACGATCTTATCATCCACACGGGCGTGAGTATCGGCGTCGCCGTCTACCCCCATCACGGGCGGACATCCGAGGAGCTGATGTCCAATGCGGATATCGCCATGTACCGCGCGAAAGATGATCCCCTGAAGCGTGTGTATGCCTTCAACGAGACACTGGACCAGCACATCCGGCAGACCCGGCAGCTAAGTTCCGATCTGCGGCTCGCCATCGAGAACGGCAAGCTTGATGTGTACTTCCAGCCGCAGGCGGACATGCTGCGCGGCAAGGTGACGGGCTTTGAGGCCCTGGCCCGGTGGACCCATCCGGAATTCGGTCCGATCCCGCCCTCGACCTTCGTGGCGATCGCGGAAGAAAACGGGCAGATCACCGACCTTGGCGCGCTTGTGCTCCTGCGCGCCTGCGAGATCGCAGCGAAGTGGACGACACCGCTGAAGGTCGCGGTCAACATCTCGCCCGTACAGATCCTGCATGTGGATCTTACCGCCCTGGTTCAGGAGGTGCTGATCCGCACCGGCCTGTCGCCAAGCCGGCTTGAACTGGAAGTGACCGAAAGCGTTCTGATCAACGATACTGCGCGGGCGCTCCACGTCTTGCGGGGCATCAAGGCGCTGGGTGTCTCGATCGCGCTCGACGATTTCGGAACGGGTTACTCCTCGCTGTCGACCATGATTTCGTTCCCGTTCGACAAGATCAAGATCGACCGCTCGTTCATTGAGAGCTTCTCGCGCAATCACCAGGCGGCCGTGGTCACGCGCACAATGATCGGCATGGCCAAGCAGCTTGGCTACCGCGTGATCGCCGAAGGCGTGGAGAGCCGCGAACATGTGGAGTTCCTGCTCCAGGAAGGCTGCCACGAGGTCCAGGGCTTCCTGATCGGCAAGCCCGTGGCAGAGCACGAGCTTGAGTTCGTCCTCCGCGACAGCGCCCTGCCCACGGCAATGGCGATCTCCGCCTGATCTTCCTCAAATCCCAAAACGTTTGTGGGTGAACGGCGCCAGCAGTGGCGGACGCTCGCCGCTTACTGCCCATTCCGCCAGCATTTGCGTGACTGAGGGTGCGATGGCCCAGCCATGGCCGCACCAGGCGGCGGCATAGATCGTATTCTCTGCGCCGGGAACCGTGTCGATGACCGGAATGTCGTCGACCGACAGGCTCTCCAGATGGTCGGCATCCGCCAGTTCGATCCCGATGCCCTCAAGGCAGGGATACACGGCAACGGCATCGGCGAAATTTGCATCGACCGAAGTCTGTACGGCTGTGCCGGTCTCCGCTGCAGCGTTCCAGCGGCCGGGATAGCCGCCCGAAATCATGATGCGGTTTCCCGCTTCCGCCTTCAGCGCCAGGGTCCGGCTGACATGGCCGATCAGATGGTTGAGCGGCATGGGATCCAGCGGATTGGTCAGCATGACCTGGAACGCACGGCTCCACACCGGAAGCGTCACGTGGTCTGACAGCAGTTCCTGGACACCCGCATTTGCGAGAACCAGCAGGGTTTGCCCGATCTTGATGCGGTCCTGCGCTTCGGTGATGACCGCAAGCGCCTCCCCTCCGGTGACTTCGATCCGTGAGACGCCCGTGTCCAACCGGATATCCGCTCCCCTCCTCTGCGCTGCGACGGCAAAGGCGTCGGTGACCGCAGTATGATCCGAGACCCCGTCGAGCGGACAGTAGAGCGCGGCAATCACATCCTCGCAGACATCCGGTTCGCGCTCGCGCACTTCACCGGCGCCAAGCACGTGCGTTTCCGTGCCCATGCTGTTCTGCATCAGGGCGCGGGCTTTGCAGGACGCCATGTCCTCTTCGCGCTCGATGAGCAGAAGATGCCCCAGACGTTCAAAAAACGGTTCGGCATCAAGCCGTTGGTGAAGATCGGGCCACATCTCGTGCGCTAGCCGGACAAGCGGGAGTTCGCGGACATCGCGGCCATTGGCACGCGTTCCACGCCGTCCAGGTCCCGCAGAGGCACCGTTACCGATCTTCCTGCGTTCCAGTAACGTGACCTCGCGCCCCTGCTCGCTCAGCCAGAAGGCCGTGGCCGCGCCGTACACACCGCCGCCTATGATTACGAACTCCGACATTTCCCGCCTTACTCCTCCACCAATCCGAGTTCCTTGCGCTTCTTCTTGCTCATGCCCTGCGCGACGATGTGATGGGACTGTCTGAGATAGTCCTTCAGTTCGGTTTCGGCGAGGCCCGGCGCCGCGTAATGCTGGATCCACTTCATGCCGCGCGAGGCAAGATAGGGCGCGGGGCGCAAGCCCGGTTCCTCTCTCAGCAGCTCATACGCAATCGGCGTGACCTTGAACGTGAAGGCCGGCTGGTCATCCGCCCAGCCGCCGATGGCGAAGACCTTGGCACCCACCTTCCACACATGGCTGCCGCCCCACTGAACCACATGGGACGTGGCCGGCAGGCCGCCGCAGAAGTCGTTGAATTCTTCATATGTCATCGCGCGACCATAACAGATGCGCGCTGACCGGGAATGTCATGACAGGCATGAAAGAATTGCACTGGTCGCAAGGCTGAAACCTGTCATAGTCGCGCGTCCTTACTGGGTAGCAATGCGAGCGGATGAAATCCAACCTCCTCATACCCTTCGCGATCGGCCACTGCGCCAACGATTTCGTGCCTATCGGCATGTATCTGCTGATTCCGGCTTTCGGTACTGCGATGGGCCTGTCGCCGACGGAGATCGGCCTGCTGTTCATGATCCACAGTCTGGGCGCGTCCGTGGCCTACTTTCCCGCCGGGATGCTGGCCGACCATGTGGCCAACCGTGGGATCCTGCTGGCGCTCACCTTCTTCTGGTGCGGCCTGGGATATCTGTCATCCTCGTTTGCCGACAGCTTCTGGGTCTTTGCTGCGCTCATCGCGATCGGCGGGATGGGCGATGCCGCATGGCATCCCATTGCCACCGGCGTTCTGGCGCAGATGCACAAGGCCAGACGCGCCTATGCGCTGGGCATGCACGCCGTTGGCGGGCACCTTTCCGAGGTGATTGCACTGCCGGCGGTCGGCTTCCTGCTGGCCATGGCGGACTGGCGCCTCGCCATCCAGGTGATGATCGTGCCGACATTCCTGATGGGGATCGTCTTCCTGTTCATCGCCCCGCACGTGCCCCGGCATGTCAATTCGCGGCCAACCGTGGCCGATTTCGCCGACATCTGGAAAGTCTGGACCAACGGAGCGGGCCTCAAGGTCATCGCCCTGTTCACGACCTACAACATGAGCCTGTTCGCCATCATCGCGATGATGCCGCTTTATCTGAAGGACGCGCACAGCTTCGGCTGGCAGGAAACGTCTCTCGTCATGGCTGTAATGATGTTGTTCGGCGCTCTGGGACAGCCCTGGGCCGGCAAGATATCCGATCAGATCGGACGCAAGCCGATTTGCCTCACCGGCAACGCGCTTGTATGCCTCGCCGCCTTCGTGGCCTGGGCATCCCCTTCCCTCATCGTTTCCGTCCTCGGGCTGGGCGTGGCCCTGATCGTCGGCGTAGCCATCCGTGCCGTGCTTCTTGCAGCAGCAGTCGATCACGCCGGAGGACGTGAAGGTACCAGCCTCGGACTGACCTTCGCCTTCATGGATGGTTTTGCCGCCACCGCAGCACTGCTTGCAGGGCTTGCGGGAGAAACCGGGCTGGCGAACGCCTTCCTGCTGGCCAGCCTGTTTTCCCTCATCGCAACGGGTTTCGCCCTCGTCATGCCCAGGCGGCAGCCGGGACTGGTTGCCGGGGAAGCCCTCGCACCCTAAGTTTCCGTGCAAGGAGGATCCGGCATGGACCAGCAGCTTCGGAACGATCAGCTTCAATCCGCCCTTGAGGAGGCGGAGGCGGAATTCATCGCGCGGACACCGGAAAGCCGCAATTGGCAGGAGCGTGCCTCCGGCGGACTGCCCGGCGGCAACACCCGGACGGTACTGCATTTCACGCCCTATCCTCTTCGCTTCACCAGTGCCCATAATCAGTGGGTCACGGATGCGGACGGCCAGAGGTACCGGGACTACCTCGGTGAGTACTCAGCCGGTCTCTATGGACACACCTGCGCCCCAATCATGGATGCGGCACGCGGGGCAATCGCCGACGGCACCGTTCTCGGCGGTCCGAACACCCATGAGGTCGAACTGGCCGAGCTCATGTGCGCCCGCTTTCCCTCGCTCGATCTCGTCCGCTTCACCAATTCCGGCACGGAAGCCAACATGATGGCGCTGGCCGCGGCCCGCGCCCATACAGGCCGCGACAAGGTCATGGTCTTTGCCGGCGGCTATCATGGCGGAGTGCTCTACATTGCCGACTACGCCGAGCGCTCCAATGCACCCTTCGATTTCGTCATTGGGACCTATAACGATCTGGAGGCAACCCGTGCCGCAGCTAACGGCGTGGAACACGAGATCGCAGCGATCCTGATCGAACCGATGATGGGCGGCGGCGGCGCAATCGTCGCGGATACGCCTTTCCTCTCCAGCCTGAAGGCATTTGCCGAGCAGCACGGCATAGTACTCATCTTCGATGAGGTCATGACTTCGCGCAACGGGCCAGCCGGCCACCAGGGCTCAACAGGCGTGACGCCCCACATGTCCACGTTCGGCAAGTATCTTGGCGGCGGTTTCTCCTTCGGGGCCTTTGGCGGGCGCCAGGACATCATGCGCAAGTTCGACCCATTCGAGCCGGACGCCCTGCCCCATGCCGGGACATTCAACAACAACGTGACGTCCATGGCTGCCGGCATTGCGGGCCTAAAGGACATCTACACGCCGGAGCGAGCCATTGAGCATACCGAACGAGGCGACCGCCTGCGCCACCGGCTGAACGACGTGATCTCCGGTCATGGCCTGCCCGCCCAGGTCACCGGCTCAGGGACCATCATGTGCTTCCACTTCCACGACCAGCCGGTGCGCACGCCGGAACAGACGAAGCTGACCCGTCCGGAAGCCCATGCCCTCTTCCACCTGGAGATGCTCAAGCGCGGCATCTACTTCGCCCGCCGCGGCTACATGAGCCTGTCGCTGGAACTGACCGAAGAGGATGACGCCGCCTTACTCGCTGCGTTTGATCAGGTGCTCAGAGAGTTCGGCGACCTGCTCTGTTCCTAAGGCAGGACGCGGTGTGCGAGAGCGCCGACGGCCAGGAGAAGCGGCATGGCAATGCTACAGATCACGATGCCGTGGAGCATTCTGCGTTTGGTGGCTTTCGGGTGCTCACCGCGTTCCAGGAGGACCATCCGGGCCAGAAAGGCGATAGTCGTCAGGCAGCCGGCAGCTGCGGAAAATACGGACTGGACAGCGCTGAGCGGCCTGTAGAGCACCGTGATGGCCAAGATGAAGAGAATGGCCAGAACGATACCATGTCCGAGAAACTTCAGGAGCGGACGAAGAAAGACCCCTGACCAGGAGATGTCGAATGCTTCGCGCCGCGCCCTGCCGATGGAATCGTAGCGCTGCCTAGCTATGCGGACGGCTTCTCTGCCAAGAGACATCGAGATCAGGCCGCAGGCACAGGCGATTCCGTACAATAGCGCCACGATCCAGCCCGCCACGCCGTCCCCCTCTGGTGCGAGGTCAGTTCATCACCTTCGGATCCATCGGCGTCATGCCGCGCAATCCGAGAATATCCTCCAGAACCCTGGCGCCTCGGATGGCACGGGCATCGCCCCGCGGCGGTCCGACGATCTGGATGCCGACCGGGAGGTCTTCCTTCGTGAAGCCGGCAGGAATTGAGATCGCGGGACAGGCCACGTTGGTGATGGCGTAGGCGATGCCAAGCCACTCGACGTAGTTGCCGAACTTGACGCCGTCGCACTCCTCCACGAAGCGCTGCTCGACCGGGTAGGGCGAGACGATGGTTGCCGGGGTGAGAAGGAGATCATACTCCTCGAAGAACGCGCGGGTGCGGTGGAACATGGCAGCGCGCTGATGCTCGGCCTTGACGATGTCGGCCGCTTTCAGTTCCAGACCCTTCTCAACGTTCCAGATGACCTCCGGCTTCAGCTGGTCGCGATACTCCCTGAGCAGAGGCTCAAGGCCGGTGGCGAAGGCCACCGCACGCAGGGTCTGGAAGCAGTCATGTGCCTCGGAGAGATCCGGATGGGCTTCCTCGACAACAACGCCTGCCTCTTCAAAACGCCTTGCTGCAGCGGTGACGATCTCCGCCACTTCCGGCTCGACTGGCGTGATGCCGAGATCGCGGCTGACGGCAACCTTTTTCGGTTTCCAGCTGCCGCGTGCCTCCTCCAGATAGGAGACCCCATCGTGGGGCAGCGACAGCGGATCGCCCGGCTCCTCTCCCCGCATGGCATCGTAGAGCAGCGCCAGGTCTTCAACGTTCCGGGCCATGGGCCCTTCCACTCCAAGGAAGCCGTCGATGGCGGACGGGCGCGAGCAGGCGACACGGCCGGGTGACGGCCGCATGCCGACAATGCCGCAAAAGCTGGCCGGATTGCGCAGGGAGCCGCCCATGTCGGAGCCGTGCGCGACCCAGGCCATGCCGGTTGCCAGGGCGACCGCGGACCCACCGGAGGAGCCTGCGGCCGAGCGGGTCGTGTTCCAAGGGTTGAGCGTCCGTCCGAAGACCTCGTTGAACGTGTTGGCGCCTGCGCCGAACTCGGGAGTGTTGGACTTGGCGTAGACAACTCCGCCTTCCGCCTCGACATGTTCGACGAGAATATCGGACTGCTCCGGCACAAGATCGGCAAAGATGGGCGAGCCGTAGGTCGAGCGCACCCCCTTCACGCCGGCCAGATCCTTGATGGGCAGAGGCAGGCCCGCGAGTTTTCCCCGTTCCGCTACAGGTCTCGCCATCAGCCCGGAGGCATGCTTGCGCGCACGGTCGAAGCACAGGGTCGGCAGGGCGTTGACCTTGTTGTCCACTTCCGCAATCCGGCCCTCCAGCGCATCCAGCAAATCATTCGGTGTCACCTCTTCGCTCTTCAGAAGCGACACGATCTCGGTCGCGTCCTTGCCGATCAGCTCGTTAGACATTTTGATTGTTCCTTGCCCCAACACGCTCTACGACTAGCGCAAAGCCGGTTTCGCTTTTGGCACCCGCGCTAGCACAGGCAGCGCGCGAGAGGTAGCCCTTCTCAAGGAGGTTTTCATGGACCAGCTCTCCAATATGGCCGTCCGGGACATCGAGACGGTGATCCACCCCTATACGAATCTCTCCACGCACCGCGAGCAGGGGCCGAACGTCATCCTGGAAGAGGGCAAGGGCATCTACGTCTACGACGAGAAGGGCAAGCCCTATATCGAGGGCCTCTCAGGCCTGTGGTGCACCTCGCTCGGCTACGGCAACGAGGAACTTGTGGAGACCGCGGCAACGCAGATGCGCCGGCTGTCCTACACCCACATTTTCGGCGGGCGCTCCAACGACATGGCCATCGAGCTTTCCGAAAAGCTCAAGGAGATCGTGCCGTGCGAAGCTTCCAAGATGCTGTTCTGCTGTTCAGGCTCGGAAGCCAACGACATGCAGGTCAAGCTCACCTGGTACTACAACAACGCCCGCGGCAAGCCGGAGAAGAAGAAGATCATCAGCCGCATCAAGGGCTATCACGGTGTGACAGTCGCTTCGGGCTCCCTCACCGGCCTTCCGCCGGTGCACGCGGACTGGGACCTGCCGATCCAGAACATCCTGCACACCTCGTTTCCGCATTATTACCGCATGGCTGAGGACGGTGAGACGGAGGACGAGTTCACCGACCGCATGGCCGCAGACCTGCAGGAACTGATCGACCGGGAGGGCCCGGAGACCATTGCAGCGTTCATCGCCGAACCGGTGCTGGGCGCGGGCGGCGTGATCGTTCCGCCGGAGGGCTATTACGAGAAGATCCAGGCGGTACTGGAGCCTCATGATGTGCGCTTCATCGCCGATGAAGTGATCTGCGGGTTCGGCCGTACCGGCAACTGGTTCGGTACCCAGACCATGGGGCTCAAACCGACATCGGTGTCCATGGCCAAGGCCATCACCTCGGCCTACTACCCCCTCGGCGCCATCTCGATCGAGGAAGACCTCTACCAGGCCATGCTGGAGCAGAGCAAAAAGATCGGCACCTTCGGCCACGGCTATACCTATACGGCGCATCCCGTCGGCGCCGCGGTTGCGCTGAAGACCATCGAGATCTACGAGCGCGACGGCATCGTGAAGCACGCCGCCAAGATGTCTCCCATATTCCAGGATCGCTTCCGGAAGCTGCTGGACCACCCGCTGGTCGGCGAAGTCCGCGGCGTGGGCATGATCGGGGCCTGCGAGCTGGTGGCGGACAAGGCGACCAAGCGTGCCTTCGATCCGAAGCATCTGGTGGGCGCCAGGGCGGTGAGCTTCTGTCAGAACCAGGGCCTCATCAACCGCCAGCTCGGTGACGGCGTCGCGCTCTGCCCGCCGCTGATCATCACCGAGGCCGAGATCCACGAGATGTTCGATCGCCTGGAAATGGGCCTGGACGACACCGAGGAATGGGTCCGCAAGGAAGGCCTGCGGGAGGCATAGCTCCAGCTGGCACCCGATCCTGAGGAGATGTTCAGCTCCGGGGTCGGCGGCGCCAGAACCGCTCTGTTCCATACTGCTCCACAACCCATCATACCCGCGCATGCGGGCCTTGCAATCTTGTCGTCCTCGGGCTTGACCCGAGGACCCAGGGCCGCAGAATTCCGGGCGTCTTGCCCTGGGCCCTCGGCTCGGGGGCCGAGGGCGGCAAATGGGAAGAATGGGATCGGGCTCCGAAGATGGCAGAGGCCCTATCTCAAAGAGCCGACGAGATCATGCTCGGCGCAGGATGAGGAGTTGGGTGTCGCCGTAGGTGCGGCGGTCCACTTCGTCCAGGCCCTCAATCGGACCAGGTTCGGCCTTCGCCGCTTCCTCCAGCACGCACACCGCATTATCGGCCAGCCAGCCATTCTCCAGGGCCGAGCGTATCGCCTTTTCCCCCAACCCCTTGCCGTAGGGCGGATCGGCGAACAGGAGATCGAACGCGGGCATGTTCTCGATCCTGCCGAGCCTCGTTGCATCCCGGCGCCAGATCTTCGATGCGCCCATCGCGCCCATGGCTTCCACATTGCGCCGGATCAGGGCCCGGGAGGACGCTGCCTCGTCGATGAAGAGACAGAATCGGGCGCCGCGCGAGAGTGCTTCCAGTCCCAGCGCGCCCGTCCCGGCGAAAAGGTCGAGGACCCGGGCACCATCGAGATCGAACTCTCCGATCCCGTGCGCCAGTATGTTGAACAGGGCTTCCCGCGTGCGGTCCGACGTCGGCCGGACGGCGGAAGATTTCGGGCCGGCGAGGGCGAGCCCCTTATGGTTTCCGCCGACGATGCGCATGCGGCTTCTTCTTGGGTCTCGACGGCTTGAGTTTGGGCGTGGACTTGCGCTCACCCAGTTGGTCCTGAAGCACCTTGCGCGGCACCTCCTTCACCTCGCCCCGCGAAAGGTCGCCCAACTGGAACGGTCCATAGGAAAGGCGCAGCAGACGGTTCACCTGGAGGCCCAGATGCTCCAGCACCCGCTTCACCTCCCGGTTCTTGCCCTCGCGCAACGCCATGGTCAGCCAGACATTGCCGCCCTGCACCTTGTCCAGCCTGGCAGTGATCTCGCCATAGCGGACGCCGTCGATCTCAATGCCCTTCTCCAGGCGGTCCAGTTCGGGTTGTTCGATCTTGCCGTGGGCCCTGACCCGGTAGCGGCGGAGCCAGCCGGTGGAAGGCAGTTCCAGCCGGCGGGCCAGTTCGCCGTCATTGGTGAGCAGGAGCAGGCCCTCGGTATTGAGATCGAGCCGCCCCACGGAGATGAGACGGGGCAGATCCGGAGGCAGCTTCTGAAAGACGGTTGACCTCCCTTCCGGATCCTTGTGGCTTGTGACCAGGCCTGAGGGCTTGTGGTAGCGCCACAGGCGTGTCGCTTCGGCCTCCGGCAGGGCTGCGCCGTCCACCTGGATTCTATCACCATCGCTCACGGTGAATGCCGGCGTGGCCAGCACTTTGCCGTTCACCTTGACCCGGCCCGCCTCGATCAGCCGCTCCGCGTCCCGGCGCGAGCAGATCCCTGCCCGCGCAATCCGCTTGGCGATGCGCTCGCCATTGACTTCGCTGGTTTCGTTCATGGCGATCCCTTAGCAAAGCCCTTGACCAAGCGCACGGTTTAAGCGCATGCGCTCAGCCGATGTCTGAATTCATGGATATGGCGCTGGAGGAAGCCCATGGGGCGGCCACGCGCGGCGAGGTGCCGGTGGGCGCCGTGGTAGTCGGCCCCGGCAGGTCGATACTGGCCCGCAGCGGCAACCGCATCGTCGAACTGCGTGATCCAACCGCCCATGCGGAGATCCTGGCCATCCGTGCTGCTGCTGAAGCGCTTGGCAGCGAGCGGCTGACCGATTGCGATCTCTACGTGACGCTGGAGCCCTGTCCAATGTGCGCCGGCGCCATCTCGCTGGCCCGCATCCGCCGGCTCTACTATGGCGCAGAGGACGAAAAGGCCGGCGGCGTCGACCACGGCCCCCGCATCTTCAGCCACCCCACCTGCCACCACGCCCCGGAGGTCTACGGCGGCATCCGGGGCGAGAAGGCAGCGGAGATTCTGAAGGCGTTTTTCCGCGAACGGCGGCAATAGACGGGAATCAACACGCGCCAGCCGGAACAGGGGCAGCAATCTCCTTGTCGCTAAACTTGTCCTTATCCCCCAAAGCTGCGACACCTGTTACGTTATAACATAACGTACCTTGAATGGACTCGGACAGACGTCCACCAGGGCAAACCCGATCTCCTCACGAGGGTCATCCGAGGCAGCGATGAAAGACAACGGCGCCAGAAGCTCTCCACCCCTGCCGGTCACCATTTTGAATGGTTTTCTCGGTGCCGGTAAGACAACCTTGCTGCAAAGCCTCCTGAAACAGGCACGCAAGTCTCCGGACGTGCGCTTGGGCGTCATCGTCAATGAGATGAGCGAGCTCGATATCGATGGCCTTATTCTTGATACCAGCGAGCTGTTGTCGCTGAAGGATGCGCTATTGGTTCCCATTCCAGCTGGCAGCATAAGTGGGTCAGAGGGCCTCACGCGGTTTGCTGCTGCGGTCGAACAGTTTCGATCAAACGGTGCAACCCATATGGTGATTGAGACCTCCGGCGGCACCCATCCCTGGCCGCTATTGGAGGCTATTCGCACTCATGAAGCAGTGCGGCTGCACGGCTTCCTCTCGGTGGTCGATACTGTCACCCTCGCGGAGGACTACGATCTGGGCCGCGCCATCGTGCCCGCCGCCTCACGCAACCTTGCCGCTGAAAAACGCGGTATCGAAAATCTTCTGGCCGAGCAGATCATGTTCGCCAACCGCATACTGCTTAGCAAAATGGATCGTGTGCCGATGGAGCGGCTGCGGAAAGTGGCCGAGGCTATTCATCCGATCAATCCGGGCGCAGAAATTCTCGCGATGCAATGGGGGAATGTAAAGTTGGGCGATGTGCTGGCCATGCCGCCCTACGATCACGAGCGTGTGGCGACACTTGGCGTGGAACTGACCGAATGGGATCTGAAACACGGGACCAGTTCCATGGCCAGCGCTGCAGACTACAAGATCGACAGTATCGTCATTTCAGATCCCCGCCCGTTCCATCCACAGCGCCTGTGGGATGTCTACAA
>JBCCEL010000039.1:0-25407 GCA_039030315.1 Pseudomonadota bacterium
CGGCGGACTGAGGCGTCCGATCCGGATCTACCCGCTCGAAGCAGCCGAGCGTGATCTGGAGAACGCCCGCAGGCTGGAGGCCCGCTTCGTGGCCCTGGGTGAACCGGATTACCCGCCGCTCCTGAAACACATTGATTCAGCCCCTCCCCTGCTCTGCCTGAAAGGTTCTGCCCAGGCGATGCTTCGACCGGCGATCGCAATTGTCGGCGCCCGGAACGCATCGGCCTCAGGCCGCAAGTTCACCCGACAGATCGCCGCCGAACTTGGACGGCAGGACTTCACCATCGTATCCGGCCTTGCCCGCGGCATCGACACGGCTGCCCACGCCGCAAGCGTAGAGACCGGGACGGTTGCGGTCCTCGCAGGAGGCATTGACGTCATCTACCCACCTGAAAACGCGGAACTCTACCACCAGATTGTCAACGCAGGCGGCGCAATCGTGACGGAAATGACGCCGGGCACCGTGCCCCAGGCCAAGCATTTTCCGCGGCGAAACCGCATCATCTCCGGCATGAGCTACGGAACAGTCGTCATTGAGGCGGCCAAACGCTCCGGCTCTCTGATTTCCGCCCGCCTGGCCCTGGAGCAGGGCCGAGAAGTCTTCGCCGTACCAGGCTCGCCACTGGATCCCCGCGCACAAGGGACCAACGGCCTGATCCGCCAGGGCGCAACGCTGACGGAGGGTGCCAGCGACGTCGTGAGGGTCATCGGGCCGCTGCTCGAGCGCTCTCTGTTCGACGACAGCGAGATGGACGAACCATCGGCATATGAGGGTCCCGCCTACGACCCGGAAGTCTCCGGCTCGGCGCGTGAGGAAGTTATCGGCCTGCTCAGCACATCGCCGGTCGAGATTGACGATCTGATCCGCGAAAGCGGGCTCCCTGCCGGCACCGTGCTGACAGTTCTGCTCGAACTCGAACTTGCCGGCAAACTGCAGCGGCAAGGCGGTCAGATGGTTTCACTTGTTCCCTGAGGAGCGCCGAAGAGCGCCCCTGACCTGGGGCTGAATACACTGGCACGGCCCGTCAAGCCGCCTCCTTGTCACTGCTCTCAGCCTGCTTGTAGGCCTCCTGAAAGGCCATCTCTATCAGATAGACGAGGAAGCGCATCTCGTGCTCCAGCGCCATCGTCCTCAGCTCGATCATCATCGAGCAGATATACTGGGCGACTTCCTCGCGCTGCGCCTCTCCCAGGGCCTCAGGCAGGGACCCGTCCTGCATGAGTTCTTTCAGTTTTCTGACCGCAGCTGCAGTGTCAGAATTGTCTTGATCCATAGACCGTATCTCCGCCGCATCAAACAGAGTACCGCCCTCCCGTCGGTATAATCGTTAAAGTTGTATTATATCTTCAACGCACCAAATGGTACGAAACTTCCGACTGGTAGTAAACCGAAATATCACCCGATTTGGTTGAATTTTCAGAATCAGATCTTCCCAAGGGCGAATTCGCTTGACCCGGCCGCCATGCTCAGCTGCTCTTAAGATGCCGGGAGACATGGTGGAAAGCAGCAGACGATGAGCGGGAATTCGCAGCAAAATCAAACATCAAGCAGAAATCAGGATCCTCTGCTGACACCGTTCAGGCTGAAACACCTGACCCTCCGCAACCGCATCATGAGTACAAGCCATGCGTGCGGGCTCGAAGATCGGAACGGCTACCCCGCTGACCGCTATCAGAGCTATCACGAGGAAAAAGCCAGAGGCGGTATCGCTTTGACCATGTTCGGCGGCTCGTCCAACGTTGCCCCTGATTCGCCGTCCGTGTTCCGGCAGATCTACATCGGCGATGACGGCATCATCCCTCATCTTCAGAGATTTTCGCAGCGCATACACGCCCAGGGCGCGGCCCTCATGGTGCAGATCACTCATCTTGGCCGGCGCGGCGAGCCCTATGTCGGCAACTGGCTGCCTACCATCGCACCTTCCGTCGTGCGCGAAACCCTCCACCGGTCCATTCCGAAAGAAATGGACGAAGACGACGTGCAGCGCGTCGTGAAGGCCTTTGCTGCCGCCGCAAGACGCTGCAAGGCCGGCGGCCTCGATGGTCTTGAGACACTCGCAGGCGCCCACCTCATCGGTCAGTTCCTTTCGCCCTCCACCAACAAGCGGACGGACCGGTACGGCGGTTCACTGGAGAAACGCTGCACCTTCGGCCTGATGGTCTACGATGCGATCAGGCAAGCGGTGGGTGACGATTTCATCGTGGGGTTTCGTTTCGTTGTCGATGAAGCCATGGCCGGCGGGCTCAGCTTTGAGGATTGCGTGAAGATTGCCCACATCTTCGAGCGCTCCGGCACCCTGGATTTCTTCAACGCCGTCTACGGGCGCATGGACACAGCCTACGGGCTTGCCGTCGACAACATGCCGGGCATGGCCTCGCCGCTGGGCCCCTGGATGCAGAAAGCCGCTGCCTTCAAGCAGGAAATCTCTCTGCCGGTGTTCCACGCCGCCCGCATTGCGGACGTGTCGACAGCGCGTCATGCGATAGCCGAAGGCCTTCTCGACATGGTCGGCATGACCCGGGCGCAGATCGCCGATCCGCATCTCGTTTCCAAGCTTATTGCCGGCAACGAAGACCAGGTGCGGCCGTGTGTGGGCACCACCCATTGCATGAGCGATGCGCGCCCCACCTGCATCCACAATCCGTCGACGGGCCACGAACGCGCGCTGCCCCACCGGATCGAGCCGGCGGGAGCGGCACGAAAGGTGTTGGTCGTCGGCGGCGGTCCGGCTGGCCTGGAGGCAGCACGCGTTTGCGCGGAACGCGGCCATGATGTGACCCTGTGCGAAGCTGCAAGCGAGCTTGGCGGCCAGGTGCGGCTGGCCTCGACTGCAAGCTGGCGCAAGGATGTACTCGGCATCATCGACTGGCGCGCAAGCGAGATCGAGCGCCTCGGTGTGAAACTCCGGCTGAACCGGTTCGTGGAGCCGGATGATGTGATGGCTGAAGCCCCCGACCTGGTGATCATCGCCACGGGCGGCGTTCCGCATCTCGACTGGCTGCCCGGTGCGGACCTGTGCACGTCGAGTTGGGACGCGCTGACCTCCCCGCCCCCAACCTCCGGTCACACACTGGTTTATGACGGCACCGGCCGGCATGCTGCGGTGACTGTAGCGGAGCGCTACGCAATGGCCGGCGCGGACGTCGAGCTGGTCGCCATCGACGACAGCTTTGCGCTGGAGATGGCTTACGCGGAAAAGGTGATCTGGAAGCGGCGCGCCTACGAGCTCAAGCTGCAACGCACCTATGATGAGCGCCTCATCTCGGTTGAACGGGAAGGAAACCGGCTCAAAGTCACCTTCGTCAACGAGGTGACCAGCGGAGAAACATACAAGCTCGCCGACAATGTCGTCGTCGAATACGGCACCATACCTGCCGACGGTCTGACCGAAGCCTTGCGCAGCGGGAGCCGCAACAATGGTACCACCGACATTGACAGTTTGATCTCCGGAAACCCGCAGCCCGCCGGCACGAGACCCGATGCGCCCTACGAACTGCACCGGATCGGCGACGCCGTCACCAGCCGGAACATCGCCTCGGCGGTTCTGGACGCATACCGGCTGTGCCGGCTGGCCTAGGGCACCAATTCTGCTGCTCGTGATCAGCGCTGATGAACCGGTCCCGGAAATCTGGGGCGGATCCGGGACCGGTACACAACGCGAGTACTTGGGCTCGATGAACCGTTAGGGCGGATATCAAAACCCGGGGCTCCGATCCTCGAGCGGACAGCGCCCCTGCCAATCAGAACTGCCCGTCCCGGCCATCGCGGCAACCGCTCGCACCTGCACAATTCGTGGATTTGCCGGTCGCACTCGTTAAGCAGGCGTGCGCGATAAGACGAATGTCCGAGCCGCGCAGTTCATTGACTGCCCGGATAACACTCCGGCGCGCCGGTTTATTCCCGGCTCACCAGAAAAAAGTTTGCCAGCTGGAATAATCTTCCGATCTGGCGTGTTGTTACAGGACTGGGCCTGCGATTTAATGCGACCCCGGAAGCACACGGGGACCGATGTCCGGAGCGCACAGCACCTTCAATCGCGATCTCACCGCCATGATGCCGCGGATGAGGCGTTTCGGCATGGTGCTCACCGGCAGGCTCGATCTGGCAGACGATCTGGTCCAGGACAGCTGCGAGCGCGCGATCACCCGTGCCCATCAGTTCGAGACCGGCACACGGTTTGAGTCCTGGGTGTTTTCGATCATGCAGTCCATCTGGAGAAACAAGCTAAGGGCCGAGAAGGTTCGGGCAGGCGAAGGCGCGGATGTTCTGGAAGCTGTACCGGATGCGCTCGCGCATCGCCGGCCAGAAGCCCGGGTGGCGCTCAGTCAATTGGACCGGCTCATCCTTGGCCTGCCGGACGAACAACGGGAGGTGCTGGCATTGATATCGATCGAGGGGCATTCCTATCAGGAGGCCTCCGAACTGCTCGAGATCCCAATCGGCACGGTGATGAGCCGGTTGTCCCGGGCCCGCATCGCACTGGCGAAGGCCTATGAACCATGAGCACATCTGACCAGTTGCCCCCTCTCGCGCCTGACACGGCTGAGCTCTATCTGCCACTGTGGGCCGATGGTGCTCTGTCACCGGAAGAGGCTGCGAAGATTGAGGAATACATCGCGTCGGATGCCGCACTGGCCGATCTTGCCGGGCGTCTTGCCGATGTCGACCGGGAGCTCAAGTCTGCGTTTGCCCCGCTCGCCGCGCAGCCGCTCCCCTCGCCTCACGCGCGCCGACGTTCGCGGATCCCGCCCCCTGCGCCGCGCCCATCCGCAGGCAGGTCGTCCCTGTGGCGGATTGCGGCCGCCCTGCTGGCGGTCGCCGGTCTTGGGGCCAGCTACGGAGCCTATGAGTTCGGTCTCGACCGCGGCCGGCAAGTGGCAGCCGCCGGGCAGAAGAAGCCGGCCGGCTGGCTTGCGCACGTGGCGGACTATCACAGGGTCTACGCGTCGGAGAAACGGCATCTCGTTGAGATCGGGCCGGACGAAGAGCCCCATATCCGCAAGTGGCTGTCGGCGCGGATCGGCAAGGACGTTCCGGTTCCTGATTTCACCGAACATGGCCTCACGTTCGCCGGCGCCCGCATGCTGGTGGCCGGAGGCAAGCCTGTTGCCCAATACATCTACACCCAGGCGGACGGCCGGCCGGTTGGATACTGCGTAATCAGCTCACCTGGACCGGACAAGGCGCTGCAATCCCGGTCCATCGGGGGGCTCAACCTGGCGAGCTGGAAGCAGGATGGCCTGGCCTTTGTCGTGGTGGGCTGGGACAACCCCGATCGTCTGGAGCAGATTGCCGGCAGCAGACTTTGAAGGCCAGCCGATTGCCCCCGCCGCCCAGGCAATCTAGTTTGCCGGCGAACGGGACAACGAAAGACGATCACATATGAAAATCGCAACGATGGCCACCGGCGGCATCGGCGGCTACCTCGCCGTCCGCCTCGCGACGGCTGGGCACCAGGTGGCGACGATTGCAAGGGGACCTCATCTGGAGGCAATCCGGACGAATGGGCTGAAGCTTGAGGGCTACGATGGAGATCAGATGATCGAGCCCTGGATCGCGACAGACGATCCGCAGGACGTCGGACCCGTCGATGCCATCATCTTTGGCGTCAAGGGCGATGCCACGCGTTCGGCCGGTGAAGCCTGCAAACCGATGCTGGGCGAGGACACGATCGTCATTCCCTTCCTCAATGGCGTGGAAGCTTCCGACATACTGAAAGAAGTGCTGCCGGAGCGGAATGTCGGCAACGGGGTCGCACAGGTCTCGACAACCATTTCCGCGCCCGGGGTCATCAGGCAGACCGGCGAGTTCAACCGCTTCATCTTCGCCGAACGCGACAGCAGTCCTTCAGAGCGCGTTGACGCCCTGCGTAAGGCCATTGACGATGCCGGATCTTCAGCACCGGCCACGGACGACATTGTCCGTGATCTCTGGTTCAAATTCGTTCTGTTTTCGGCAGGTTCCGGCATCACCGCGGCTGCCCGGTGCACCATCGGCGACATTACCGGCAACCCGCATCTGACCGCACTCTACAAGGCTGCGGTTGCCGAAGCCGCCGCGCTTGCCCGCGCCAGGAACATCGGCCTGCCGGACACGATCGAGGAGGACGTCTGGCAAACCGCCCTCGCATTTCCGCCCACAATGAAGGCCTCCACGGCGCTGGATCTGGAAAAGGGGCTGCCGCTGGAGATCGACTGGATCACCGGCGCAGTGCTGCGCCTCTCGGAAGAAGCGGGCCTGGATGCGCCGGTGAGCCGGACGCTTTATGCGCTGCTGAGCCCGTACAGGAACGGACGACCCTGACGCCTCTCAACGCACCACGAACACCGAGGCGTTGGCATTGGCGGCAATTTTGCCGCCATTGGACGGCCAGACATAGTCGGTGATGTTTGGCACGTGGGAAGCCATGACCACCAGGTCCGCGCCGGTTTCCTTCACGGCCTTGAGAAGATCGTCATCCACCTCTGTCACCAGATCATGACTGAAGAACGCGCACGATGTGGCGTCGATCCCGTGCTCGGCCGCCTGTTCCTGCGCAAATGCCCCGAGCTTCTCCTCATATTCTTCCGCATTGTGCGAAATTGCAGTTGGAGCAGCAGAGCCCACACCGACGAAACAGATCGCGGCGCTATGCTGCTTGGAAAGGCCGGCGGCCGCCTCGATCGATTTCGACAATTGCTCAGTGTGCTCCAGATCCACTGGAACCATGATCTTCGTGAACATCCTGAAACTCCCTTCAAGAGTGATGGGACTGATTGATGTCTCAACACTAACAAAGGCAGAGATTTGCACCCTTGACCCACGTCAATTTAGCCGAACCAGAGCGAGATGAAGATGAAAACGAAGCGGAGGCGGCTCCTGCCGCCCCCGGGAAAGAATGGACCGGCTCAGGCCGCTTACAGGATCACATCCGCGGCATCGAAATTGGCCAGATCGAACTGTTCAAGCCGCAAGACATTGCCGCCCCCGAAGTCGATATCCAAGTGATTGCCAGCCTGTGCAGCGAGCGGCTGCACGTCCGTTGCAAAGTCGGTGAAGTTGAAATCGGACAGGTCAATCTGATCCAGACCGTCGACAAAACCTTTCACCTTGTCAAAGCCATACCCGGCGTTCTTGAAGACGAAGGTATCGGCGGTGAGTTCGCCGGACGCAGCCCCCTTGAGGATGTCGTCACCTGCGCCGCCGTCGAGGATATCCGCCCCGGCATCGCCTTGCACGACATCGTTGCCGTCCCCGCCGAGGACGATATCATTATCCGCGCCGCCTCTCAGATTGTCGTCGCCATCATCGCCATTGAGAACATCGACACCGGAGCCGCCACGCAGCTTGTCATTGCCGGCCCCGCCGTTCAGCTCGTCATCGTCGGAACCGCCGTAGAGTTCGTCGACACCGCCGCCGCCGTTGAGTACGTCATTGCCTGCGTTACCGTAAAGCTTGTCATCGCTGACGGTGCCGAAGTCATCGCCATGGAGGATGTCGAAGCCGCTGCCGCCCTTCAGGATGTCATTGCCCGCCATCCCGTAGAGTTCATCGTGCCCGCTGCCGCCCAACAGCGTATCGGCGCCATCTTCGCCGGCGAGGATGTCGTCACCAGACCCGCCCTTCAGATTGTCATCGCCCTCGCCGCCGGCGAGCCAGTCATTGCCCTTGCCGCCGTTCAGGATGTCATTGAAGTAACCGCCCCAGAGGGTGTCATCGCCATTGCCTCCGATGAGCTCGTTCTCTCCGGCAATCGAGTGCAGGATATCGTTGCCGTTGCCGCCGGAAAGATAGTTGTTGCCCTCCACGCCGGCGAAGATCACGTCATCGCCATCATTGCCAAGGAGGCGGTTGTCCGCATCGTTTCCGATGAGCAGATCGTTGCCGGAGCCGCCACGCGCGTTTTCGATCACGGCGTCGCGAGCGATGGAGATCCCGCCGGCCTGGAAGGTTTCCGTGATCGGATCAAAGAGCCGCGAAAACTGCGCCAGGCCATTCGTGTCCGGATCGAACAGCTCAAGCCAGAATTCCTGGCGCACATCACCGCTCTGCATCATATGATCCAGCAGGAAGGTGAGCCCGGCCACATCAGGATCGCTCTGCTGGCTTTGCAGATCGTAGGTCACGGCCGCCGCGTTGAGATTGATCAGCGCGTCCTGGGCCCCGTTGTACCTGACCTCATCGGTACCGGCGCCGTCCCAGATCGTGTACCAGGCCCGACCGATGGAGACATTGCCGTCTTCTCCATCGAGATCCAGCGCTGCGGCTCCCGCATCGCTCAGGGAATAGACCGTGTCCGTGGCATGGGTCGCCCAGTTCGCACCGTAAAGCAAATGCAGCGCGGCGATATCAATGGCGCTGAAGGATACCGCATGCCCGTGATCATCCGCCAGCGAGGCGGCATCTTCCGTATTCGCCATCACCGTAAAGCGTGCATTGTTCCACGGGTTCGGTCCCGGGAGGCCATCCGAAAAGGCCAGCATGTCCTGCGGACCACCCAGGCCCAGAAGATGGCCGGCATGCTTGAGCAACTGCCAGTCCTGGAAGCTGCCTCCGCCTGTCTCGGCAGCGACCTGCATCCGCGCGTCGGTCACGTTAACCGCGCCGTAGCCGACATATTCGGAACCCGATTGGGCAAGCGCCGGTGATGATCCAAACTCCAGGATTCCGCTGCCATTGGCAGTCAAACCGTCAAAACCCTGGATCTGGAGATCGGCCAGCGCCGGATCGGTCGTGATGTCGAAGGCGATCGGAATGACGCCTGACGCCGAGTTCAGCGCCGCCATCATCTCCCCTTCCCAGGGGAATGCCGCCTGCGTACCGGCAAACTGATAGTCGAGCTCCGGGAACTGCGCATAGACCGCATCGAGCAGCGGCAGTACCGAGGGGTCGCTCAGTGTGCCAAAATTGACGGTCAATGTGCTTCCCGGCGTGTAGCCGGCGATACCGGCCCAAAGCGTGAGGAATTGATCGGGCGAACCCGTTGGAAGGTCGAAGAACTGGACGCTGGCCACAGCTATGATCCCCTGGTTTGTTTCTGTTGACCCCCGCCGCACAGCAACAAGAAACGCCGATGCGCGACCGGCAAATCCTGCCTAGAGGCGCAGGGTTACCGAAAAGTTAACGCGCATGGCGGGGAAATTTTCCCTCACACTTTCCACCCTGAACAGCTTAGCGCCGTAACCCGGATTTCACCTTGCGGCACAGCAGTCACTTGCACCTTCGCGCCGAACCGACTAAATGCCCCGGTGCTTTTCAAGCCCATTCTCAAGCTACCGGATATTCGCGGAATACATGAACGTCGTCGTTGTCGAGTCGCCTGCCAAGGCCAAAACAATCAATAAGTACCTGGGGTCGGACTATACGGTCCTCGCCTCCTATGGCCACGTGCGCGACCTGCCGTCGAAGGACGGCTCTGTGAAGCCGGACGAAGATTTCTCGATGATCTGGGACATGGACACGAAGTCCAAACAACGGGTCAACGACATCGCCAAGGCGCTCAAGGGTGCGGAGAAACTGATTCTCGCGACGGACCCCGACCGTGAAGGCGAAGCCATTTCATGGCATGTGCTCGACATTTTGAAGTCGAAGGGCGCCCTCAAGAACAAGGCCGTCGCCCGCGTCGTCTTCAACGCGATCACCAAATCAGCCGTGCTCGACGCGATGGCCCAGCCCCGCGACCTCGATGAGGATCTCATTGAGGCCTACCTTGCCCGCCGGGCGCTCGACTATCTCGTCGGCTTCACCCTCTCGCCCGTGCTCTGGCGCAAGCTCCCCGGATCCCGCTCGGCAGGCCGGGTGCAATCCGTGGCGCTGCGGCTCGTCTGTGACCGGGAACTGGAGATCGAAGCGTTCCGGAGCCAGGAGTACTGGACCGTCGAAGCGGATCTGAAGACGGCACAGGACAAGCAGTTCCACGCGCGCCTGAACGCTGTCGCCGGCAAGAAACTCGGCAAGTTCGACATTCCGGACGAGGCCAGCGCAAAGGCGATCGAGGCCGCCATCCGCGAGGGCCGCTATACGGTCGACAGCGTGGAGGCCAAGCCCGCCAAGCGCAATCCGCAGCCGCCCTTCACCACATCCACGCTTCAGCAGGAAGCCTCCCGCAAGCTCGGTTTCTCCTCGTCCCGCACGATGCAGATTGCCCAGCGCCTCTATGAAGGTGTGGCCATCGGCGGCGAGACCACAGGTCTCATCACCTACATGCGTACGGACGGCGTACAGATTGCCAACGAGGCCATCGCCGAGGCGCGCAACGTCATCCAGAACGAGTTCGGCGAGCCCTATATTCCGGGCGCACCGCGGGTCTACAAGACCAAGGCGAAGAATGCGCAGGAAGCCCACGAGGCCATCCGGCCCACCCAGCTTTCACGCTTGCCGAAAGATGTCAGCCGGGTGCTCGATGATGAGCAGTTCAAGCTCTACGACCTGATCTGGAAGCGCACTCTGGCGAGCCAGATGGAGAGCGCCGAACTGGAACGCACAACCGTGGACATCGGCACGGACGGTGAGGACGGCAAGCACTACACGCTGCGCGCAACCGGCCAGGTCGTGCGCTTTGACGGTTTCCTCAAGCTCTACCAGGAAGGCCGCGACGACGAGGCAGATGAAGAGGATGGCCGCCGTCTGCCGCCCATGTCGCGGGGCGAGACCGTAGGCCTTGCGAAACTGGAGCCGCTTCAGCATTTCACCGAGCCGCCGCCCCGCTTCACCGAGGCAACCCTGATCAAGCGCATGGAAGAGCTGGGGATCGGCCGCCCGTCCACCTACACGGCGATCCTGACCACTCTGCGCAACCGCGAATACGTCCGCATGGACAAGAAGCGCCTGATCCCGGAAGACAAGGGCCGCCTGGTCACGGCGTTCCTGGAGAGTTTCTTCCAGCGCTACGTGGAGTACGACTTCACGGCAAACCTTGAGGAGAAGCTCGACAAGATTTCCGCCGGCGACCTCGACTGGAAGCAGGTCTTGAAGGAATTCTGGCAGGACTTCAGCAACGCGGTGGGGGAAACCGCGGACCTGCGTATCACCGAAGTCCTGGACGCTCTGAACGAGCTGCTAGGCCCTCACGTTTTCCCTCAGAACGGCGACGGCGACCCGCGTGCCTGCCCGAACTGCGATGATGGACGCCTGTCGCTCAAGGTCGGCAAGTTCGGCGCTTTCGTCGGGTGCTCGAACTATCCCGAATGCCGCTTCACCCGTCAGTTCACCCAGGACGACAGCGAGGACGCCAAGAAAAAGGCGGAGATGACCACGAAGGGCATCGAGCTTGGCATCGATCCGGTGAGCGGCCAGCCGGTGCTTCTCAAGCAGGGCCGCTTCGGTCCGTTCGTGGAGCTGTCCCAGCCGGAAGGATCCGAGGAAAAGCCCAAACGTGCGAGCATTCCCCGGCGCATTTCTCCGGACGAAGTTGATCTCGAACTTGCACTCAAACTCCTCTCCCTCCCCCGGGAGGTCGGCGCGCATCCTGAATCAGGCAAGCCCATCACGTCTGGCCTTGGCCGCTATGGCCCGTTCATCCTGCACGATGGTGTCTATGCCAACCTGGAGTCCTTTGAGGACATCTTCACGGTCGGCCTCAACCGGGCTGTTGCTCTGCTGGCCGAGAAGGCCGCCAAGAGTGGCGGCAAGTCCGGCACCATAAAGGAACTGGGGGAACATCCCTCAGAGGGCGGACCGGTCAATGTCATGAGCGGGCGCTACGGCCCCTATGTCAAACACAAGCGCATCAATGCCACCCTTCCGAAGGGCACCGAGCCTGAAAGCGTCACGCTGGAGCAGGCGCTGGAACTGATCGCCGCCAAGGCCGCCAAGGGCGGCGGCAAGAAAGCGGCTGCGAAGAAAAAGGCAGCGCCGAAGAAAAAGGCGGCGGCAAAGAAGAAGGCCGCAGCCAAGAAAAAAGCAGCCCCCAAGGCGGCGCCGGTAGAGCTGCCTGAGGGCGCCGAACCTCCGTGGTAAAAGCCAGGCGTGCCAGATCCAGGAAGACCGGAGCAGCCGCCCTGCCCAGCGAGGCCGAAATCCTGGAGTTCGTCCAGAACAGCACGGGCAAGGTGGGCAAGCGCGAGATTTCCCGGGCATTCGGCATCAAGGGCCCGCTCCGCGTACCGCTCAAGCAACTCCTGAAGAACATGACCGAGCGCGGCCTGCTGGAAAAGAGCAAGGCCCGCAAGCTGCACGATCCATCGCGGCTGCCCCCTGTGCTGGTCGCGGAAGTTACCGGCCAGGATGACGACGGCGAACTCTATGCCCAGCCCGCAAACTGGGATGAGGACCGGACGGCGGAACCCCCGAAAATCCTGCTGAAGATCCGCAAGGCGCGCGGCCACACCGAAGACCGTCAGCCCCCGGGCGCCGGAGACCGCATTCTCGTGCGCGTCACCAGAATGGACGACCCGGTCTACGCCTATGAGGGCACAATCATCCGGCGGCTCGATGCCGGCGTGCGCCGCATCATCGGCATTTTCCAGAAACACGGAAAGGCCATGCGCATCGTGCCGGTCGAGCGGCGGGCGCGGGCCGAGCTGGAGGTTCTGCCGGGTGATGACGCCAAGGCGCGCCACGGCGAACTGGTGGCTGTAGAACTCAAGCCGGGCCGCGGCATGGGGCTGAAGAAGGCGCGCGTGCGCGAACGCCTCGGCAAGCTGGACGACCAGCGCAACATTTCGCTCATCGCCATCCATGAGCACGGCATCCGGGACACCTTCCCCGACGAGGTGATCCGGGAGACGGATGCGCTGAAGCCCATCACCCCGGACAACCGGAAAGACATCCGCGAAACTCCCCTGATCACAATCGACCCGGCCGATGCCCGCGACCACGATGACGCGGTGTTCGCCGAACCGGACGATCACAAGGACAACAAGGGCGGGCACCGGGTGATCGTCGCCATCGCCGATGTGGCCTGGTATGTGCGGCCGTCAGGCCACCTCGACCGGGAAGCGCGCGAACGCGGCAATTCCACGTATTTCCCGGACCGTGTCGTTCCGATGTTGCCGGAGCGGATTTCAAACGATCTGTGCTCGCTCCGGGAAAACGAAGACCGCCCTGCCCTTGCCGTCACCATGGTCTTCGACAAGGACGGCAAGAAGCTGCGCCACACTTTCGAGCGCGTACTGATGCGCAGTCACGCAAAGCTGTCCTATCAGCAAGCCCAGGCCGCCATAGATGGCAACCCCGACGAGGCCGCCGCCCCACTGCTCGAGCCGGTCCTGAAGCCGCTCTGGAAAGCCTACGATGCGCTCCAGAAGGCCCGCCGCAAGCGCCAGCCCCTGGAACTCGATCTGCCCGAGCGAAAGGCGCTACTCAACGACAATGGCTCGATCGACCGGATCATCGTCCCTGATCGCCTCGACGCCCACAAGCTGATCGAAGAGTTCATGATCCAGGCGAACGTTGCGGCCGCCGAGACTCTGGAGAAGCGGCGTTCTCCCCTCGTCTACCGCCTGCACGAAGTCCCCTCGGTCGAGAAGCTTCAGGGTTTGCGCGAGTTCCTGGCCACCATCGGCATCAAGCTTCCGAAGGCTCAGGTTTTCAAGCCCCAGGACTTCAACAAGATCCTGGAGCAGATGAAGGGCAAGGACACCGAGGCCATGGTCAATGAGATGGTTCTGCGCACGCAGGCCCAGGCCATCTACTCCGCCACGGACGCCGGCCATTTCGGCCTCAATCTACGCCGCTATTCGCACTTCACGTCTCCCATCCGCCGCTATGCGGATCTCATCATCCACCGCGCCCTGATCTCCGCGCTGGGGTTCGGAGAAGACGGCCTGTCCGACCAGGACATTGAGGATCTGGAGCATACTGCCGAGCAGATCTCCAACGCCGAACGCCGCTCCATGGCGGCCGAACGGCAGACCATGGACCGGCTGCTGGCGTCCTGGCTGTCCGAGCATGTCGGCGGCACCTTCCGGGGCCGCATTTCGGGCGTCACCCGCGCCGGTCTGTTCGTTCGCCTGAATGAAACCGGCGCTGACGGCTTTGTTCCGGCCTCCACCATCGCGGGCGACTATTTCGTCCACGATGAAACCGCTCAGGCCCTCATTGGCGAGCAGACCGGCGAAACCTTCCGCATGGGCGACACTGCCGATGTCCGCCTCATGGAGGTCACGCCGCTCGCGGGCGGCTTGCGCTTTGAGATCCTGAATGAAGGCCGCCCCGGCAAGCCTGCACTCCTGCGCAAACGCACCGCCCGGCCCAAACGGCCGCCGAAACGCGGGCGCGGCCGCCGTTAGGTCGGATCGCACGAGCCAGGTCCGCAGATCATTGCCCTTGACAGACCTCCGGGCTCACTGATCGAATTGCCTCTTTCATGAACCGGAGGAGAACGTTCGTGATGTCGCGCAAGAAAGACCTGCCGAAGCCAACGACAGATCTCGACCGGGCCCGCACCGATATCGATCGCTGGGGCTACGCCCTGCTGGAAGACGCCCTTCCGCCCGAGCTCAACGAACGCTGCCTCGCCCGCATGCGCGAGCAGGCCGCGGCCGAACTCCAACTCGGCGAGGCCTTCGAGGACGGAGGCCCGGAGCAGCAGTGGGGCGCGTTTCGCGACGAGGACGGCAAACTGCGCGCCGAGGCCTTCACGGCAGCAAACGGGGGCATCAATCAGCGCGTCTGGATGCTGCTCAACAAGGGCAGCTGTTTTGCCGACGCCCTAGTGCAGCCGCACATGCTTGAAGCCGTCAGTTACGTTCTCGGCAAGGAGTTTCTGGTCTCCAGCTTCACCGCCAATATCGCCAAGCCGGGCGGCGTTCCGATGCCGCTTCACACGGATCAATGGTGGGCACCGGAGCCCACCCGCCTTGGGCGGCGCAACCTGCCCGTCGGCTCCATGGAGCGGACACGGTTCGACCGCGACGAGGAACTCTCCAGCCCGCCGCCCATGATCGCACCGGCCGCCTGCTCGAACGTGCTCTACATGCTGAACGGCATGACGGAGGAGAACGGCGGCACGCGCATTGTGCCCGGCAGTCATCTCGCCGGTCGCCATCCCGACGCCGAACGGGACAAGAATGTCGAAACGGTCGCGGCGGAAGGCCCGCCCGGCTGCGCTATAATTACCGATGGCCGCGTCTGGCACGGGACCGGCGCAAACATCGGCAACTCCGACCGCTACGCCATGATCCTCACCCTGTGCGGCCCGCAATACCGCCCGCAGGAGAACTACACCGTGGGCCTTCGCCCCGAGGTCTATGATGCCATCAGCGATCAGGTCAGGGCCTTGCTCGGCTTCAAGGTCTGGTCAGGCTATGGCCGCACGGCGGACCCGACCGTCGAATTCATCACCAGGAGCGATGCCCATCTCGGCGAAATGCGTCCAAACTGACGGGTATCCGACCCGGTGCCTCCAGGGTCTCATCCTCCGGTTCCCTTCGTAGCGGCGCCGGCGCCTGAGGGTGCATCGGTGACCTTCCTGGTGAAGATGACCTTGTCGACAATGATGCCGAGCGCGCTCTCGGTTCCGGTGACCCGGACAACATCACCGGGTGCAAAGAGCGCCAGATCCTGCCGCCGCCTCAGACAGAACGAGCTGCCGTAGAGCGAGCGTCCGACAAACTGGAGTTCGCCGGCGCACTGGCGTTCAACAGGTTTCCGTCCCTTGGCGGAGTGGCGCTGGACCCTCATGACGACCAGTGCCTCCTCGCCCGGCTGGCCAAACGCCAGCGTGTAGTAATAGGGGATCCCGGCGGTTAGGATGCTGTAGATCAAAGTGATCGCAATCAACAGCATTCCGGAGGCAAACAGAGCAGGCCGCGACCACACGAATCTAGACGCCGGGTTGCCGGGAAACCATCTGATTGCCTTTTCGACGTAGGGCTTAAGCACGGACCAGTTCCGGGACATAGCACACCCCGTCGGAACCAACAGCAGCATGTAGAGCAGTGCGCCATACCGGTAGAAGAACGGCGCTGAGATGAAATCGACGCTGCTGGCGGGAAACATCAGCGCGATCAGGGTCACCAGACCGAGAAACAGCGCCAGGAGCCCCCACAACAACCTGGAGAGCTTGGCCTTCGGTTTCGCCCGGGCCGCGGCAGCCTCGTCAGGCAAGGACATCGCATAGCCCCTCAAAAATGCTTCGGGGAAGCCTATCAGCAAGCGCATAACCAACGTTTAAGGCGTTCGAATCGGCCCGGGCGGTCCGGGCCGGGCAGCAGGGCGGCATAGTGCCGCTGCGCGCGCTTGCCAGCTTCTAGGATCGGTCCAGGCGCGTCCACATTGGCCCCATGTCAACGGTATACGAAACACCGAGCAGAACCGGGCGCAGTGCGTGGCGCGCAATGTGGCGTGGCGCCTGCCTGCGATGTCCACAGTGCGGACGCGGCAGGCTGTTTCGCAAATACCTCAAGGTCACCGACACGTGTCCGTCATGTGCCGAGGAGCTTCATCATCACCGGGCGGACGATGCCCCGGCCTACCTGACGATTTTTATCGTCGGCCACATTATCATCCCGCCCATCCTCCTTTTGGAGGTCTGGTATCAGCCGCCCTACTGGCTGCAGTTTTCGATCTGGCTGCCGGTTCTTGCAGCCCTAACCCTGGGCCTCCTGCCCCTGGTCAAGGGCGCTGTGGTGGGGCTGCAATGGGCGCTGAAGATGCATGGCTTCGAGACCGCCCCCGGCGCATGCAAACCTGTGGACAGGAACAGCTGAGCCTGCCACACAGGCGGCCCATCCTTCAGGCGGACTTAACTCATGAGAAAAGTGATCCTGGACCGCCCCCATTCGGGCAAGCAGGTCGCCAAGAGCGTGCCGGGACCGGCGTTGAGGCCGAAAGACAGCGCCACGTTGATCATGGTGCGCCAGGACGGGCCCAAGCCGCGCGTTCTGATGGGGAAACGGCACGAAAGTTCCACCTTCATGCCCAACATCTATGTGTTTCCCGGCGGGCGCGTTGACAAGGCCGACAGCCGGGTGACACCGGCCAGCCAGCTCGATTCCGCTGTAGAGGAGAAGTTGCAGGTCAAGATGCGAGGAAGGCCCTCGTCCGGTCGCGCGCGCGCCTTGGCGATGGCCGCCATTCGCGAGACCTTCGAGGAGACCGGCCTGCTCATCGGTACCGAGGCTGGCGGCAAACGCACCTCCGCACACAAGGACTGGGCGGAGTTTCTCTCCACCGGCCTGAAGCCCCAACTCTCGCCAATGCGCTATATCGCCCGCGCTATCACGCCGCCGGGCCGTGTCCGCCGCTTTGACAGCCGCTTCTTTGTGGTAGGAACTGAGCACGTCGCAAACCTCGACGCACCACGCGCGTCAACGGATGAACTGATCGAAACCCACTGGCTGACTTTTGCCGAGACACGGGACCTCGACCTTCCTTGGATCACCGGCCAGGTCCTCAAGCTTCTGGAAGCGGGGCTCGCCTCCGGTGAGGCGCTTGCCCCCGGCGGCCCGGTGATGTTCCAGTACATGGAAGGCAAGAAATGGTACGAAGAAACCCTGTAGGGAAACCAGTTTCCTTCCCGGAAGCTTGACAGCCGCAGACACTTGTCGCATATGCGGCGCTTACGAATTCAGCGAGCTGGGTGCGTCCGCGCCCGCTTGTCCAAGGAGCATCCCAGATGGCTAAGCCGACAACCGTAAAAATCCGTCTCAATTCAACGGCGGACACCGGCTTCTTCTACGTGACCAAGAAGAACACCCGGACGATGACCGAAAAGATGACGGTCAAGAAATACGACCCCATCGCCCGCAAGCATGTCGAGTTCAAGGAAGGCAAGATCAAGTGATCTGAGTCTTCCGGATCGAACGAGCGAAAAAGCACCGCCCCGGCGGTGCTTTTTTGCTTCAAGTGCGTCAAAAGAGTTGAGCCGGCGCCGCCTTGTACCGGCTTGCGCCAGTAGACATATATGGACCACAATAGTGCGGTTTAGACCCTGCGGCAGCATCTGCCGCCCGGGCAACACAATGTCATAGGGGATTTACGACGATGGCCGATCAGGGGCTGACCTTCCGTCAGCGCTATATTTCCCGGCCCCTGCTGAACTGGGTACGCGGCATTCTGCCGACAATGTCGGACACCGAACGCGAGGCACTGGAGGCTGGAACGGTCTGGTGGGATGCCGAACTGATGCGCGGTGATCCTGACTTTTCCAAGCTTCTGCAGACACCGGTGCGCGAACTGAGCGAAGAGGAACAGGCTTTCCTCGACGGGCCGACTGCGCAGCTCTGCTCGATGATCGACGACTGGAAGATCACCTTTGAGGATATGGACATCCCCAAGGAGGTCTGGGACTACGTCAAGAGCGAGGGCTTCCTCGGATTGATCATCCCGAAGGAATACGGTGGCAAGGGCTTTTCCGCGACGGCCAATTCCGAAATTGTCACCCGCCTGGCCTCCCGGGGCTCATCGGCGGCCATTACGGTGGTTGTTCCCAACTCCCTTGGCCCAGGCGAACTGCTCATGTTGTTCGGAACCCAGGACCAGAAGGACCACTGGCTGCCCCGTCTGGCCGATGGTCGCGATATCCCCGCCTTCGGCCTGACGAGCCAGGACGCGGGCTCAGATGCAGCCTCGATGACCGATAT
Source organism: Pseudomonadota bacterium (assembly GCA_039030315.1). Classification (GTDB taxonomy): domain Bacteria; phylum Pseudomonadota; class Alphaproteobacteria; order Rhizobiales; family CAJQND01; genus JAAEUE01. Next base: position 18,508 of record JBCCEL010000039.1, read on the forward strand.
CGGCGTGGTCTGCTACGAGGAGGTCGACGGCAAGAAGACCCTCGGCATGCGCCTCAACTGGGCGAAGCGCTACATTTCGCTCGGTCCGATCTGCACGGTTCTTGGCCTTGCGTTCAAGCTCACCGACCCTGACCACATTCTGGGGGATGAGGAAGATCTCGGCATCACGCTGGCGCTGATCCCCACGGACACACCCGGCGTCGATATCGGTCGGCGCCATCTGCCGGGCATGCAGGCCTTCCCGAACGGGCCCAACTGGGGCAAGGACGTCTTCGTTCCCATGGACGCCATCATCGGCGGACAGGAACGTATCGGCCAGGGCTGGAAAATGCTGGTCACGGCACTCGCCGCCGGGCGCGGCATCATGCTGCCGGCCATGTCGGTCTCCGGGATGAAGCTCGCGACGCACGCCACCGGCGCCTATGCGCGCATCCGCGAGCAGTTCAACATCCCGATTTCGCGTTTTGAAGGCATTCAGGAAGCTGCTGCCCGTATAGCCGGCGATACCTACAAGATGGATGCGGCGCGCCGCCTGACCCTTCAGGCTCTCGACATCGGCGAGAAGCCCTCGGTGATTTCGGCCATCATGAAGTATCATGCCACCGAGGGCATGCGCCGGGCGATCACCGATGCCATGGACATACACTCGGGCAAGGCGGTGATCGACGGTCCCAAGAACTATCTGTCCTCCACGTATCGAGCGATCCCAATTGCGATTGCGGTGGAGGGCGCCAACATCATGACCCGCTCGCTCATGATCTACGGCCAGGGGTCGATCCGCTGTCATCCCTTCATCCAAAAGGAGATCGACGCGGCCCAGAATCCCGACCGTATCGAGGGTGTGCGCGCATTCGATGAGGCCGTGTTCAGGCACGCCGGCTATACGCTGAAAACCCTCGCGCTGGCCACGGCCAGAGCCTGGACATTTGGCCTGGTGTCGACAGCACCGGTGGGCGGCGCAGCGTCGCGCTACTACAAACAGGTCAAGCGGCTGTCGTCCGCACTGGCCGTGGTCAGCGAGACGGCCATGGTGACGCTGGGCGGTGCGCTGAAACGCCGGGAGATGATTTCGGCACGGCTCGGTGACGTCATATCCCATCTGTACCTTACAACCGCGGTCCTCAAGCGGTTTGAGGACACCGGGCGCCCGGAGGACGATCTTCCGCTGATGCATTATGCCGCCCAGTCTTCCCTGCACGCGGCGGAAGAGGCGCTCAGCGAGGTGATCCGCAACTTCCCGGTCCGCCCCATCGGCTGGCTGCTGCGGGGCCTCGTCCTACCCTTCGGCATCCGCTGCGCATCGCCGAAGGACCGCCTGACCCGGAAGGTCTCCAACACGATCTCCGAACCCACCGCGGCCCGCGCGCGTCTGTCCGAAGGCATTCATATCGAGCCGGACAGCGAACTGGACCTCCTCACCCGCACCTTCGATCTCATGGTCGAACTGGAGCCAGTGAAGCAGAAGATGCGCAAGGCCCGGATCCGCTCGGCCGACGAAGCCATGGAACTCGGCATTCTCACCGACAACGAGGCCGCAAGCATGAAGCAGGCCCTGTCGATGGTGCGGGAGGTCAGCCGGGTCGACGACTTCTCGTTGGCAGAACTGACCAGCCGCGAGCCCTCGGAGGCATCGGCGCAGAACGGTCGAAACCCGCGCAGGGCCGCATGAGTGTCACACTCTTGTGCCCGTTGACATAACCCGGCCGTTCCGGCCCCAACGTGCCCCTGATCTCCAGGAGAATACTAAGTGGCGCAACTCGACTCCCCCTCCGCGCTGAAGACGCGCGGCAAACCCGTCTACATCATCGATGGGGCACGTACTCCCTTCCTCAAGGCCCGCACCGGCCCAGGCCCCTTCACACCGGTTGATCTTGCCGTCCAGGCAGGGCGTCCCCTGCTGCTGCGCCAGCCATTCGATCCGCGCGAGTTTGACGACGTCATTCTCGGCTGCGTCAACGTTCACCCCGATGAGGTCAATCCCGGCCGGGTTGCCGCACTGCGCCTTGGCTGCGGCTCTGAGGTTCCCGGCTGGACCGTTCAGCGCAACTGCGCTTCGGGCATGCAGAGCATCGACACGGCCTACCGCTACATCGCTCTCGGCGACGCCGACCTCATTCTGGCCGGCGGTACGGAGGCCCTGTCCCACGCCCCTCTCCTCTTCCGTGAGAACGCCGTGCGCTGGTTCGGCGAAATGGCCGGCGCCAAGACCATGGGCCAGAAGCTCCAGCAGATTGCCAAGCTGAAGCCTGGTTTCTTCTCGCCGTCGATCGGCATCCTGCGCGGCCTGAAAGATCCGGTAGTCAAGCTCTCGATGGGGCAAACCGCCGAGAAGATCGGCCACCGCTACGGAGTGACCCGCGAAGACGCGGACCGCTTCTCCATCCAGAGCCACGACCGCCTGGCGGCGTCTCACAAGAACGGCCATCTTGAAGAACTCGTCCCGATCATGGGCGGAGACGGCAAGGTCTATGACCACGATGACGGCGTCCGTCCCGGCAACACCGTTGAAAAGCTGGGCAAGCTGAAGCCCGCCTTTGACAGGCCCTTCGGCAAGGTGACACCAGGCAATTCCTCCCAGATCACCGATGGCGGATGCTGGACCATACTCGCCTCAGAGGCCGCCGTGAAGAAATACGGCCTGAAGCCGATGGCCCGGATCATCGACTGCGAGTGGGCCGCCTGCGACCCGTCCGTCATGGGCTTCGGACCGGTGATCTCGTCGAGCCCGATCCTCAAACGCCATGGGCTAACCCGCAAGGACATCGGCGCCTGGGAAATCAACGAGGCCTTTGCCGCCCAGGTCCTGGCCTGCCTGCGTGCGTGGACGGACAAATGGTTCTGCCAGAACGTGCTCGGGCTAGAGGACGCGTTCGGGGAGATCGATCAGAAAATCCTCAATGTGGATGGCGGCGCCATCAGCCTCGGCCACCCTGTTGGCACATCCGGCAACCGGATCACCTTGCATCTGATCCACTCCATGCGCCGCCTCGGCGCGAAGCACGGCATAGCCACCGAATGCATCGGCGGCGGCATGGGCGGCGCCATGCTGCTGGAAATGGTCTAGGAGGCGGGCGCAATGAGAAAAATCGTCAAGGCCCGCGAAGCCGCGCTCAAGGAACTGGAGACCGAACCGCTCACCCTGGGCACTCCCGCCAAGACCCAGCCCAAGGCTCTGGAGGACCTGAAACTCAAGCACTGGCGCGTCTTCATCGACGACGACAAGCTGATATGGGCAATCCTGGACCGCAAGGGCGAGAGTGCAAACACGCTCTCCCAGCCGGTGTTCCGCGAGTTCGAAACCATGCTGGCTGTCCTGGAGAAAATGCAGCCCAATGGGCTCGTCTTCCGTTCTGCTAAGTCGGGCAGTTTCATTGTCGGCGCGGAGATCAACGAATTCACGCAAATGACGGTGGACGCGGAAGTCCGGCAAATGCTGGGCGAGGCTCTCGGTGTCCTGGACCGGCTGGAAGCCCTCTCCTATCCGACCATCGCGGCAATCCACGGTCACTGTCTCGGCGGCGGACTGGAGTTCGTGCTCGCCTGCAAGTACCGCATCTGCACGGACACTTCCCGCTTCGGCTTCCCTGAGGTTCTGCTCGGCCTCCATCCCGGTCTTGCCGGCACCTGGCGGACGTTCAAACTGGCGGATCCGGACAAGGCCATGGAGATGATGCTGACCGGTCGGTCACTCTACGCCAAGCAGGCCAGGAACATGGGCATCGTCGATGCCGTGACCGAAGAACGTCACATGGGCGAGGCAATCCGCTGGGCGATCCAGGGCAAACTCAAGACCCGGCGCGAGCAGACGGCGAAAGCCAAGCTAATGAATTTCAGCCCTTCGCGCCCGCTCATCGCCATGCAGATGGAAAAGCAGGTAAAGAAGCGCGCCAAGCAGAAGCACTACCCCGCCCCGTACGCCATGATCGATCTGTGGCGCGAGCACGGCAGCGATCTTGCCGACATGCGCAAGGCGGAAACCGAGAGCTTCGCCCGCCTGATGACGGGGGATACCTCCAAGAACCTCGTCCGCGCCTTTCAACTGCGCGAGGCCCTCAAGGAACACGGCAAGGGCGTCGATCACGGCATCAAGCACGTCCACGTCATCGGCGCGGGCGTCATGGGCGGCGATATTGCGGCCTGGTCGGCTCTCAACGGGTTTCGCGTCACGCTGCAGGACATGAAGCCGGAGCTCATCGCTCCGGCCATGAAACGGGCGGCCAAGCTCTTCAAGCGCCGCCTGCGCCGTCCGGGCGATGCCACCGCCGCCATGGACCGCCTGATCCCTGACCTGACCGGCCATGGTGCCGGCAAGGCGGACCTGATCATCGAGGCGGTGACGGAGAAACCGGAAATCAAGCAACTGGTCTACGGCCAGTGCGAGGAGCGGATGAAGCCTGGCGCGATCCTGGCGACCAACACGTCATCGATCCTGCTGGAAACCCTGGCGGAGGGACTGAAGAACCCGGAAAACTTCGTCGGCATCCATTTCTTCAACCCGGTGGTCAAGATGCCGCTGGTCGAGGTGGTCACCCACGAAGGCCTGAGCGGCCGGGCGCTGCAGCGTACCTTCTCCTGGGTCAACGCCATAGACAAGCTGCCCATGCCGGTGAAGTCCGCGCCGGGTTTCCTCGTCAACCGGGCGCTGACCCCCTACATGATGGAAGCGTTCATTGCCTACGATGAAGGCATAAAGCCCGAGGAGATCGATGCGGCGGCTGAGGAATTCGGCATGCCCATGGGGCCGATCGAGCTGGCCGATCAGGTTGGCCTGGACGTGGCCCTGCACGTGGCCAAGGTCCTGAAGAGCGATCTCGGCGACGCCTTCCCCGCGATCCCGGCGTGGTTCGAGCGCAAGGTCAACAGCGGCAATCTCGGCAAGAAGTCCGGCAAGGGCATCTACCAGTTTGACAAGAAGGGCAACCCGCAGAAAGAGAGTGTCGAAGGCCTGCCGACGCAGGAGCTTCAGGACCGCCTCATCCTGCCGCTCCTCAATGCCTGCGTTGCGTGCCTCAGCAAGGGCGTGGTGAAGAACGAGGAACTGACCGATGCCGGCATGATTTTCGGCACGGGCTTTGCCCCCTTCCGCGGTGGCCCCCTCAACTACATCCGCCGCCGAGGGGCCGACGACATTGTCGAAACCCTGGAACGCCTCGCCCGCACCCACGGCGATCGCTTCAGACCGGATGCCGGCTGGGAACGATTCAGCTGATCGAAAACACGGCAGCTAGCTACTGGTTGGCCAGTTCGTACTCCACGCGCGCGGCCCGGACGTCGTCCATCTGGTGATAGGCCCAGAACACGAGCGGCTTAAGCGTCTCCAGCAGACCGCGGCCGAGCGGTGTCAACTCGTATGAGACCGCAACGGGCGGTCCCGGGTCGACCGTGCGCGTCAGATAGCCGTCGCGCTGGAGCCCACGCAGGTTTTCGGTCAACACCCGCTGAGTGACATCTCCGATCGTGCGCTTGAGTTCACCGAATCGCAGCGGACCGTCTTCAAGCGATAGAACGATGATCATTCGCCATTTGCCGGTGACGTTGGTGAGCACCGAGCGAATCGGACAGTTGGACGCCTCAGCTTCATTTTGAACACCTATAGGCAACATTGGTTCCCTTTAGTTCCAAATGGATACCAAGCGCAGATAGCATACCAACTTCTCTCCCCGCAAGCGCTGCACGCCCGGCAAGGTATCCTCCGGCACACCACGTTCCTATTAGGTGCGTAATTGCAATCTGGTGCGGAATAGATACTTACTATCTTATTCGCACTTAACCTCTCGCTCCTAGAAAGGATATCTAATGTCACCAAAGGAACTGGTCATCGCTCTGTTCGCCGCAGTGTTTGCCCAGCATGAACCTGAAGCCACGCGCGAGCTCCTTGCGCCAGGCTACATCCAGCACAACCCCTCCATTCCCACCGGTGCGGAAGCCCTAATCTCCGCCATCCCCGGCATCAAGGCGTCCGGTCTGACAGTGAAGACACATCGCGTGATTGCCGAGGGCGATTACGTTGTGCTGCACAACACGTTCAAGAACGCCGAGGCAGTTCTCGGTGCGCCCACGGTCGCAGCGTTCGATGTCTTTCGTGTCGAGGATGGCCGCGTGATCGAACACTGGGACAATCTCCAGCCGGTGCCGCAGAAGACCGTCTCCGGCCGCTCAATGACGGATGGGCCAACCGAGGTCACCGATCGGGAGAAAACGGAGGAAAACAAGAAGCTGGTTGTCGGCTTCATCCGCGACGTGCTTGGCGGCGCGGCTCCGGAAAATGTCACCAGATACATGGATCCAGCCATCTATGCACAGCATAATCCGAACATCGCGGACGGTCTGGAAGGCCTGATGGCGGCGATAAGGGCCTTCGCGGAGCAAGGCATGGTCATCACAAAATTCGAGCCACGTATCGTGGTTGCCGAAGGCAATTTCGTGTTCGTTGCCTCCGACGCGATCATGGGCGGAAAACCGTGGGCTTTCTTCGATCTCTGGCGGGTCGAAGCCGGTAAAATTGTCGAGCACTGGGATGTCGTCGCGCCGATCCCGGACAAGATGGCCCACGCCAACGGCAAGTTCTGACATTCGACCTTGAGCACAACCGGGCAGTTGGATCGGCTGCCCGGAAGGCCGGGTTTGACCCGCAGGAGCCAGCCGTATTTGCAGAACAGTGCAGCAGCTGCGGTTCTACCGATAAAAGTACTCCACCAGGAACATCGGGATCGACGGCACGTAGGTGCAGATCAGGAGCACGACCAGCAGGACGGCGACGAAATACACGTTGACCTTCGACACCTCCCAGATATTGGCGCGCGCGACGGCACACGATGTGATGAGCACGCTCGCCACGGGCGGCGTTTGCTGGCCGATTGCCAGGTTCAGCGTTACGACCAGACCGAAATGGACAGGGTC
>JBCCEL010000040.1:0-25395 GCA_039030315.1 Pseudomonadota bacterium
GGCGAAAGTGGAAATGTTCTTACTATGTTAAAGGAATTTTTTCAAGAATAAAATTCTGAAAATCTGCATCTGTCCCATTGATCCTGACAGTTTCCGTCAGTTGCTCTATCCGAACACTCACCGCGCCGTTCCCGCCGCGGCCCTGATCCGATATACCGGTTTCGATGACCCTACCGTTGATATCGAACCGGGATGCCCGGCGCACATTGCTTCATCTCCAGGGGCTTTGCACGCCGCCCCGGGCGCGGCTCACGAAGGACGGCCTGCGCCAGCTCATAGAGCGGATCGGATTTGTGCAGATCGATTCCATCCGTACGGTCGAGCGGGCGCATGACATGATCCTGTTTGCCCGAAACCAGACCTACCGGCCGAAACACCTCAAACAGCTGCTGGAGCACGACGGCACACTGTTCGAGCATTGGACCCATGACGCCTCCATCGTACCGTCCGCGTTCTATCCCTATTGGAAGCACCGCTTCGACCGCGAGCGTCTGGTGCTGGCTGAACGTTGGAAAAACTGGGGCCGCGAAGGCTTCGAGCATCACTTCGAGAACATCATCGAGCGCATCCAGACCACGGGACCTTGCATGGCGCGGGAACTGGAAGGTGGAACCCGCAAGAGCGGCGATGGCTGGTGGGATTGGAAACCCTCCAAGGCGGCGCTCGAATACCTCTGGCGCGTGGGGGAACTTGCAGTGGCTCGCCGTGAGGGGTTTCAGAAGGTTTACGATCTTCCCGTCAACGTAATCGCTGATCCGCACCTCGGGAAGAGTTACGGACGTGAAGACTTCATCGAGTGGGCCTGCGCCAGCGCGTTGCAGCGCCTTGGATTTGCCACACACGGTGAGATCGCTGCGTTCTGGGACCTGATCTCGCCGGCGGAAGCCAGGGCCTGGTGCGAAGCGCAGGACGGAAAGGCGCTCCGCCGGGTGTGCGTTGAAAGCGCGGATGGCAGCGCACCAAAGGCAAGCTACGCCAGGGCGGACTACGAGGATATCTTGCGGGAGCTTCCGGATCCACCGGATCGCCTGCGTGTGCTAAGTCCGTTTGATCCGGTGATCCGGGACCGCAAACGCGCGCTCCGCCTGTTTAATTTCGATTATAGGATCGAGATATTCGTGCCTGAGGCGAAGCGGAAATTTGGCTACTACGTGTTTCCCCTGCTCGAAGGCGACCGGCTGATCGGGCGTATCGACATGAAGCACGACCGTGCTTCCGGGGAGCTCGGAATCAAAGGGTTCTGGCTTGAACCGGGGGTCAAGTTGACCAAGGGCCGGAGCGCACGGCTTGCCGCGGAACTGGAGAGAATCCGCCGGTTCAGCGGTGCGGATTCACTCGTTAACTTTCCGGTAACCAGCACCACAACTTAACCGGGCAAGTTAGAGCTTCTAAAGGCCGTTTGGCGTATCATCCCTCAAGGCACAACGCGGGGGTCTGACCGCGTGTAGAGGGGCTTTGAGTGATGCGGCTGAGGCACATATTTTTTCTGATTTTCGGCGTGATGACGGCGCTGCCGCTGGCGTTCTTCTGGTTCTGGCTGGAACGCAGCATGATCAACAAGGAGATCGCCGACGTCAGCGAGAGGCATCTGGTGATCGCGCGTAATCTTGGGGCAGCGCTTGAGCGTTACAAGAAGGATGTGACTTCCAGTTTCCTGTTGATTTCTCGCAATCTTGCGAACGGGCAGGAAATGCACAAGGTCGACCGCATCCTGAACGATCTGAATTTCACGCGCATCTCCATCGTCGATCTCAAGACGAACCGGGTTCTCCAGCAGGCCGACAACCTGAAACACCACCCGGCCACGAAGTTCAGGGCGGAGAAACTGGACTGGCTTGCGGGTATCGCTCGTGAGGGGGAGGCCAGGTTCAGCACGGTTCATCCTGGGGCCACAGGCGAACCCGTCATGTTCGTCGTGAAAATAATCAACAGCAACCTGGCTATCGGCGAGCTGAGAACAAGCTATATCAAGTCCCTGGGAAAGTCGGTTTCCTTCGGCGAGAAGGGCCATGCGGCGATTGTCGATCACGAAGGCAATGTCCTGGCTCATCCGCTGCCGTCCTGGATCGCAGCCCGCAAGAACATCGCCAAGGTCTCGGCGGTGCAGCGGATGCTGAATGGCGAGCAGGGTGTCGAAACCTTCTGGTCACCTGCACTGAAAGGCGACATGATCGCAGGCTTCACTGCCATTAACGGCGCTGGCTGGGGGGTGATGATCCCGCAGCCGATGGTGGAACTGCAGCACCGGGCCCAGGTGGCGCGCGACAGCCTTTTCTATATTGTTGCGGCGCTGCTGGCTGCAGCTGCGCTGTTTGCGGCGGCTCTGGCCCCGTTGATCGCATCTCCCCTGCACAGGACCATCTCGGCAGCCAAGCGTCTGAGAGCCGGTGAGCTGTCCGCCAGGATCGAGGAGGATTCCAACAGTCTCGTGCCCCATGAACTCAAGGAACTGCAGGAGACGTTCAACGCAATGGCGACAGCTGTGGAGATGTACCATCGCCAGGAGGAGCAAAAGCGGCGCAAGGCGGAGCGCGATGCCAAGATCAAGAGCGACTATATGGCGAATCTGACCCATGAGCTTCGCACGCCACTCAATGCCGTGATCGGTTTCTCCGACATCATGTGCAAGGAGCAGCTCGGGCCTCTGGGCCAGGAGAGCTATCAGCAGTTCGTGAGCGATATCAATTCCAGCGCGAGCCAGTTGCTGCGCCTGGTCAACAACCTGCTGGAATTCTCCCGGATCGAAAGCGGTGCCTACACCCTGGATGAGGAGCATCTCTCGATTGCCCACTGTCTGCTGCGCACCAAAAAGACGCTTGAGGACCAGGCCCGTACGCGCAAATGCAGTTTGCTATTTGAGTATCCCGAGCAGGAAATGACGCTTTGGGTGGACAAGGTCTCGCTCGAACGAATGCTGCTCGGTCTGGTTTCGAACGCAATGAGACAGACTCCGGAAGGCGGCACAGTCAGCATCGTCACCCGCGTTCCAGAGCATGGAAACCCGGAGATCCGTGTCTCCGACAATGGCCCGGGAATGTCGGCCGAGCAGATCGAAAGAGCCATGCAGCCGCTGCTTCCGACCGTCAACGCCGACCTGGCGGAGCGCAAGGGCGCCGGACTCGGTCTGGCGCTGATCGCGAAGCTCGCCGAGAGGCATGACGGGCAACTGGTGCTGCAGAGCGAGCCGGGGCAGGGGACCATCGCCCGCCTGGTGTTCCCTCGCGAGCGTCTGGGCCGTAAGTGCGAGGTTGCGGCCTGACGAACTATCGATTGAACGCCGTGCCACGATAGAACATAAGGGCCGCCGGATCCATTCGAACTGAACCAGCGGCCATGCGTTCTGACGGCGTTTGCCTTTGTCCGAAATTTCTCCATTCAGCCTCCGGGTTTGCTGAAAGCGGCTACGGAAGGATTGCTGGCGGGGATGTCTACTTTAGCCATGCCGAGGTGATCGACCGCGCCACTGGGACGCGCCGGCTGGAATCCTATGCCTCGTTGAAAGCCTCAGCCGAAACCCTGATCCAGAAGGCGTTGGAAAGGATCGAGGCGCCGCGCGTGCCAATTCTCGAGTTCGATCTGGCTGAGCCCGTCATCATGGGTATCATCAACGTAACGCCGGACAGCTTTTCCGACGGTGGCGTGCACGGCACCACCGAAACCGCCATTTCACAAGGACGAACGCTTGCTGCCGAGGGAGCCCGCATTCTTGATGTCGGCGGCGAGTCCACCAGACCGGGCTCCGACCCGGTTGATATTGAAACCGAGCTTTCTCGGGTATTGCCGGTGATCGAAGGGCTCAGGGGCGAGGAAGTGGTTATCTCTTGCGATACGCGCAAGTCGCCGGTCATGAGCGCCGCACTGGGGTCCGGCGCCAGCATCATCAATGATGTTTCCAGCCTCAACCATGACAGGAAGTCCAGATCGGTAGCAGCCAAAGCCGGCGCACCGGTGATCCTGATGCATTCCAAGGGCGAGCCGAAGGTGATGCAGGATGCGCCCTCCTATGAGGATGTCGGTCTGGAGGTGTTTGATACGCTCGAAGCCGACCTGAGGCTTTGCGAGGAAGCGGGTATATCCCGGTCTCGTATCATCGTTGATCCCGGCATCGGTTTCGGCAAGACCTTCGATCACAATCTGGAGCTCCTGCACAATCTCGCCCTCTTTCACGGGCTTGGTGTTCCGGTCATGCTCGGTGTCTCACGCAAGGGCTTCCTGGGCGCACTCACGGGCGTTAGGGAGGCCGGACGGCGTGCCGTTGGCTCTGTCAGCGCGGCACTTATCGGCCTTGACGCTGGTGTCCAGTTTTTCAGGGTGCACGACGTGAGACAGACGGTGGAGGCTTTTGCGGTCTGGCGCGGGGTCGCCCGCAGGCGCGTTGGCTAGGGTTTACGTTTGCTTGTGCAATCTGAGCTAACTTGGGCGGATTGGACCGGCGATCATGGGCCGGCTTCAGAGTGGGACGCGAAGATGGTGCGGAAGTATTTTGGGACGGATGGAATCCGCGGAACGGCCAATTCCTGGCCAATGACGGCCGAGACGGCCTTGCGCGTCGGAATGGCAGCCGGCAGCAGTTTCATCCGGGGCGACCATCGCCACCGCGTGGTGATCGGCAAGGATACGAGGCTCTCCGGCTACACGATCGAATCTGCGCTCGTGTCAGGCTTCCTGTCGGTTGGCATGGACGTTTTTCAGTTCGGTCCGCTGCCGACGCCCGCGGTCGCCATGCTGACCCGGTCCCTGCGGGCAGATCTTGGGGTGATGATCTCCGCCTCGCACAATCCGTCGTGCGACAACGGGATCAAGCTGTTCGGGCCCGACGGCTACAAGCTCTCCGATGAACAGGAGGCTGAGATCGAGCGGCTGATCCACGCCGAGCCCGAAAGCCTGCTGATTGCCCCAGAAAAGCTGGGCCGCGCCAAGCGCATTGAGGATGCCCAGGCCCGGTATATCGAGTTTGCAAAGCGGACCTTCCCAAAGGAGCTGAAACTGGAAGGCCTGCGGATCATCCTGGATTGCGCCAACGGCGCCTCCTACAAAGTGGCGCCTGCAGCGCTCTGGGAACTGGGAGCTGAGGTCATCACCATCGGTACCGAGCCAAACGGCTTCAACATCAACGAGGAATGCGGCTCCACTGCACCGGAGAAGATGTGCGCCAAGGTCCGCGAGCTGCGCGCCGACATTGGCATTGCCCTGGATGGCGATGCGGACCGGGTGATCATCTGTGACGAAGCCGGTCAGATCATTGACGGCGACCAGCTCATGGCCCTGATCGCCACGCAGTGGCGGGCCGACGAGCGCCTGTCCTCCGAAGGCATTGTCGCGACGGTCATGTCCAACCTGGGACTTGAGCGCCATCTGGAAGCCCAGGGACTGAAGCTTGTCCGCACCAAGGTCGGCGACCGTTACGTGGTCGAGGCCATGCGCAGCGGCGGGTACAATGTTGGTGGAGAGCAGTCTGGCCACATTGTCCTGTCGGATTTCTCGACGACCGGCGACGGGCTTGTCGCCGCCCTGCAGGTTCTGGCCGCGGTGGTCGGGTCCGGGCGTCCCGTCAGCGAAGTCTGTGCCCAGTTCGATCCACTCCCGCAGGTCCTGAAAAACGTGCGCTTCAGCGAGGGTGAGCCGCTAACCGCTGCCAGCGTCCAGAGCGCCATCCGCGAGGCGGAGGAGCGGCTCGGGTCCAGCGGTCGTCTCGTGATCCGCCCGTCCGGCACAGAACCTCTCATCCGTGTGATGGGGGAAGGCGATGATGCCGGTTTGGTCAATACAGTTGTGGACGAGATCGTCAGTGCGCTGCAGGACGTTGCCGCGTGACCGGTTAAGCGCGATCGTCCTTGGGCGAACCCATCACGATGTATGAGGTGATGTTGCTCACCTGCGGCACGGTGCCGAGCACTTCGGTGTGAAAGTGCTTGTAGGCCTCAAGGTCCTCCGCCTCCACACGCAGCAGGTATTCGATGGTTCCTGACGTGTTGTGACACTCGCGCACCTGTGGCGCGAGCCTCATAGCCCGTTCGAACGCTTCCTGATCCTCTTTCAGGTGCCGTGAAAGCCCCACCGCGACGAAAACCGTAAATCCGCCGCCCAGCAATGAGCGGTTGAGGACAGCCCGGTAGCCCTTGATGACTTTTTTGCGCTCCAACTCCTGCACCCTGCGCAGGCAAGCGGAGGCTGATAGGCCAACTCTCTGCGAGAGCTCGGCATTGCTGATACGGCCGTCCGTTTCCAGCTCTTGCAATATTCTACGATCTGTTGCGTCAATTTTCGTCATTATTTGCAAATTTTCTGCGATTGATCCGAAGAAAGCAAGGAAATTTCCTCATAACTGGAACATCTTTGCGTGGCCATGACCTATGAACTCATCACTGCCCTCTCCATATTCGCTTTCGTCTCGCTCATAACCCCGGGGCCAAACAATCTGATGCTGATGGCATCGGGCATGAACTACGGGGTGGTCCGCACCATTCCGCACATGCTCGGTATCGGAATCGGCTTTCCGGTGATGGTGCTGCTGGTCGGCGCCGGACTCATGGGCGTCTTTGAAGCGGTCCCGCACAGCTACACTGTCTTGCAGACTGTAAGCGCGGTTTACCTGCTCTATCTCGCCTGGAAGATTGCAACGGCCGCGCCGGTTTCAAGCGGGGAGGAAACGGCCGCGTCACGGCCGCTCACATTTTTGCAGGCTGCGATGTTCCAGTGGGTAAATCCCAAGGCCTGGGCCATGGCGCTCACGGCAATCAGTATCTACACCCCGCCCTCCAAGCCTGTCTGGAGCGTGCTCCTGATTGCTCTGATGTTTGCGCTCATGGGTGGCCCGACCATCAGTCTCTGGGCCTTTGTCGGACAGCAGCTTCGGCGATTTCTGGGCAACCCACTTCGCCTTCGGATCTTCAACATAAGTTGTGCGCTCCTGCTTGCAGGCTCGCTCTATCCCATGTTGATGCGAGGCAGCTCGGGCTTCTGATCCCCCAGCCTGGGACATCCGATTCACACTTTGTCAGCCTTAACCCCGCTTTAAGCGTTTTGGTTAATGATCCGGATCGTTGAGAGATTTCGGAAGGCCCAGACGCATTCATTGCCGGGCGGAACGGGCCTCTCCGGGTAAGCAAGTTTGAGCATAGCGCGAGCAGCGTGTGGCTTTGAGGCAACGAGCCGGGCCAGCCAGGGTGAGCGCGACCGATGGAGTTAGAGTCGATGTTGTATCGCAAGAGTCTTTCCTACGCTTGTGCCGTCCTGGCACTTTCCGTGTCGGCCGGCAGCGCTCTCGCCGCCGACCTGCCTCCGCCTCCGCCGCCGCCTGTTACGGTGATCGAAGAAGAAGGCAGCTGCTTCTACGTCAATGTCGGGGCCAGTTACGTCACTCACGAACGCCCCAACGTCTACAAGAACGCTGCGGGCCCCTGGCTCAGCCCGAATGCGCTGGGTGAGGACATGAACGACACCGGCGCGGTCGATTGGGGCGTGGGCTGCCGGGTCATCGAAAATGTACGCGTCGAGTTCAACGCAGGTTACCGCTTCGAGTCGAGACTGGTTGACGGCTTCAACAGCCTCGACGCCGATGTCAGCACCTTCACCGGCATGACCAATGTCTGGTGGGACATCTACGATCTCGGCGGCTGGAAACCCTATATCGGCGGTGGTATCGGCGTCGCAGTGCACACGGTGGATTCAAGCCTGCCGGCAGGCTCGACAGGCAATCGCACGACCGCCAACTTCACGTGGCAGGTCGGTGCAGGTGTCGGCATTGACGTCACCGACAACCTGACCGTTGACCTGGGTTACCGGTTCACCGATCTCGGACGGCCACAGTCAGCTGGCGCAACGCCGTTCTACATCGACGACTTCTATTCTCATGAGTTCCGTATCGGTCTTCGCTACGACTTTGACGGAATCTTCTAGGTTCTGGTTGGGTCAAATATCAGCACCAGACGGCAGGGCTCCGGCGTTAACTCGGCGGGGCCCTTGCTCTTTTGGGGCTTCAGTTTCCAGGCGCGCCGATCTCGTTCCGGTGTAGCTCCAGAGCCGCATCGTCGAAACAGCAGAACGTCACCGTCATCTGGACAGGTGCGGTGGTCAGGAACGCCTTCACGGACTGAACGGCCACTGCTGCCGCTGCCTCCTTGGGGTAGCCGTAGACGCCGGTGGAAATGGACGGAAATGCAATAGATTCGAGCCCGAGATCCGCTGCCAGCTCGAGTGATCTCCTGTAACAGCTCGCAAGAAGGGCAGGCTCTCCGGAGTTGCCGCCTTTCCATACAGGCCCAACCGCGTGAATGACGTGACGGGCAGCTAGCCTGTGACCTCCTGTATCCTTGGCATCTCCGGTTTCGCAGCCGCCAAGCTTTCTGCATTCTTCAAGCAGCCCCGGTCCGGCCGCACGGTGGATTGCGCCATCGACGCCGCCGCCGCCGAGGAGCGAAGAGTTCGCCGCGTTAACGATGGCATCGACGTCGAGCGCCGTGATGTCGCCGAGAATGGCGTCCATCTGTCCGACCGGGTTTTTCATCTCCGAAGCGAATCCCGCATTGCAATCGCGAGATGATTTTCGGCATAAGCGCCAGTCGAAGTCAATCAGGGAGCCCAACGCCATGACCACCGGCTATCAACCCCTTTCCGGCATGGAAGTACCGAGGTTTGCCGGCATTGCTACCTTCATGCGCCTGCCGCATGTGAAGCCAGCGGATGCGGACGATGTGGATATCGGCCTCATAGGCGTTCCCTGGGACGGCGGGACAACAAACCGCGCCGGGCCGCGCCATGGCCCGCGGCAGATTCGCGACATGTCCGCGATGACGCGGCACAAGCATCATGTTTTCAGGTTCTCGCCCTTTGACCTCTGCAACGTGGCCGATCTGGGCGACACCGGAGCAAATCCGGTGGACGTCATGGATGGGATGAACCGCATTGAGACCTTCTTCAGAGACGTCATCGGACGGGGGATCATTCCGTTGACGGCTGGAGGAGACCATCTCATTTCCTTGCCCATACTGAAGGCGGTCGGGGAAAAGGCGCCGGTGGCCATGATCCATTTTGACGCCCATACGGACCTGTTCGACGGCTATTTTGAAGGCTTCAAGTTCACCCACGGAACGCCGTTCCGCCGGGCCATTGAGGATGGCGTACTCAACCCCGAAAAGACCATCCAGATCGGCCTTCGAGGCTCGGCCTACGATTTCGCCGATCGGGAATATGGCGAAGCCAAGGGCGTTCGCCTGATGGACATTGAGGAAGCGGTTGCCCTCGGAACGGAGAAGGTGATGGAGGAGGCGCGGGCACTTGTCGGCGATGACCCGGTCTATGTCAGTTTTGACATCGATTGTATCGACCCGGCCTTTGCACCTGGCACCGGAACGCCTGAGGTTGGCGGGTTCACAACCCGCGAGGCCCAGGCGCTGCTCAGAGGTTTGCGCGGTCTTAACATTGTGGGTGCGGACGTGGTCGAGGTTTCTCCGCCCTTTGATCCCTCCGGCTACACGGCGCTCGCGGGTGCTACGATGATGTTCGAGCTGCTCTGCGTCATGGCGGAGGGCGTCGCCAGTCGGAAGGCCGGCTGACCGCACATGGCGATCGAGCATGTGATCTTCGATTGCGATGGAGTCCTGATCGACAGCGAGTGGCTGGCTTGCCGGGCCGAGGCGGAAGTATTTTCCGAACTTGGCGCGGATGTAACGCCTGAACATGTCCTGGAGCACTATGTCGGCCTGAACGATGCGGCGATGTATGCGCTCTTTGAGGAGCAGTTCGGCATCGGTCTGCCAGATGACTTCGTCGAACGACACACACGGAGGCTGTACGCTCTGTTCGAGGCGGAACTGGAGCCCGTCGCTGGTGTTGAAGAAGTACTTGCCGGCTTGCCCGCCAAAAAGAGCGTTGCCTCAAACAGCGGAATCGCGCGGTTGCAGGTGACGCTTGGCCAGACCGGTTTGCTGTCGCACTTCAATGGTCATGTTTACAGCGCGGAGCACGTGGCCCGGCCCAAGCCGGCACCGGATCTCCTGGAACACGTGCTGCGGCAGACTGGCGCCTCACCGCGTAACTCTGTCCTCATTGAAGACGGCGCCTCCGGCACGCTTGCGGCCCGCGAGCTGGATATCCCGGTTCTCGGATTTGTCGGCGGGCGTCACTGCACGCCGAAGACGGCCGACAAACTCAAGGATGCCGGTGCGCTACGGATATTTGAGCAGATGACACAATTGCCGGTGCTGTTGGAGGAGCTCGGGTAGGTATTCAAGCTTGAGCCTTGTCCGTTCCATGACAGGGCGATATCCTTCTGATTGAGGGAGTGGGAACAAACAAAAAAGGAATAACAATGAAAACGTCCTTCCCCGTCCTGTGTGCTCTATTTGGTTTATCGATGCTCGCAGCGGCCGGGCCTGCGCAAGCTCTGCCGCCCTGGTGCGCGAACGTGCATGAAAACTCGCCTGATGCAGAATGGGCGGTCTGCGATAACGCTGATCTGGGAAACCTAGATGACGTGATGAACACCGCCTATAAGCGTGCGCGGTACGACTCGTCTCATCTCCGGCGCGAGATTCGAAATACGCAGAAGGCCTGGCTGCGTCGGCGCAACCGCTGCGGCGATCAGGTTGGCTGCCTGCGCAGTGTCTACCAGCAGCGCATTTACGAGCTGGAAAGTTACTTTGCGAACTAGCCGCGCAGGATCTATCAGGGGGTGGGGAAACCTCCCACTGATTCTGCTGGGTGACCTGCCATGAAGCGCCTCCTCATTGTTATTGATGGCAGCGACAACGATGCGTCATCGCTGACGTCCGCCATGCTGGTTGCGCGCGGCCTGGAGGCGAACATCAGCGTGGTGCACCCCACCGGGCTCTCTCCCTCAGTCTACAACGCTGCTGAAGTCGCCGCGATCCGAAGCGATGTGGACGCAGCCCATCGGACGGCCGAACGTGCGAAAACCGCCTACAACGAAGTTTGTGCCCGCTGGCACGGCTCCGATTGGTCGGAGACCCTTGATTCAGAAGCGGAGATCATCAGCCGGCTGGGTCCTTATTCCGATCTGATCGTCATCGAACGATTATCGGAGGAGCAAGGACCTTCGATTGTCAGCTTCAACATCGGGCTGTTTGAAACCGGTACGCCCGTCCTTATTGCTCCGCCTCGCGCCCCTGCCCGGATAGCGACGCGGCCCGTAATCGCCTGGAACGGCAGCCGGCAGGCAATTGCATCCGTGAAATCGGCCCTGCCGCTTTTGAAGCTGTCATCCGCGGTAGTAGTGCTCGCCGGCGAAAGCCTGCCCGCAGAAAGTTTCTCCGGGCTGGAACGCTACCTCAAGGCCCATGGCGTGGAGATATCGGTGGCGCACTATCCCTCTGACCAACTCACGGCCCGCGGACGGGCGCGGTCACTGCTGAAGGCGGTGGCGGATCTTTCGGGAGACCTCCTGGTCATGGGTGCCTATGGAGAGAGCACCATGGACTCGATCTTCGGTCTCGGCCGGGCCACCCAGAAGATCGTGACCGCGGCTCAGATCCCCGTTTTTCTGCAGCAGTGACGGAGCCACTCCCGATGAAGATTGCCGCCGTCGATGTCTTCGTCCTGAAGACACCGCTGGAAACCCCGTTTGCCTTCTCGCAAGGCTGGGTGAGGCAGCGGTCCGCCACCCTGGTGAGGATCACCGGCAGCGAGGGGCACATCGGATGGGGAGAGGCTTTCGCCCAAGGACTTGAGCCGCCGGAGATTGCCTCTGCCGCGATCGAGCACGCGTTCAAGCCCGCGCTTCTCGGCGCCGATCCGCTGAAGCCTGCGGTGCTGTGGCAGCAGATGTATGCAAAGTCCCGCGACTATGGCCGCAAGGGCTCGGTCATGGCCGCGATCAGCGCTATCGACATCGCGCTCTGGGATCTTTGCGGCCAGGTTTACCAGCAGCCCATCCACCGTCTGCTTGGTGGTGCGCACCGGATGAGTGTGCGGCCCTACGCCACTGGCTTCTACCGCGTTGAGGGCAAGGGCGAGGCGGAGCGGCTGGCAGAAGAGGCGCGCCATCACAAGGCGGCCGGCTTCACTGCCATGAAGGTCAAGCTGGGGTTTGGCCTTGATGACGATTTTGAGGTCATGCACGCCGTGGCCAAAGCGCTGGCTGATCCATCCATCGAACTCATGGTGGACACGAACCACGCCTACGGCCGCGCAGAGGCGCTTCGGCTTGGCCGTGAACTCGAGCAGTTCAATATGCGCTGGTATGAGGAGCCGGTCGTGCCCGAAGATGTCGAGGGTTACTCGGAATTGCGTTCAAAGTTGTCTGTTCCCATCGCAGGCGGCGAGAACGAGCACTCCCCGTTTGGCTTTTATCCGCTGATCAAGGCCGGTGGCATTGATGTTGCCCAGCCGGATATCGGCTCGTGCGGCGGGGTGACGGCGGCGAGGGACATTGCGGCCCTCGCTCATGCGGCTGGCGTCGCCGTGAATCCGCATGTCTGGGGCAGCTCCGTGGCGCAGGCAGCCTCCCTGCAGTTCATCGCCACGCTGCCGGCGCCGCATCACTCTATTTTCGCCAAGGAGCCCGTCCTGGAATATGACCGCTCCGACCACCCCTTCCGGCAGCACCTGATTAAAGAGCCCTGGATGATGGAAGACGGTCTGATTGCCATCCCGAACGGGCCGGGCCTCGGCGTAGAGGTCAACATGGAAACCGTTGAGCGCTACCAGACCTGATCAAGAATGACCGCCGCCCGAATCCGGACGCTCTGCGACTGCTAGTCCAAGTATGGCCGGAGCTTATCATAGTCTTCATGACCGCGCAGATCCTGGCGGGCAATGTAGCCGCTCCCTGACCAGTAGTGCGTGAAGTCATCGGGCTTCGGCTCCACCCAGTGCACCTTGTCGGCAAGGGCGGCGGTCCACCAGTTCCTCTGTCCGGTGTCCCAGTGGCTCCAGTTTACCGCATCAGCACGCAGTCGGGTCATGTCCTCAAACCGTGGGTGCTGCCGGTCTTCAGTCATCGGCTGGCGGGCAAAGCTGATCTCACAGGGAGGGGCGTTGACGTCCCAGATGCTCGGGCACACATGGATGATCCGACTGCTGTGATTGCAATGGTTGAAGCCGGAAATCCAGGCACCGGTCTCGGCGCCCTGCCACAGGGCATCCGCCCATGCGGCGCCTTCGATCAGGCAATCGGGCTCAAAGATCAGCAGGTAGCCGTAACCATGCTTCCGGCAGTGCCGTACGGCAAGGTCCAACCCGTTGCCGTGGTGGTGATTGCTCCGGGGATGATGGTCGCGCCAGAAGCCTGTCTTCTGCGTCTCCGGATTGCGGATAACCTTGGCCAACTCATAGGAATGCAGCCAGTTCCTCTTCGCGCGATAGACATCGTCGTCACTGTCGTTATCGACAACCAGCACCTCTTGGCCGGGAAAATGCTCATGAAACGAGCGCAAGGCAATGCGGATCCAGCCCCAGCCATCCGGGTCGTTTCCCAGTTCCGGGTAGGGCACGGTATAGGACACCAGCGCCGGAAGAACGCCTTTTTGCTGAAGATCAATCATGTTCCCCCCAGTATAGGCTTGTTGCAGCGATCAGATTCTGCAAATCAACCGGTCTCCAATGTTAGCCTTCCATAAATGATCTGTCGCTTTAATCGGATTAGCAATTTCCAGATCCCGGGGAGAGTGAGATGGCGACATTCGGTCAGCGTGGACAGGCGGGTGCAGCAAACTATGCGGTCGCGCGGGAGGATCCGCGGATGGCGGAGCTGCGCCAGTCGTACCCGAAACAAGAGCCGCATTTCGAGGCCCACTGGCCGAAATACGTGGGTCTGGCTGCCGCCGCCCTCTCCGCGGTGCTCATTCCCAGTGCCTATGATCTCAGCAAGGGCGATCTATTCGCGCTTCCGCAGATCGCCCTCCTGTTCGGATTCCTTGCGCTCTGGCTTGCATCCTTCGTCAAGTACGGTTTCAGAGTGGACGAGTACGCCACAAGCCCCAGCGCCCGCCATCCCATGGCTGCATTTGTCGGCCTCTTCGGCGGCCTCATCGTCGGCATGATTTCGGTGGGGGTTGGGCCCATCGAACTCTTCACCATCGACTGGATCGGCGAAATGTTTACTACGGCGAAAGTCAACGGCGCCGATCCTGTGTCCTGGCAGCTCCTTCAGTATGCCGAGTTCGGCGCCGTGATGACGCTTCTGGTCTCGGTCTGGCTCTCGCGGCTAGCTCAGCAGGACGACGATTGAGAGTCATCGGGAACCTCTCACACGAGGCCGGCGCTCTTCGCAAACGGATCCCAGCCGGCATCGTCGTGCCATTCGTACTCCGTGCCGTCCGCCATCTCGTCAGCAACCTCCCTTCCGAAAAGATGCGCCAGGGCGGCAAGGCTCATGTCGATGCCGGCGGATACGCCTGACGAGGTGAAGAACTTCCCGTCCTCCACCCAGCGGGCCTGGCGGACCCACTCCACACCTGGCCCGAGGTGAACGGTACTGGTGAAATCGATCTTGTTGGTGGTGGCCTTGCGGCCGTCAAGAACGCCGGTGGTGGCGAGAAGAACGGTGCCGGTGCAGACGGCCATCACGAGCTCGGCCTGCGCTGATGTATCGACGATCCATTGCGTGACCGCCGGCTTCTTTGCCGCCTCAAGGGCCGTATCGCCGCCGGGCAGGAAGAGGAGGTCGTAGTCGCTGCCCTCGGCGATTGTCCTGTCCGGCTGAATACGCTGGTGATGCACGCTCGGCACCGGCTCCATTGTCTCTGCCACGGTGACGATGGAAATCTCGCCGCGCATGCCGCCGAGCATCTCCATGGGACCATAGAAATCGAGGGTCTGAAACCCGGGAAACACGAAGGCGGCCAGTGTTCTCATGAGGCGATCAATCTCTCTTGCCAGTGATGATCAGTACGGCGTGCGGTCCGATTTGGTTTTCCACATCTGGTAGACTTCCCGCGCTTCGTCAAAGAGTCCGGGCATCGCCTCGACTGGAAAATCACGCTGCTCGACCGGCTTTGCCAGCTCATCGAAAAAGTACTTGTCGTCAAAGCCGATATCCTCGGCCTCCTCCGGCGGCAGCACATAGTAGAGCTTGTCGATACGCGACCAGAAGATGCTGGCCATGCACATGGGGCAGGAAAGGCCGATGCAGTACATGACGCAGCCCTCCAGCGAGAACCGTTCCAGGTTGGCCGCCGCATTGCGGATGGCGACCACCTCCGCATGGGCGGTCGGATCGTTGGTCTCCAGCACCCGGTTGTGCCCTTCGCCGACAATCTCGCCGTCCAGCACGACCACGGCCCCGAAGGGCCCGCCGGAGCCCTTCGCCATGCCTTCGCGCGACAGCGCGATTGCCCGGCGCATGAACTGTTCGTGA
This sequence comes from Pseudomonadota bacterium, assembly GCA_039030315.1. GTDB lineage: Bacteria > Pseudomonadota > Alphaproteobacteria > Rhizobiales > CAJQND01 > JAAEUE01. The sequence goes on from JBCCEL010000040.1 coordinate 15,317, forward strand.
GTAGTCATGACGGATGGTCCTTTGTCGCGAGCGCCAGGACTGTACGGCGAACTCCGCTGGAACGCACTCAATTCCTCAGGTTGATGCAAGTGCTGATGACGGCACACCGGCTTGGCGGTTTCAACTCTGCCGCCCTCGGGCTTGACACGAGGGTCCAGGGCCGCAGCACCCCTGCAACCCTCGTCACGCCTGCACCCAATATCGCGTCTGCACCCCTCGTCACGCCCGCGCCCCCATCGTCACACCCGCGAAGGCGGGTGTCCAGAGCGGCAGTCTATGGAACTTGCGGAATACGCTCTGGATTCCCGCCTGCGCGGGAATGACGGATGGGTAAAGTGCGGCAGCTTTAGAGCCGCAGCACCAGATGCGGCTTGCCGTTGGAGGTTTTCTCCGGGCTAATGCCGTCGCGGGAGATCACGGTGGAGACGCGCTGGCGGAAGTTCGACAGACCTTCGAACGTGACAACGTCCACCGGCTGATCGAAGTGCAGCGTGACGCGGAACATGTCCGGCGTTGAGAGCGCCTGGACGCCTGTGACCTCGCCGGTGAACGGCTGATCCAGATAGCGCCCGGAGATCCGCTGGCCGAGACTGAACGGTGCGGGAGCCGGCCTGTTCCCGGCGGCGGCGTGAAGGGTGTTCCAGTCCTTGAAGCCCTGCTGCCTGGCCGTGAGCTCCAGCGCGGCCGAATGGCCGATGGTTGTGCCGGATTTTGCCAATTCAGCGCGCAGGCGCCTGGCTTGGGTCTTCAGGGTGTCCACAGAGGGAAGGGGGGTGGTCATAGTCATCATGAACCTCATTCAGCTGTTGTGAATGCGGAAAACCAGACGGCGCTCGCGTTACCCTCAACTCCGCACTTCAGATGAATGTGGTGGATGATGAGATCGTCAACGGAGCTTCACCATGGCAGATGCCAGCGAGCGGCAGGGGCTCCGCGCCCTTCGAGGGGGAGATAGGGATGGGTTGGGGGGATGTCAATGTTGTGATGCCGCAATGGGCTCCACGACTTACAAATGACCACGAAATGGAGATGAGTATCGATGCCCCGGAAGTTGGCGGCGACTTGAAAACCAATTGTTTCTCAAGTGTCCTGCATAGTCTAGATCTTGACAAGTGTACAAGTCAAAATCAGAGCGCTCTAACAATTGATCGCTTTAAATTTAGTCAAACACCCACTTGGGAGCTTTGGTCATATTCAAATACTTAGGAAGGGTGCCTCAAAGGGCCTGCTAGTGCAGTGCCTTATTTCCACCACCATGTTCCTCTTCTTGTGCAATACGGACGGCTAGAAGACGACGCGCATCCACTTCATTGATAACCCCTGCTATGTCTTGCGCCAGGTCGTCGAAGCAAGGATCGTCGACCATTACTTGATAAATCTGATAGAGCCGGTCCATGAGATCAAATACATTAGTTGGTTCCTTTCCGAAAGGGGAACAAAGATCCCAATCGTCGGGCTCTGAAATGGCTCGAATGGTGGAGCCGTGATCGATGTTTTCAGTAGCTATCGCATCCGTTGGAACCTCCAGGGCGAAGCGCACCGCTGCATCGAACGCTCTGAGTGTTGCAGTGTCCACCTTTGGATCGAAGCCATGATCCGAGAATATTGCATCGCCGAGTTCCTGAGCCAGCTCGTCAAACGATACTGCGTCACTGTTGCGGACTTTTTCCCGCTCGACACTGTCGAAATCAGTCTCGGGCAAAAGCTCATTGCTGAAAGAATCAATCATGATTACGCCTCCGGTTCCTTGATTCGGCTCTCGAAGGAGGAGTTTCGGGAATCAGCCTCAAAGCGCTCAGCTTCTCGCCGGAGTAAATTTCGGAGATTTGACACTTCATCTAACACTACCACAGTTCCGCGCTTTTGGAACTCGGCAACTATTTGTGATCGATCCAAATTTCCTCCGTCTTTGATCGCGTCACATTCACAGCATATTGAGATGAATGCCGGGAGGAGCTTGAACAATCGTTCTGTTTTCGGTTGTTCGAATTCGCGGTCAGCTGTACGAGGCAATCGGTGCAGATTGTTGTCGATCTTGTTCGCGATATAATCTTTCAACTTATTCAGAACGTCGCGATTTTCAATCAGGCTTGCTGTCGTATCAATGGAGCCATATTCCTGTTCAAGCGTCTCCAAATCGTATGTCACATATCTCATTGAATCTCTTACATTCGACCGAGCCAAACTGAGAATAGCAACCGCAGATGCTCTGAGAACGAAGACATGCAGAGGCGCTAGCTCCGGATACCAAGGTAATCTAGTTGTGTCCGTGGATGAAAACAGTGTGACGCATTTCCCGATTAACCCTTCGATGTCCTCGTCGTCGATCCCACGGTTGATCACATCAACCAAATAAAACAGGCTACGGTTCTTCGCAGCCTTTTTTGAGACGATCCTGCAGGCACCCCGACGCAAACGTTGGATAACATCTCTTCTAATATTCTGACCATCGAACAGCGCAGAGATAAATTCGGAGCTCTCCATTTCCTCGAGCACCTGCTCCAAGGAGGCTAGGACAGGAGGGTTCTCATTCTCGGGCATTTGGTTCTCCAAAGCGAAAATGCGACGCCAACGGGGAAATCCTCCGGTTAGGTCGATTTAACACCATCCTAACTTAAAGGCAGCAAGCGGCACTTTTGATGCTCGTCAAAAAAATATTTTTGAACCCTATCAAAACCCCAACCTGGGGCCTTGAGCTTATGAACCACTCGTATCAACTAGTTTCGGCAAACTGTAATTGATATGAAGACTCAAGATTTTGGAGAACGGGTTTTCTGGACTGTGGCCTGCCTCACAGCGTTCAGCGGCATCGGAGCATGCGTGCTCACGGCTTTGCAACCTCTGCTCAACGACCCAGATGCCAGTTCATTTTTGAGTTCTTTGTTTAGTACCTTCACTCACACATTTTCTACCGGTGCAGGAGTGCTATTTGGAATGCTTAACTCACGGCAGAGTTAGAATTCTTGGCACCCGGAACTAGGTTCATGATGTGCCATGTTAAATTGTGCAGCAACTGCTGCTCAAGATCAACTTGTCCGCCAATCGGTTATCAGCCTCGCTTGCCGACCTTCAACAAAAAGATCAGTGGGATCGCCAGGAACGACGTGATCGCGAACATCTTGAAGGCGTTGATGTAGCCGATCATGAGGCTTTGGCGTTGGAGTTCGCTGCTGAGGCCGGCCAGGCCGCGGAGGGTTTCAATGTCCCACACCGTTTGCGAGGTGATGTGGCGGAGGCCCTCGGCCCAGACGTTGAGGTCCGCGGCGGATTCCGCGTACGCAATCGTGCCGGTGCGCAGGACCACGGCGACGCTTATTGAGATGAACATGCTGGACGCCAGGTTCCGCAGGAGCTGGAAGAGGGCGGTGGCTTCCGGGATGAGCTTCGGATTGAGCGTCGAGAACGCGACGACAGTCACCGGCACCCAGCAGAGACCCACTCCGAAACCCTGGAGTGCGCTGGTCCAGGCGACGTCCCAGGTCGTCAGGTTGATGCCAAAGCCGGCCATGACCCAGCCGGCATAGCCTTGCAGGAAAAAGCCGACGGTCATGGGGATGCGCGGATCGACCCTGCCCGCAAACGCCATGAGCGTAAATCCGATAAAGGTGCCGAAACCCCGTGAGCCCATGAGCAACCCGATAATCGACTGGGGATAGCCGCGCAGCTCCTGCAGGAGCGGCGGGAAGAGCACCATGGGCACGAAATTCAGCATGCCAAAGAAGAAGACGAGGAAGAGCCCGAGCGTATAGTTCCGGTCCTTGAAGATCCCGATATCGAGGAAGGGACGTTTGGCCGTGACGCATTGCGCCACGAAGAGGTAGAAGCCGAGGGCAGCAATCGAGGCTTCGATCACCGTCTCCATGCTGTCGAACCAGCCATTGCGCTCGCCCCGGTCGAACATGATCTGCAGGGCGGCCATGGCGACCGCGAGGGCCAGGAAGCCAGTCCAGTCCAGCGGCTTGCTCTCGCCGAGTTTCAGTTTGGGGATGAAGAGCATGATGCAGCCGAGCGCCACCCCGCCGAACGGCACCATGAGAAAGAAGATCCAGCGCCAGCCGAAATGCTCGCCGAGATAGCCGCCGAGGGTTGGCGCGATAATCGGCCCGAGGATCGCCCCCATGCTCCAGACCGACATGGATAGCGAGCGCTGGCTTGCCGGGAAGACAGCCAGCACGATCGCCTGCGCCAGCGGCACCAGTGGCGCTCCAAAGGCCCCTTGCGCGACACGGGCGACCACCAGTTGCTCCAGCGTCTGGGCCATGCCGCACGCCAGGGTGCTGAGAATAAAGCCGATCACGCTGACGAGCAGGATCGGCCGGACCTCATAGCGCCCGGCAAACCACCCGGCCAGTGGCGTGGCGACAGCGGTGGCGACGATATTACCGGTAATGGTCCAGGTGATCTGGTCCTGGGTGGCCGACATGGCGCCGCGCATATCCGGCAGGGCGACGGACGCGATGGTCACCGCCATGGCATAGAGGATGGTGCAGAATGTCGCCGTGCCGAGGATCAGCCATTTGGATGAAGTCCCGGCACCTGTGCTTGCGACGGCGTCTGAACTCATTGGCCGGCAGAAGCACCCACGATGTTACGGGTGGCGGCGAGCACGCCGGAGATCAGGGGAGGGGCAGTTCGCTGGCGCTCGGTGTCGATGCTGACGGCCACCGACATGCCCGCGCGAAGTTCTGGCAGATCGGCGTTTTCATCCCGATGGATGCGCAGCCGTACGGGCAGCCGCTGAACCACTTTCACCCAGTTGCCGGACGCATTCTGCGGCGGCAGCACGGCGAACTCGGCACCGGTTGCCGGGCTGATCCCCTTGACCTCCGCCGTCCACTCCACATCCGGATAGGATTCCGCCACGAATGTGGCCTTCTGGCCGACCTTGATGTGGGTGAGCTGGGTTTCCTTCAGGTTGACCTCGACCCAGTTGTCGTTCGTCTGGACGATGGCGAACAGGTCATCGCCGTCCTTGATGTATTCTCCGCGCTCCAGGTTGAGGCGCGCCACGATACCGGTGGCGGGAGCGATGAGCTCGGAGCGTTGCAGATCGAGATGCGCGCGGTTGAGGCGGGCCGTGGCGGCGATGTGCTTGGGATGTGCTTCATCCGGAAGGTCGGGATTGCCGCCGAGGGCAGCCAGCGCAGCGCTTTCCTTCTCACGCGTGGCGATCAGGTTGCGCTCTTCCGACAGCATCAGATGCTGCGCCTCGTCCAGCTTGGTCTTCAGCCCGATGCCCTGCTTCGCCAGCTCCTCTTCGCGCTTGTAGGCGGTTGCGAGATAGCGCTGGCGCTCCTGCACCACCTTCATCTCGGCGCGCACGCGGCGCAGTTCGGCCCGGCTGTTTTCGATTTCCTGGACGACAGCGGCGAGATTGGCCTTGGCCTCCTCCACCTTCAGTTCAAACTCGTGACGCTCCAGCTGCAGCAGTTTCTGGCCGGAAACCACCACGTCATGCTCACGCACCAAGATCCTCTCCACCCGGCCCGACACCTGGGAGACGACGGAGGTGATCGGGGCCTTGATGAAGGCGTTCTCGGTCGTCACGTAGCGCCCGCCGGAGTAGTAGTAAGTGACGCCCGCCAGCGCCGCGGCGGCAGGGATGACGACCATGACCGTCAACCGCATGATGAACCGTCTGAAGCGTTTGAATCGTGATGGTTTCACGGGAGGCGGCAGGTCTGTCTGGGCTGGCGGTGCTTCGTCACTCATTCGGCCGCCTCCTGGGTTTCTCCTGCAGTCAGCAGAGACAGATCATCGCGCATGCGGCGCAGGATTTCCGTGAGCGTCTCGCGTTCTGCCGCGCTCAGGCTCCGCACGGCCTCGTCGCGGGTCACCGCCGCCTGATCGCGCATGACCTGCAAGGTCGGTTGCACGTTCTCGGTGAGGAAGATCCGTTTGGCCCTCTTGTCCTGATCATCCTGGCGCCGTTCAATCCAGCCTTTTGCCTCCATCCGGTCAAGCAGGCGCCCGAGCGCGGCCTTTTCGATATCGAGCAGGGAGGCCAGTTCGGTCTGACTGATGCCCTGGTGGAAAAAGAGATGGTTGAGAACCCACCATTGCGCCCGCGTCAGTCCGAGGGGCGCCATCCGGCGGTCGTACATGGTGCGCATGAGGCGGGCCACGTCGTGCACGAGAAAGCCGATATTGCTGTCGAAATCTTCGTCCATGAACGAAAAAGGTCCGCGTGGCCGGTCAGGATAGTTGCCTAGGTTACTAAATTTTGGTTGCCTAGGCAACTAGTTAAGACCCGTCTGGCTGTCCGAACCGGCTTCACGGCGATCCGCGTATCCGGAATTTCCCCGAAATCCGCCAAAAAGTGGTTTAGGCTGGCAGAATCATTTGAGGTACGAATCAGGCATCCACTTGCGCTATTTTAAGAGTCGGCAATCAGGAGTGTAACCAGCTCAGGCTGGAAAGGAGATCATCGCAGACCCGCATAAGTGGCGGCATCAGGAGGGCAGTGATGAGAGAACGCATCGACACCGGCACAGCAAGTGCCGATCCGGTTTCTACTGCGGACAACGGTCAGCCCCCGGAGATCGGTTTCATGCTTGAGACTCTCGAAGCAAGCCAACTGCGACCCCTGCTGGATCTCCTGCCCGGGGCTGCGTTTGTCAAGGACGCCGACGGCCGCTATGTTCTTGCCAACCGGGCGTGCTGCGAACACTTTGGCTTTGCACAGTCCGAGGTGATTGGAAAGCCGGACAGCGAGCTGTTTAATGACATCCAGTGTATAGATCGCCCGGGTGCAGCGCTCCCCGCTGAACCGTCCGTCTTCTCATACGATGTGACGTTGTCGCGTCCTGATAACAGTGTCGTCGAGGCCATCATACATAATCGCCCCATCGGTGAAGAGGGCTGGGTCCTTGGCCAGGTTGTCGACATCACCTCGGCCAAACAGCGCGAGCGGCAATTGGAGAACGCCGGCAATATTGCCGAAATGGCGAAGGAAGAGGCGAGGCGCTCTCTTGATCTGCTGAACGAAGTCACAGTCGGCAGTGTTCAGGGGATCATCGTGCTGGGTGAAGAGAACATCGAGTTCTGCAACCCGCGGGCGCGGGAATTGAACGGCGTGCCGAAGAGTATCCTGGATGTCGGCAAACCCTGGCGTGCTTTCTTCGACTACCAGTATGAGCGCGGAGATTTCGGTGCCGGCGAGGAGGGTCGGGCGTTTTACGACACTCTGCTTGAAACATTCGAGAAGCGCGAAGTCGCGCAAGTGGAGAGAAAGGCCGGACGGGGCAAAATCATCAGGGCCGACCGTGTGCCCAACTCGCTTGGCGGCCTGACACTCACGCTCACTGACATCACGGATATGAAGTTGCGCGAGCAGGCTCTCGAGGCGGCTAATGCCCGCTCCGAACTGGCGGATCGCGCAAAGAGCGAGTTTCTCGCGAACATGAGCCACGAGATCCGCACACCTATGAACGGTGTCATGGGAATGGCCGAGCTTCTGCAGGCGACCGAACTGGCGCCGAAGCAAAAGATGTTTGCCGACATGATCGTCAAGTCAGGCGCGTCGCTGCTTACGATTATCAACGATATTCTTGACTTCTCCAAGATCGACGCCGGCCAGCTTGAACTCTCCGTCGATCCTTTTGATTTGGCGGAAGCCGTTGAGGATGTGGCGACGCTGATTTCCACCAGCGCGGCCGAGAAGAAACTGGAACTGATCGTTCGGGTCGATCCGGCCTTGCCCTCCACCTTTATCGGTGACGTGGGACGTATTCGTCAAATTCTCACAAATTTGCTCGGCAACGCCGTCAAATTTACCGATTCCGGCCACGTCTTTGTCAACGTCTCGGGCGAGATGGAAGACGAAAAGAAGGCGAGCTTGAACTTCCGGATCGAAGATACGGGCGTCGGCATTCCGGAGGACAAGCTCGCAAGCATTTTCGACAAGTTTCAGCAGGTGGACAATTCCGCGACGCGGAAGCATGAAGGCACCGGGTTGGGCCTGACAATCGCTTCTTCGCTCGTTGAACTGATGGCCGGGGAGATTGGCGTTGAGAGCCGGGAGGGCGGCGGTTCGGCCTTCTGGTTCACTATTCCACTGCCAGTCAAAGAAAATGCACGCGGCCGGCCCAAGGTGCCTGTTGACGTCACCGACGCGCGGATCCTGATCATCGACGACAATCCGGTGAACCGCTCGATTCTGTCGGAACAGATGAGTGCGTGGAACTTCGAGCATGCTGAGCTGGAGTCCGGCCCGTTGGGTCTGGAGTTCATGCGCAAGGCCAGGAAACATGACATCGACATAGATCTGGTTGTCCTGGACTACCAAATGCCGAAAATGAGCGGGCTTGAAGTGCTGCGGGAGATGCGCGCTGATCCGGCCATTTCCGGGATCCCGGTTTTGCTTCTGACATCGGTGGATGTGGGCGGCATGCGCTCGGCGCTGGGGGAAGTTGTTCCGGAGGCGACGCTGACAAAGCCAACCCGCTCGTCGATGATGCTGGAAACGATTGTCGAAGTCATCAGCAAAGCGCGTGGTCAGGAATCAAAAGACCCGCCGTCTTCCATGGCGGATTTGGCCAAGCTCATAACCCAGGAGACGGGACAGCCTGGCGGCGTGCATCGCGAAGCTGTGAAGGCTCAGGAGGATGCTGGAACTCCCTCCGGGATCCCCGCGGCCAGTGAGACAACCGCAGCACCGGCGGGCACAGGTGAATATGACGTCCTGGTGGCTGAAGACAACGAGGTGAACCAGATGCTGTTCGCCCAGATCCTTGAGACGACGGATCACCGGTTCAAGATCGTCGAGAACGGAAAGTTGGCGGTGGCGAGCTGGAAGCTGCACCGCCCTAAGGTCATCCTCATGGACGTCTCAATGCCGGAGATGAACGGCCACGAAGCCTGCCGCGCAATTCGCCAGGTTGAGCAGGACGAAGGCAGTGGCGAGCATGCAGCCATTATCGGAGTCACGGCCCATGCGCTCAAGGGGGACAAGGAGAGCTGCTTCGATGCCGGCATGGACGACTATCTGCCCAAACCGGTTTCGGTGCATGGCCTCAAGGCCGCCCTCAGCAGGCACCTCGATCAGTCGCCGGTGAACTGAGCGAAACTGAAATCGACCCTGAAGCGGTCTGCCTTCAATCGGAATCTGGTAGAAAGCAAGCCGTTATAGTTGCTGCACGATTGCTTGGCACACTTCACGGCACGGAGATTCCGAGATCCCAAAAGTGGCCGCCCGCCTTTTATCGCGAACTTGTTGCTGATATTGATAAATCTCAACGGAGTGGGAGTGTTGGCGATGGCTGGCCGAATTGATTTTAGCTCTGTGCGTAGAAAAAGTCTGTCGGTTGCTGTTCTCGCCTCGTCGATTGCGGCATTTGCACTGCCGGGCGGCGCAGGCGAGGCCGGTTCACCTTCGGGAACATTTCTGACCTTGTCCGACGTCCACTATGACGGGAACGCTCAGGACGTCTGGGGATCACAACAGGAAACCAGCAGGATCCTGTGGACGCGCGCCCAGGACGAGAGCAAGCGCCTGGTGGCTGAAAAGAACCCGGGCTTTGTCATCTATCTCGGTGATCTGCCGGCGCACAACATGGATGCGGGACGGCGCGAAACCCAGTTCCGTGCCGTTCTGGACGGCCTCCAGTCGATCGTTGCGGGGACAGGCAAGCGGCTGATCTACGTGCCCGGCAACAACGATTCCGTTGCACCCGATTACTGCGCCTTCACCGAAGGCGGCGAGACGCCCTTCGACCATGCTTCGGACCCCAAGGCCTGGCCAGTGGTTAACAGCAAGCCTGCAGACTTCATCAACCGGGACAACCTGGCGAAAGGCTATTATTCGGTCTATCCGCTCGGAGCACCGGCTGGCGCGGGAACCTCACCGAACTTGCGGGTAGTTACTCTGAACTCGGTAATCTTCAATCCGAACTACGGCGGCTTTGCCGGTACCTGTGTTAGCCCGTCAGTCAGGCAAGACGATGCGAACGGACAGATCGAGTGGTTGCGCGGCGAACTGCAAGCCGCCCGCGATGCCGGGCACAAGGTGCTCATCGCCATGCATGTGCCTCCGGGGGTCAACGGCTATGGCAGCTGGCACAATCCGGATGCAATAGTCA
>JBCCEL010000041.1:0-25196 GCA_039030315.1 Pseudomonadota bacterium
AATGGCTGTGCACAGACAACGCGGCGATGATTGCCTGGGCAGGGGGAGAGCGCCTGGCGTTGGGACGTTCTGATCCATTCGAGGTCAGCGCCCGGGCCAGGTGGCCGCTCGACGAATCAGCTGATCCTGTTCTGGGATCCGGCAAAGCGGGATCAAAGGTCTGACAGAAAATGGCCACTCAGATCAAATCCATTGCTGTTGTTGGCGGTGGCGCCTGGGGAACAGCGCTTGCGACGGTCGGCCGCCGGGCTGGGCGGCGCGTGGCGCTCTGGGCGCGGGAGAGCGAAGTCGCCGATGCGATCAATGCGCGGCACGAGAACGAACTCTTTCTCCCGGGCATAGCGCTGGACGACGGCATACGGGCCAGTACGGACCATTCTCTTGTCGCAGAGGCTGACGCTGTTCTGCTGGTCTCTCCAGCGCAGGCCACGCGTGCGGTGGCGGAAAACCTGTATGAGCACCTTGAGCCCGGGACCCCGGTCGCGATCTGCGCGAAAGGTATCGAGCAGACAACAGGCAAGCTTTTGAGTGAGGTGCTTTCTGAAGCTCTGCCGCAGGCTGAAGTCATGGTGTTGTCCGGCCCAAGCTTTGCAGCTGATGTCGCCAGGGGACTGCCGACTGCCGTGACACTTGCCGGAGCATCCGAACCACTTACCCGCGCAGTTGCGGATGCCATCGCGATTCCGTCTTTCCGGCCCTACCTCTCCGGTGACGTGACCGGAGCGCAGGTCGGCGGATCGGTGAAAAACGTGCTGGCCATCGCGTGCGGTATCGTCGAGGGCAAGGGTTTCGGCGCCAGCGCCCGGGCCGCGCTGACCGCCCGTGGATTTGCCGAATTGCAGCGGTTTGGCGTGGCCCTGGGTGCAAAGCCCGAAACCCTGGCTGGTCTCTCGGGTCTCGGCGATCTCATCCTCACCTGTAACAGTGCACAGTCACGTAACATGTCGCTTGGCCTCGCCCTGGGACAAGGGCAGAGCGTCGAGGACGTATTGGGAGCGCGCAACTCTGTGAGCGAGGGCGTATATACCGCCGGGATTGTGGTGGAGATTGCGGAAAAGCTGGGGATAGAGATGCCGATTTCAGCCGCGGTGCATGCAATCGTTTCAGGCCGGACGGGCGTGGATGCTACGATCGAGAATCTGCTGAACCGCCCGATCCGGGCAGAAGCTTAGAGACAATGGAGAGAAATGAATGCTGTTTGCGCTGATTTGCACGGACAAGCCGGAATCCTTTGACCTGCGGGCAAGTGTGCGCCCCGAGCACCTTGATTTTCTCAGCGGCCTCGGTGAGCGGTTGAAAGCAGGTGGGCCATTTCTCGACAGCGAGAGCCGGCCCTGTGGTAGTCTCGTGGTGATTGAAGCGGCGGATATGGCTGAGGCGGAAGCTGTTGCTGCCAGCGACCCGTATGCGAAAGCCGGCTTGTTTGAGAACGTTGATATCAGAGCCTGGAACTGGGTTCTGAAGAATCCGGAGGGTTGAGACATGGCATACTGGCTGTTCAAATCGGAGCCAGACAAGTGGTCCTGGGACGAGCAGAAGGCCAAGGGGGATGTCGGTGAAGAGTGGGACGGCATCCGCAACTATCAGGCCCGCAACAACATGCGTCTGATGCAGCTTGGCGATCTCGGATTTTTCTATCATTCGAATGCAGGCAAGGATGTCGTGGGCATTGTCGAGGTCTGCGCTCTCTCACATCCGGACTCCACGACCGACGACGAGCGCTGGGACTGTGTGGACGTCAAGGCTGTTTGCGACATGCCCGATCCGGTCACGTTGAGCGACGTGAAAGCCAATCCGAAACTTGCCGAGATGGCGCTGGTCAAGATGGTAAGACTGTCCGTACAGCCGGTTACCGAGCCTGAATGGCTGGAGGTCTGCCGGATGGGCGGCCTCGACAATCCGCCACGTTCCAAGTGACCTCACTAAACCAGTGTGTTAGCTTTCTGCAGAATTCTGGCTGAGGAGGACAGCACATGGAGTTTGAAGGAATCAACTACGTCGCCGTGCTTGTGGCTGCCGTCGCCGCGTTCATTTTCGGCGCGATCTGGTACGGAACTCTCAGCAAGCAGTGGATGGCTGCGGTCGGCTTGACCGAACAGCCCAAGCCGGACCCGCTTCTCTACGGGCTGACCTTTCTGTGCCAGCTGGCAATCTCCTACTTCCTGGCGGGGGTGATGGGTCATATCTCTCAGGTGAGTGTGACCGGTGGCATGGTAACCGCAGCCTTCGTCTGGCTGGGCTTCGTCGTAACGACCCAGATCGTCAATCACCGGTTCCAGGGACAGAAATGGTCGCTCACGCTGATCGACTGCGGCCACTGGCTGGGTGTGCTCCTGATCATGGGCATCGTGATCGGCGCATTCGGTGCCTGATGCAGACCTTGTGCTTTACCCGCGCTCCAGACCGTATGTTGAGGAAGAGCAGAAGTATCCCGTGTGAGCCCCATGCAGCGTAGACGGAGCGTGCGCGCCAGCGTGCGAACGGCTCCGGCGCGTGCGAGCGAGCCGACGGGCGTGTATCTCCCGTGAGGGGATCTCTGCAATCCCTGGGCGTGATCTTAGCGCTTCTTGGGGGGCTTTGCCTGAGCTTCGGAGGTCCGCTCGTGCGCCTTATCGAGCAGGCAGACGGCTGGCAGATTCTGGCCTATCGCTGCGGCTCCTTCACGTTCACCCTCATCCTCCTGATTCTCTGGAACTACAGAAACGAAGGCTTGGGCAAGGTCGGCCGGCAACTCAAGCTTGCCATAACCCCGTTGGGGCTCGGCGTTGCGGTGACGATCGGGTCGGGTTTTTGCTTCTATCTCTTCGCCATGCTGAACACGACGGTGGCCAATGCCGTGTTCGTGATCAGCATGGCCCCGCTCGTGACTGCTTTACTGGCCTGGCCGATCCTGGGTGAGCGGCTTTCGCTCCGCTCCGCTCTGATCCTGCTCTTTGCTCTGAGCGGTGTCGCGGTCATGCTGAGTGGGGCAGTCACCGGCGGGCGGCTGCTCGGCAATCTGTATGCGTTCGGCGCGGTTGTCACATTTGCGATCTTCGTAATTCTCTGCCGCCTTGCCAGGGATCGGGACATGCTGGCGGCGACCTGCCTTGGCGGTTTTCTTGCGTTCTGTTTTTCGGTGTTCATGGCCGGAGACTTGATCATACCGCCCGCCGACTTCCTCTATTCACTGGCTCTCGGCGTTTTTCAGGTGGGGCTTGGCTTCTCCTTCATCACTTGGGCGTCTCGCTACATTCCGGCCGCAGAAGTCACGCTTCTGGCCCTTGTTGAGACTGTACTGGGACCAATCTGGGCGTGGTTGTTCGTGAACGAAGTTCCTGCGTCCACGACGCTGATCGGAGGCGGAGTGGTGATCGTCTCTGTGGCGCTTTATGCGATTCTGACCTTGAGAGAGAGCAGAATGGAGCAAATGGCCAGCGATCCGTCGTTTTCTTGATTGGTCGTCCAATTAAAAATCTGTAGCATTCCTTTCCTGTAGGGGGACTGGGAGTGCAAAGATGCCCAAAGTCGGGATGAAGCCCGTTCGCCGGGCGCAGCTTATTGCGGCTGCGATCTCGTCGATCCACGAATACGGACTTGCGGATGCCACGCTGGCGCGCATCGCCCGCAAGGCTGGCGTGTCGACCGGCATCATCCACCATTATTTCCACGACAAGAATGATCTGATCTTTGAGACAATGCGCTCTCTGCTTGAAGAGCTGCGTCTCGAGGTGGTCGGACGCCAGCAGCGCGCGAGCAGTCCGCAGGATCGCCTCTTTGCCGTCATCGATGCGAGCTTTGATCGCAAGCAGTTTTCAGTCGAAGTCATGACCGCATGGCTGGCGCTCTACGGATCGGCCGGGAGTTCTGCCAGTCTGAGCCGGATTGTCAGAATCTATGCGAACCGCCTCGAAAGCAACCTCCGGCACGGCTTTCGCCAGTTGATGCCCGAAGCAGAGGCCGCCGCGGCGGCGGAAGGCACGGCGGCAATGATCGACGGCCTTTGGCTGCAATACGCGCTTCAAGGAGGCGCGCCGGGACCGGACCGCGCCCGCAGGCTCCTGCGGGGTTACGTCGAGCTCCAGATCGCCATGCATGGTCGCCGGCAATGAACACTGCATTCGACTACGTGATCGTCGGCTCTGGCTCGGCTGGTTCGGCCATGGCGCATCGCCTGAGCGAAGACGGCAAGCACACGGTGCTGGTGCTCGAGTTCGGCGGCACGGACATCGGGCCGTTGATTCAGATGCCCTCGGCGCTCTCGTTTCCCATGAACATGAGCACCTATGACTGGGGCTACCGGACCGAACCCGAGCCCCATCTCGGCGGACGTCGACTTGCCTGTCCGCGCGGCAAGGTGATCGGCGGCTCATCGTCGATCAACGGCATGGTGTATGTGCGCGGGCACGCCAAGGATTTCGACACCTGGGAGGAAATGGGCGCGGACGGTTGGGGGTTCCGGCACGTTCTGCCCTATTTCAAGCGGATGGAAAGCTCGCATGGTGGTGAAGACGGCTGGCGGGGCAAGAGCGGTCCGCTTCACGTCACGCGGGGCAAACGCACCAATCCGCTCTATCGAGCCTTCGTGGAAGCGGGTCGGGAAGCCGGCTATCCCGTGACCGACGACTACAATGGCGCACAACAGGAAGGGTTCGGCGCCATGGAGATGACGGTCTGGGGCGGACGGCGCTGGTCCGCCGCCAATGCCTATCTGCGACCCGCACTGAAGCGGAAAAACCTTGAGCTTGTTACCCGCGCGCGGGCCCGCCGCATCGTCTTTGAAGGCAAGCGCGCCGTCGGGGTGGAGTATGAGAGAGGAGGGGAGACCTTCATTGCCCGTGTCGGCAAGGAAGTGATCCTGGCGGCCAGTGCCATCAATTCCCCGGCGCTTCTGCAGCACTCCGGCATCGGCGATGCCGGCCATCTCAAGGCGGTCGGGATAGAGGTGCGGCATCATCTGCCGGGTGTGGGAGAGAATCTGCAGGACCATCTGGAAGTCTACATGCAGATCAAGTGCAAGGAGCCTGTCTCGCTGAATGGCCGACTTGGCCTTTTCTCAAAGGGATTTATCGGGCTCGAGTGGCTGCTCTTCAAATCAGGGCTCGGCGCCACAAACCATTTTGAGAGCTGCGCCTTCATCCGCTCGCGCGCCGGCATCGAGTACCCGGACATCCAGTATCACTTCCTTCCCGGCGCTATCCGATACGACGGAAAACGCGCTGCTGACGGGCACGGGTTTCAGGTACATGTCGGCCCTCAGAGGATGCGGTCGCGCGGCCACGTCCGGGTCCGCTCTTCCAACGAAGCGGAAGCGCCGGAAATCAGGTTCAATTATCTTGCCGATGACCGCGACATGGACGATTTCATCCATTGCATCAGACTTACCCGGGAGATCTTCGAGCAGCCGTCCATGGCAAGGTTCAAGGACGGTGAGATACAGCCGGGCGATGAGGCGACGTCCGACGAGGTGCTGGCCGGTTTCATCCGGGAACATGCTGAAAGCGCTTATCATCCCTCGGGTACCTGTCGCATGGGCGCCAAGGATGATCCTCTGGCCGTTGTTGATCCGGAATGCCGAGTCATAGGTCTGGAGGGGTTAAGGGTCGCGGATTCCTCGCTCTTCCCGCTCATTCCGAATGGCAATCTCAACGGCCCGTCGATCATGCTCGGCGAGAAGGCCTCAGATCACATCCTGGGCCGCGATATGCTCCCGCCATCGAACCAGATCCCCTGGATTCACCCGAACTGGCAGGCGGAGCAGCGGTGAACGCGGAGAATGTTTCCTTCAGAAAGGCGGCTCGCGCTGACCTCGAAGAGATCATCGCCATCCTGGCTGACGACGAGCTTGGCCAGTCGCGTGAAGATCCCTCGGTTCCGCTCTCCGAGGACTATGTCGCAGCATTCGGCGCGATCGATACTGATCCGAACCAGCTGCTGGCCGTGGCCGTGATTGCCGGCAAGATTGCCGGTACGCTTCAACTGACCTTCATTCCCGGCCTCTCCCGGCACGGCAGCTGGCGCGGGCAGATCGAGGCCGTGCGGATTGCACGGGCACGCCGGGGCTCAGGCCTTGGACACGCTATGTTCGAATGGGCCATTGAGCGGTGCCGGGAGCGGCGCTGCCGCCTTGTGCAGTTGACGACGGACAAGACCAGGCCTGATGCCCACAGATTCTATGAACAGCTGGGCTTTACGGCGTCGCATGAAGGCTACAAGCTGCAACTCTGACGACGAGGTGCCAATGGGTAGCGGGTGGAGATGCGGCTGAACGACGAAGAGCAGGCCATGCTGGCCGGCGAAATGGGCGAAGCCAAGCGCTGGGCGGTGGAGCACATGCTGCAGGTGGGCGGCATGTTCGACGCGGCCGATCTGGTGCCGGTTTCCCAGGCGCACATGATGGCGGATCCAGAATCGGTAGGCGAAGCGGGAACATCCTTCGTGGAAGCGCTGGCAGCCCATGGCGACCGCGTCGCTGTACCCATGATCACGGACCCGCGCGGCGTCGATCTCAACTACTACAGCCCGCTTGGGCAGACCGAGGAGATGGCCGGGATCGAACGGCGCTTCATTGCAGCCTGCGAGGCTCTCGGCATTCTCATGACGAACACCTGCATCAACTACCAGACCATCATGCCGCCGGTGCAGGGTGAACACGTGGCCTTTGGTGATACCGGCGTGGTCATTTACTGCAACAGCGCGCAAGGCGCCCGGTCCAACTTTGAGGGCGGGCCATCTGCCCTGGCTGCCGGCCTTACGGGGCGCACTCCACGCTATGGCCTGCATCTGGACGAAAGCCGTCAGGCAACGCGGAGGTATCTGGTCCGGGAACAGCCAAGCGAACTCACCGACTGGGGAGTGCTTGGCGCAGTGATTGGCCGGCTGGCCGGTTCCTACTGGGAAGTGCCTGTTGTTGAAGGCCTGGAGACCGTGCCGACGTCTGATGAAATGAAGCACTTCGGCGCGGCGATGGCGAGCTATGGCTCAACGCCATTGTTCCATCTCGTGGGTATTACGCCGGAAGCGCCGACCCTTCAGGCCGTCGGAGGCGACACGCTTGAGACCCGGGACGTCACATCAGATGATCTTGGAGCCTTGCGCTCCAACTTCGGGGCGGAAGGCGACAAGGTCGATGTCGTTGTATTCGCCGCACCGCAATTGTCGCTGGTCGAGATGCAGCAGGTTGCCGGTTTTTGTTCCGGGCGCCAGGTGCACGCGGACACTGCGCTCATCGTCTGCACGTCACCCTCGATCTATTACGAGGCTACGCGGATGGGTCTTGTTGAAACGATCGAGACCTCAGGAGGCAAAGTGCTGGAGGGGACCTGTTTCTACAATCAGTATGCCCGTGAGATCGGTGAAGCCAATGGCTGGAGCCGTCTCCTCAGCAACTCGGCCAAGATCGTGAATATCCTTGGCGGCTATGGATACAAGCCGGCGCTGGCGAGCATGGAACGCTGCGTGGAGTCCGCGTGTGCGGGGAGGGTGGTCTGATGATCGAACTGAAATGCCACAAGGGCATCGGCGGCATGGTGGAAGGTGAGGCCCTGGTCGCGGACGACAACTTCTCCGCCCGCTACGATCTTGACCGGATCAACGGCGTTTTCTCCCGGCCTCAGCACAAGCTGCACGGCCAGTCCTATGTGGACAAGATCCTGGTGCTCAACACGGCCAAGGGCGGCGTGGCGTCTGCCTGGATGCTGCATGAAATGAAGTCCCGCGGTCTTGCCCCCAAGGCGATCCTCTTCAACAGCGCCAACACCATCCTGGCTCAGGGCGCAGCGCTCGCCGGCATGGCGATGTGCGACCGCTTCGAAGACGGCGATGTCACGACGCTGATCCGGACAGGAGACCGGGTGTGTGTGGACGCGGCAGCGGGTGTTGTGTGGGTGGAGCGCGTTTCCGCTTAGCTCTCATGTAACTGACCCAGGGTCGCTTCTTGCAAAGGCCCGGACGGGTAGCCGCTGGATCGTTTCTGAGGCTCGAGGTGCCCTACATTATCTGGTTTCCGCAGATTCAGTTGACGGAGCTCAAGCCTGTCTCTTCTTCTGCTCGCGAGACCGCTCATAGAATCGGAAGGGAATCTGAACTTTGAGCGAGGGTTTGTTCAAGCAGTTCGGAATGGGAGGGAAAGGCGCTGCCTGGCGGACGCTGGCCAATGCGGCCCGATCCGGATGCGCCGTCAATTACCTCAAGGACTTGTTTCCCGTTCAGACCGTGATCCAAGCTCGGAAAGCTGTCCAGAGGAAGTAGATGGCGCCGAGGAGGACGAGTGCGTCTGCGATCAGGGTGAAGCGGCGGTTGGACATCTGACGCAGAAAAGTGCGGCCGAGCCAGTTTCCGGGGATTGTCAAAGCCCCGACGGCCAGTCCCAGAGCAAGGGTCTCGGGTCCGATGAGGGCGGCGCCGCCAAACATTATGATGCGCAGTACATTGGTGCCTGCGGCGAATGCAGCGAGGGTTGCGACGAACTGCTCCTTGGCCATGCCATAGGCGAGCATGATCGGTGCGAGAAGAACACCGGGGCCGAGGGAGACCGCAGTCAATGGCCCAAACGCCAGTCCCGCTGCTGCAAGAGCCGCGTTGCCGATCGTGAACTCATGGCGCTCGCACCAGCGCCGCAAGGGCACTGCAAGGAGAATGGTCGCCCCCAGTACTAAGGCGAGCAGGTAGGTGGGGATCTGCTTGTACAGGCCGGCAATAAATACAATCCCTGGAATGGCAGGGGCGAATATCAGCAGAAATCCGGTTCGGTCAAGGTCCCGGAGGTTCAGCAACGCCCGGGAAGAATGGGAGATGAGCAGGACAATGCTCATCACCGGTACCACTGCACGGACGCCGACAAAGGGCGCGAGAAGAGCACCCAATAGAAACCCACCCGCAAGCCCGGTGGCGCCGTGCAGTGTGGAGATGGCAAGGATCGCAATGGCGAGGCCAGCACAGGTCAGCCATCCGTGAGTTGCGATCAGATCGGTGAGCACAGTTGCATCACACGCCGAGATAGCGCTCTTGCAGTTCTGCGTTTGCACCCAGTTCCCCCGAGCTTCCCGACCAGACTACCTGGCCCTTCTCAATCACGTAGTGCCGGTCGGCCAGCTTGACGAGGTCAGCGACGTTCTTGTCTACGACGAGGATGGAGAGGCCGTCTTCCTTGATGCGCTGGAGGCAATCCCAGATTTCTTCGCGAATGAGAGGGGCAAGGCCCTCGGTGGCTTCGTCCAGAATGAGAAGGCGCGGATTGGTCATCAGGGCGCGGCCAATGGCCAGCATCTGCTGCTCGCCACCCGACAGGAGATTGCCCATGGAGCTACTACGGCTCTCCAGGGCCGGGAACATCCTGTAGATGCGCTCAAGGGTCCATGGCGTCGTGTCGCCGCGACGGTTGGCGGCAGTGGCGACGAGGTTCTCCCTGACGGAGAGATTCGGGAACACCTGACGGCCTTCCGGCACGAGACCGAGGCCGACCTGGGCAATCCGGAACGCACGGGCGCCGGCGATCTCGCGGCCGTCGAACTCGATCGAACCGCCAAGCGGCGTCACGATGCCCATGATGGAGTTGATCGTCGTGGTCTTGCCCATACCGTTGCGCCCCAGAAGGGTCACGACTTCACCTGCGCCCACTTTGAGATCCACGCCGAACAGGACTTGCTGGGCGCCATAGGCGCTCTGAAGGTTTGAGACCGTGAGCATCAGGCTGCCTCGCCCAGATAGGCCTGCCGGACTTCCTCGTTGGCGCGAATCTCATCCGGGGTGCCGGTCGCAATCAACCTGCCATAGACCATGACGGAGATGCGATCGGCCAGAGCGAAGACGGCGTCCATGTCGTGTTCCACGAGCAGCATGGTCATGCCCTCCAGGCCTTTGAGGAATTCAACCATGCGGGCCGATTCTTCCGGGCCCATACCGGCCATCGGCTCATCAAGCAGCAGAACGTGGGGGCCTGTGGCAAGCGCCATGGCAATCTCTAGCTGTCGTCGCTCCCCGTGGGACATCACCGAGGCGAGATCATCTGCACGCTCTGCAATGCCGACCCGCTTGAGAATCTCCCGCGCGGGCTGGCGCAGCCCCTCATCCGCCCGGGCTGGCTTCCAGAAGCGGAAGGAATGCCCTTGGTGCGCCTGGACAGCGAGCGCAACGTTGTCGAGTACTGACAGACCCATGAACACCGAAGTGATCTGGAAGGAGCGCGCCAGACCAAGATGCGACCGTTTCTGAGGCGGCTCGGTCGTGATGTCCTGCCCGTGAAACAGGATCTTGCCGCTATCCGCCGGCAGCATTCCGGAGAGCTGCGAGATCAGGGTGGTCTTGCCCGCTCCGTTGGGCCCGATCACGGCATGACATTCGCCCTCTTCAACTCGAAGCGAGACGTGGTCAGTGGCGGTCACACCGCCAAAAGTCTTTTGCAGATCGACTGTTTCCAGCAACACCTCAGCCATCCCTGCCTCCAAGCCGTTCCAGGAGGCCGGAGATGCCACCCTTCACGAAGAGGACTGTCAGGATCAGGATAATGCCGAAGGGCAACGTCCAGTGAATGGTGAAGGAGGACAGCACCTGCTCAAGCAGCAGAAAGACCGCAGCCCCGATAACAGGGCCGAAGATGGAGCTGCTGCCGCCCAGGATGACCATAAACATGAGCTCGCCCGACGCCGCCCAGTCCATCATTTCCGGCGAGATGAAACTGGTGAAGTTGCCGAGGAGAGCGCCGGCGTAGCCGCAGATCGTGCCAGAGATAACGTAGGCGGCAAGGCGGTAGATGTAGGTGTTGTAACCGAGCGAACGCATACGGTCTTCGTTGCCCTTGGCGCCCTGTATTACCATGCCGAAACGGGAGTTCACGATGCGGTGCACGAGGTAGAGCGCGGCGAGTAGAGACCCGTAGCAGATGAAGTAGAATGCCAGCGGGTTGCTGGTGTTGATGCCTGGTATTTCCGAGCGGCTGGTGATGACCAGGCCGTCATCGGCGCCGTAAGTCTCAAGTGACACGAAGAGGTAGAAGATCATCTGGCCGAAGGCCATGGTGATCATGATGAAGTAGACACCCTTGGTCCTTAGGCAGATGGCGCCGGTAATCAGTGCAAACAGGGCCGACAACGCCACCGCGAGTACCACGTGGAAGAAGCCGCTGTTCGTGGCAATGGCATCGAATTCCCCGAAAAGGGCGTGATAGGTCGGAATGCCAACCGCATAGGCGCCGATGCCGAGATAGGCCGCATGGCCGAAGGAAACCATGCCGCCGAAGCCGAGTATCAGATTGAGGCTCACGGCGGCAATTGACAGCACCACCAGGCGCGTGGCGATGTCGAGCCAGAAGGCGTTGCCGGTCACATGGATGATGACCGGCACTACGGCCAGCGCGATTAGGCAAGCCAGCATGAACCAGTTGCTGACGGTAAGATTGAAGGGCGTCCGAGCCGCCCCGGCCATGCTGGTTTCGGCCATCTCAGCGCACCTTTGGCGGGAACAGGCCCTGCGGGCGGATGGCCAGGATGATGGCCATGATGATGTAGATCAGCATGGCCGAGATGGCAGGCGCGGAAGTTTCTGCCGCTTCTGTCGACATGACGAGCTTGAAGAGATCGTCCAGGAAGGAGCGGCCCAGTGTATCGATCAGGCCGATCAGAAGGGCCGCAACGAAGGCGCCTTTCATGGAGCCGATGCCGCCGACGATGATAACCACGAACGCGGTGATGATGATCTCGTTGCCCATACCGATCGAGGCCTCGGTGATCGGCGCGATGAGCATGCCGGCAAGTCCTGCAAGTACTGCTCCAAGGGCAAAGACGGCTGTGAAGAGGGTCTGAATGTCGATGCCCAGCGCACCGACCATGGTCCGGTTCGAGGCGCCAGCCCGGATCAGCATGCCGAGACGGGTGTGGCTGACAAGCCAATAGAGGCCTGCTACCACCATGAGGCCGCCAAGAATGATGACCAGCCGGAAGGTTGGAAACACGATATCAGGGAGGATGGTCACCTGACCGTCGAGCCAGGCGGGGAGGGGAACGGAGATGCCCTCGGCACCCCAGATCAGTTCTGCCAGCTTGTCAAAGACCAGGATGAGCCCGAACGTCGCCAGCACGTGATCCAGATGATCCCGCGCATAGAGGTTTCGAATAACAATCAGTTCGACCGCCAGGCCGACAACGGCGGTGCAGGGCAGGGCAAGCAGCAATCCCCAGAAAAAGGAGCCGGTCCAGACCGTGATCGACGCGCAGAAAAAGGCGCCGACCATGTAGAGACTGCCATGGGCCAGATTGACGAAGTCCATGATGCCGAAGGTCAGCGTCAGCCCGGAGGCAAGCAGAAACAGCAGCACGCCGAGCTGCATGCCGTTCAAGAACTGGATCAGAACAAGCGATGCATCCATCTCAGCCGGACGCCCCTCACGCTCCCACAAACCGGAGGAGGATTTAGCACGGAAACCACGGGCTGCAAACGGATCGCTTCATGTTTGCCGTGCGCGCCACCGTTCGGTAAAGCGCGGGGCGATATTCGCCAGCCTTTCCTCGCTCATACGGCCCGACCTGGTCATGTAGTCATGGGCCAGCCCGATTGGCGAAAGAGACATGCGCGAAGCGAAACCCTCGTACCACTCATACGAGCCCCGGGCTCCGGCAAGCAGTTTATCGACCTGGGGTCTGCGTTGGTCCACGAACAGCTCGAGCGCCGTCTGCACATCATCCGGAGCCTGTTGGAAGGCGCGGTAGAGGGAGATGGAGTCCTCCATCGCGAGGCGGGTTCCTGAACCGATAGAGAAATGAATGGTGCGAAGTGCATCGCCGAGGAGCACGATGTTGCCGGTGTACCAGTGGCGGTTGGTGATGGCGGGAAAGCGCCGCCAGATCGACTTGTTTGAAATGAGCTCATGCCCATCCAGGTCCGGGGCGAAAATCTCCTCGCAGAGTTTTCGCGATGCTTCTGCCTCCATCTGCTCAAATCCGGCCTTGGCAAAGGTCGTTGCATCGCACTCCACGATGAAAGTGCTCTTGTCGGGGGCATAGCGGTAGTGGTGAGCGACGTAGTGGCCGGTCGCGTGACGGCGGAAGGTGAGACTCAGAGTGTTGAACGGCTTGTCGGTGCCGTACCAGATGAAGCGGTTGGTGAGTTCGTCCACCTCCGGCTGGAACGCGTCGGCCAGGTTCTCCCTCACCATGGAATTCACGCCATCGGCACCGACCACGAGATCATAGCCTTCGAGGTCCTTCAGGCTCTCCAGCCGCTGTCCGTGATGAACCGTGACTTCAGTGTCAGAACATAGCGTCGCAAGGATATCCAGCAATGCGAGGCGGGAAATTCCGGAGAACCTGTTGCCGTCGA
The DNA here is from genome assembly GCA_039030315.1 of Pseudomonadota bacterium. Taxonomy (GTDB): domain Bacteria; phylum Pseudomonadota; class Alphaproteobacteria; order Rhizobiales; family CAJQND01; genus JAAEUE01. Next base: position 13,291 of record JBCCEL010000041.1, read on the forward strand.
TGGGAATGGCGTCATTCTCATGGGTGATCGTGAGATCATCCCAGATCTCGGCCCGTTCGTTGAGGGCGGCATAGAACACAGTGTCCGCATCTTCGAGATGGGTGAGGGCGGCTCCGGAGAAGACCACGCCAAAGCCATAGGTCGCCCCTTCGGGGTTCTGTTCAAAGACCTGAATGTCATGGTGAGGATCCGCCTTCTTCATCAGATAGGCGAAGTACAGTCCGGCCGGTCCGGCTCCCACTATTGCGATCTTCACCGTGTCCGTTCCTCGACAGCTGCAGGCTGATCCGGCATATGCTCTAACAGGAGGAGCATGCATTGGCCAAGCGAATGACAAGTGTACGCGAGGTACAGGTGGGCTGGGGGCATTGCGATCCAGCCGGCATCGTCTTCTATCCAAACTTCTATCATTGGTTCGATGAGGCGTCGCATGCCCTGATGGACAGTCTGGGCATTGGTCACCGCACCCTCGCGGATCGGTTCGGTATCATCGGGTGCGGCCTGATCGACACAGGTGCGACCTTCCGGGCACCAGCGCGGGACGGGGATGTGCTCCGTTTTGAGAGTTCAATCTCCGAGCTGACGAGCCGTACCTTCCGGGTTGAGCATCGCGTCAGTTGCGGTGAGGTGCTCGTGTGCAGCGGTCATGAAGTGCGGGGCTGCTTTGTTGCGGATGCGGCCAAGCCCGGTAGTCTTGCGGCAATTCCGATTCCGGATGAAATGCGGCGGGCTTTCAGCGAATAGCCTTGCCAGTCCTCTGACTGCTTGCGAAAATGCGTGCGATCAAACGCTAGGACGGAAGATACAGGGAGGCCTGACCATGCAAGCGATGACAGCCGGAGTAACGCCAGCCGGAGAAGGCATTGAAGGCATCAAGTGGAACATCCTGGGCCAGACTTATGTGCCTATGCAACTCACGGAAAGCTCGTTCTCATGGCATGCCACGTTCCCTCCGGGAACCTTTGTTCCGCCGCACATTCATCCTGATCAGGACGAGTTCATCTACATGCTGCACGGCAGGTTCGATCTGTTTCTGGATGGTGCCGACGCAAGCGCCACGGCCGGTGATCTCATCCGCCTGCCGCGCGCGGTCCCGCATGGCATCTTCAACAAGTCAGATGCGGATGTGGAGTGCATCTTCTGGGTCTCCCCCACGCAAAAGCTCTGGGAACTGTTCCACAAGATCCACAATGTCGGCGATCCCGGCGAAGTTGTCCGCCTGGCTGGCGAGCATAATGTGAACTTCCTGCCTCCGCCTGAAGAGGGCTGATATCCGTGCCCTCTTCGCTACGGAGCCGGCTGATTCACCTTTTCCTGCGAAAAACCGGCGAGGTTTGAGTAGCCCTTCACGACCGCCTCAAGTTCCTCGTGTGTGGCCACATTGTGCAGACTGTCAAAGCCATCCGGTGCGCGGGAATTGACCATGTCGATGACCCGTTCCGGACCGCCTGAGCGGTTGGTGCGGACGATCTCAGCCGTGGTCTCAAGCCGTTCATCCTCATAAGCCTGCAGCGCCCGTTCGATATCGGTCTCGGCGTGGAGCTTGTCAGCCAGGCAGCGGGCATCGAGCACTGCCTGCGAGGCGCCGTTCGAGCCGACTGGATACATCGGATGGGCGGCATCGCCGAGGAGGGTGACGCGGCCGAAGGACCATTTGGGAACCGGATCACGGTCGCACATCGGATACTCGTAGAACGTGCCTGTCGCTTTGATGAGTTCCACCGGATCGAGAACGTCGAGCGAGAACTTGTCCTCCACAAAAGGCAACAACTCCTCCAGCCGGCCTTCCCGGCTCCAGTCCTCCCGACGGGGCGGCTCAGAATTGGCATCGCCGAGTTTGGCGCCGACCGCCCAGTTCATTAGGATCTTGTCTGGATCCTCCGTGTCGCGCGAGATCGGATAGAGGACAAGCTTGGCGTCCATGCCGCCAGAGATGACCATGCTCTCGCCGGTAAGGAACGGCGGCCACTCCGTTGCGCCGCGCCAGAGCATGATGCCGTTCCATGCGGGAGGGCCTTCTTCCGGGTAGAATCTGGAGCGGACGATAGAGTGGATGCCGTCTGCCGCGATCAGAACATCTCCCCGCGCGGTCGCGGTCTTGCCGGACCCGTCCCGCAGCGCGAAGGTGGCCGTTACGCCGTCACCGTCCTGATCGAAACCGATGAGTTCGTGGGCAGTGTGGATCCTGTTCGTGCCGACCCGGTCGAGCGTCGCAGCGTGCAGAACCCCCTGCAAGCGGCCTCGATGAACGGAAAACTGCGGATAGTCGAAACCGGCATGCAGCCCGCGCAGATCGCGCCAGATTTCCTGACCTAGCCGGTTCTGGTAGATCAGCTCATAAGTACGGATGGCCACGCGATCGAGTTCATCCAGGAGCCCCAGATCGGTGAGCTCCTTGATGGCGTGGGGCAGCGTGTTGATCCCCACGCCAAGCTCGCGGATCTCCGATGAGCGCTCAAAGACTTCGCAAGCGATACCCTTCTGGTGCAAACTCAGGGCCGCCGCCAACCCGCCAATTCCCCCGCCCGCTATCAGTACTTTCATCTCAGTTCGCTCTAATTCGGCAATTGGGTATCGAATAGCAGAGGTATGGGGGTGTCGTCATAGACGCCGGTCCATTCGGCCTGCAGGTCCGCATCGTAGAACAAAAACCAGCTACGGCTGGAAATTTTTACCCCACCCAGAACCTCTTTCATCAGGTTGATTGCTGCTTCCAGATCGGTGACCACCAGGTCGACATAGGAATAGCGCAGTCCGGTGCCGCCCCCGATCACCGTCCCCAGGCCCTCGTCGGTCAGCGCCTCGATGAGCACGTCTTCCAACTCGTCGCGACCGCTAAACGTCGCTCCGGAGGTATCCGGAGCTGACCCATCGGTTTTGAGAAACAGGAATGTTTCGCCCGAGGCGGAAAACCTTTCCGAGTAGAACGCGTCCCGCCCGATGTGGAGCGCTTCAAACAATTCCTGCGAGGAGAATGGAGACACCACAAGATCATCCTTAAAGGCGTAGTCTTCCTGTTCTTCCTGCTGCAGCTCCACAAGGATCCAGTCGGCCTCTCCCACGCCTACGGAGTAAGGCGCGGGATCTTCGGCCGTCGCCATACGCTGATGCCTGGCGAACTCTCTCCGTGCCGCCTTCAGTGACGTTTCGCCTTGCTCCGCATTCGGTACCGCTGACACTGTTCCCACCCAGCGCTCGAGGTTTCGTTCGCCCAGTAGGGGCGTTGTCAGCAGGAAGCCCTTTTCGACCGCATCGTTGGCATCTTCGTCGAATCGGAGATGATACGTGAGGTCGATACGCCTGTGTTCGCTGGGGCTGAACTGGACGGATATGGCCGAAAGATCTGCCCAGCCGCAGAGCTGATCTGCAATCAGACCGAGGTCCTCGAAGCTTACGGGCGGGCGGTAGCCGTGAAACTCCCACTCCGGAAGGTCCGGCGCGGCGGCCAGGAGAAACGTAACAACCGGGCGAAGGTCCTGCCGCACTTCCGGGGTGATCGTGAGCTGAAACGAGCGTGTTTGCCCGCGGCCAAACTCCCACATGAGATCGGGATGAATTGCTCCGAGATGCTTCGCCATCCAGGCGCTGAGATCGGAAATGGCGCTCTGACCTGTTTGGAACAGTTCGATGAGCGCGCTGCTGTGCTCTTCAAAGGATGTCCACCAGTCCCGGACAGCGGCACGCTGGGCCTCGGTTACACTCGTGGTGAGCAATGGAACTTGCACTCCGCCCTCCATGGCGCCAAAGCAAAACGGGCGGGAGATTGCGCTCCCGCCCGCTTGATCAACACTGGCTGCAGCCAGACTACATCTTGCACTTCTCGGCGTGCGGGTCGACGAAGTCTTTCAGCACGACCTGCTTGGTCTTGTGGGTCCAGGCGCCATCGTCACCCTTGACGACTTCGCGAAGGACGAAGTTTTGGATCGGGAAATGGTTGTGCCCATATTTGTAGGCGCCGCGCACGGAGGCGTAGTTCGCCTTCATCAGGGCCGCCCGGAAGGCGTCCTGATCCTCGATCTTGCCGCCGACTTCCTTCACGGCCCCGTCCAGGAAGAACATCGTGTCATAGGCCTGGGCCGCGTAGAAGCTGGGATAGCGGCCATGCTCCTTGCGGAAATCGGCCACGAAGCGCTTGTTCTGGTCGTTCTCGAAATCGACGTTCCAATGCATCGTGTCGATGGACCCGATCACCGCCTCCATGTTGGCGGCCTGGAACTTCGGCAGGGAAATGCCGTCCACCGTGAACACGGTGAACAGCTTCATGCTGTCCCGCAGGCCCGCCTGGCCGAACTGCTTGACGAAGGCGCCGCCGGCCTTGCCGGGGTAGAACACGAACATGGCTTCAGCGCCGGAGGCCTTGGCCTTGGCCAGTTCCGCCTGGAAGTCGAGCTGAGCGTCCTTGCCCCACTTGGTGAAGTCCTTGCCCTTGATCTCGCCCTTGAAGGTGCGGGCCACACCGGACGCCATGTCCTTGCCGGCCGCGTAGTTCGGCGCCATGATGTAGAGGGACTTGATGCCTTCGGTGTTCAGCACCTCGCCCAGGGCCATCGGCACCGTGTCGTTCTGCCAGGAAGTGTTGAAGAAGTTCTTGTGGCACAGCGGCCCGGCCATCTTGGAGTGGCCGGCATTGGCGCTGATCAGGATCTTGCCCGCGTCCAGTACGGTCTTCTGGGTGGCGAGCAGCACATGGCTCCAGATGATGCCCGTGACCACGTCCACATCGTGCTGCTTGACCAGCTTATCGGCGGCCTGTTTGCCCACGGCCGGATTCACGCTGTCGTCTTCCACATGCAATTCGACGGGCAGTCCGCCGATCTTGTTGTTCAGGTGCTTGAGCGCCAGGTTGAAGCCGTTCATCTGCTCCTTGCCGAGGACAACCGGGCCCTTGGCGAGCGTGGTGATGATGCCGATCTTGATCTTGTCGGCGGCGACAGCTGCCGTTGTGCTCATAAGTGCGGCGGTCAAAGTTCCCGCCAGAATTTTCGTAACTTTGCGCAAAGGTTTCACTCCCTGTTGGTCTCCTGCCCGATGATCAGGAGAAATTCACGTCCCCGCCCGGTGCCGGGTTTCCCACAGGCTGCACAAGCCGCAGCCCAGATGGCCGCAAGAAACGCCATTGGTGCAGACAGGTCAAGTGGTCCCGGCGGAGCTAGGTAAAGATGGAGGGCGGTGCAGGAACATCGCTCCCGCGACCCGGTCGCCCAATTTGTGGCATTTCCCACAGACAACCATTGCGCGCCGGTCTAGTTGTCCTTGGGCTGGAGGATTTTGTGATGACAAATGCCTTTTCCAGACTTGCCTTCGTGGCAGCAGCCTTCCTGGTTGTGCCGTCCACTGCCGCGCACTCGGGTGATCCGATCCCCGGGGTAGATGTCTCGCTCGAACAGATCCCTGGAGGCCGCTATGCGACAGTAGGCCAGTGCCGCCGCAATGGCGGTGCTATGGTGAGGCGGAGCGGCAAGACCTACTGTGCCCGGCGCGCCAAGACGGCGATCCGGCACGGAACCCCCGCCGTCCGCTACAAACCGCGCAAGAAAAGGCGGCGCAGGCAGTCGTTCTGAGGGCGCCTGCTTTCGTTACTCGGCCGCCCTCATATCGGCCAATAGAATGAAGATGGCCCTCTGGGCGTGCCGACAGGATCTGGCATTTGAGATTTGGAGCGGTTCTGCTTACTATTGCGTGCAGGAAAATGCGACGAAAGGTGTTTTACCGTTTGCTGCACCGGATGGCCATGAGACTGTTGTTACTCACAATCACTATGCTTCTTTCCGCTCTGCGACCGGCACACGCGATCGACATCACTCAATGCAGCATGGTGGCGAGGGGAGAATCCGTAGTGATTCCGTTCGCTGTAAGGCTCGACGATGGCCGCGATGTCACTCTCAGTGGAATACTGACCAAACCGTCAGGATCTGGTCCGTTTCCGGTCATCCTGATGCTACCGGGCGGTGGCGGATTGTACACACCGTACTGCTATGCGGCGGTAGTTGAGCGGTTCGCGGAGTGGGGATTTGCGACGGTGATCATCGCGAGCACAACCGCGAAAGACTCAGGCGGCAAGACTCTGTTTGAGTACAGCTTTGTCGATCAAGCAAACCATGCGCGCGGGACCCGTGCGATGTTGAACGAGATTGACGGCATTGACCTGGATCGCGTTGCGGTTTGGGGATTTTCGAGAGGGGGTATGGCCGCGCTTTACCTTGCGGCAAGTCCAACGACTAAGACCGATGGTTTCAAGGCCATAATCGCGGCGGCGCCGCATTGTCCGTCCAAAGTCGTCATGCCCCACGCGCCATTGTTGCTGGTCATCGGCGGTGAAGACAAAAGCGTGTCGGTTGAAATCTGTAGAGAGTACGCAGCACGCTTGATGGAGGCGCGCAGCTTCGAGTTTCTGCTTCTCCCTGGAGCACCACATGTTTTCTGGCAACACCCTGCCACGGCAACGCTTTCTGACAGCAGCATTAAGAGCTTTTTGTCGAACGCGCTGCAGTAGAATTCAGGGTTGCCGATGCTTCACTCCGCAGCTTCCGTCATCCTCACCGGCTCGATCTTCGCTGCACAGAATTTGAACTCCGGAATCTTGCCGAATGGGTCCAGCACAGGATTGGTGAGCAGGTTCGCGGCGGCTTCGACGTAGGCGAACGGGACAAACACAACGCCTGTAGGAATACCTCCCGTAGGCCGTGCCGCCAGTTCGATTATGCCCCTGCGTGTTTCAACGCGGACCGGGTCTCCAGCTTCAAGACCGAAATTGTCCATATCGCCGATGTTCATCTGAACGGTTGGAGCCGGCTCGATTGCATCGAGGTTTGTTGCCCTACGGGTCATGGAGCCCGTGTGCCAATGCTCCAGTTGGCGGCCGGTGGTGAGGACGAACGGATACTCTGCGTCCGGTTGCTCGTCGGGTGGAATAACATCGGCGGGCACAAACTTTCCGGTGCCGTCATTGGTCGGGAAGCGGTCGGAGAAGACGATCTCTTCGCCGGGCTGATCGGGACCATGGCACGGATAAGTTACGGCGCTTTGCGTCTCCAGGCGGTCCCAGGTGATATTGTTGAGGGACGGCATGGCGAGCTTCATTTCCGCGAAGATGTCGGCCGGGCTCTCGTAATTCCAGTCAAGGCCTATGCGGCGGGCAAGCTCCTGCGTAATCCACCAGTCCGGCATGCTCTTGCCGGGGGCATCGACGGCCTTGCGGCCCATCTGCACCGTGCGGTTGGTATTGGACACCGTACCGTCCTTTTCCGGCCAGGCGGTGGCAGGAAGCACAACGTCGGCGAACATCGCCGTCTCGGTCAGGAAGATGTCCTGCACGACCAGATGATCGAGTTTGGCCAGTGCCTCGCGGGCATGGCCAGCGTCCGGGTCGGACATGGCCGGGTTTTCGCCCAGCACATACATGCCTGTGATATCGCCCTCGTGCACGGCATCCATGATTTCGACGACCGTCAGGCCGGGCTCCGGATCGAGCTTAGTCTCCCAGAGCTCTTCGAACTTATGGAGTTTGTCTTCCTCAACGACCTTCGCGTAATCCGGGAAGACCATGGGGATGAGGCCGGCGTCGGATGCGCCCTGCACGTTGTTCTGGCCGCGCAGCGGATGCAGGCCAGTGCCCTTCCGCCCGGTCTGGCCGCACATCAGGGCGAGTGAGATCAGGCACCGGGCATTGTCGGTGCCGTGCACATGCTGTGAGACGCCCATGCCCCAGAAGATGATTGCCGCTTCGGCTCGGGAGTAGATGCGCGCAACATCGCGCAGGACATCCGGTTCGATCCCGCAAATCTCCGACATTTTTTCCGGTGGGAAATTCTTCAGATGCGTCTTCAGCTTCTCGAAGCCGTCCGTATGCGCCTGGATATACTGTTTGTCGTACAGCTCTTCCTCGACGATCACGTTCATGATCGCATTGAGCATCGAGACGTCACCGCCCGGCTTGAACTGGAGGCTATGAGTGGCGTGTTTGGAGAGTTCATGACCGCGCGGGTCCATGAGAATCAATTTCGCGCCGCGCTTGGCAGCCTGCTTGAAGTAGGTCGCGGCAACGGGGTGGTTGCCCGTCGGATTGGCGCCGATCACGATGATCACGTCGCTGTCCTTCACCGCGTTGAAGGGGGCGGTTACTGCGCCGGAGCCGATAGTTTCCATAAGGGCGGCAACTGATGAAGCGTGGCAGAGGCGGGTACAGTGGTCGACATTGTTGGAGCCGAAGCCGGTGCGCACGAGCTTCTGGAAGATATAGGCCTCTTCGTTGGAGCATTTGGCGGAGCCGAAACCGGCCAGCGCCTTGCGGCCCTTGCCCTTGCCGGAACCGTCCCGGATGTCGCTCAGACCTTTAGATGCCAGCGCCAGGGCTTCTTCCCATGAGGCCTCGCGGAAATTGTCCAGAGGCCGGGTCGGGTCCATGTCAGGATAGGGGCTCTTGGCTGCGCCTTCCTTGCGGATGAGGGGCGTGGTCAGGCGTTCCGGAGAATCGATATAGTCGAAGCCGAAGCGGCCCTTGACGCAGAGGCGGTTCTCGTTGGCCGGACCGCCGCGGCCTTCGACCCAGGCAATCTTGCCTTCGCGCAGCTTATAGGTGATCTGGCAGCCGACGCCGCAATAGGGGCAGACGGAATGGACTTCGTCATCATGAGTCCGGGCGCCGCGACCTTCTTCATCGACGATGGAAGCCGGCATGAGGGCGCCGGTCGGGCAGGCCTGCACGCATTCGCCACAGGCCACACAACTTGACTGACCCATTGGGTCATCGAAGTCGAAAACGATTTTTTCCTTCGCACCACGGCCGGCCATGCCGATCACGTCGTTAACCTGCACTTCGCGGCAGGCGCGGACACAGAGATTGCAGTGGATGCAGGCATCGAGGTTCACCCGCATTGCGGGGTGGGAACTATCCGGCACAGGGGTGTTCTTTTCCGGGAAACGGCTGGCGTCGACGCCCATGGAATCAGCCCACTTCCAGAAGTTTGATACGCCGTCATGTGCGTTTTCCTTCACGGGTTGATCAGCCAGGAGCAGTTCAAAAACCATGTCCCGGGATTTCTTGGCGCGCTCACTCTCCGATTTTACCACCATGCCTTCGGTGGGTGTCCGGATGCAGGAGGCGGCCAGCGTGCGTTCTCCGTCAATCTCCACCATGCAGGCGCGGCAATTGCCGTCTGCCAGGTAGCCCGTGGAGTCTTTCCAGCAGAGATGGGGGATATCGGTACCGCAGCGCTTGGCCACTTGCCAGATGGTTTCGCCGTGTTCTGCCTCGACGTCCCTGCCGTCGAGCGAGAAGGTGATCTTGTCTGACATTATCTGAACTCCTCGGGGAAATATTTCATCACCGTCAGAATTGGGTTCGGCGCGGCCTGGCCAAGACCGCAGATTGAGGCATCCATCATTGCGCCTGCAAGCTCAGTTAGCAATTCATGGTTCCAATCTCCACCCTTCATGAGCTTGGCCGCTTTCTCGCAGCCGACGCGGCAGGGCGTGCACTGGCCGCAGCTTTCATCCTCGAAGAAGTGCAGAAGGTTGAGCGCAGCTTCGCGCATGTCGTCCTTATCGGACATAACAACGACTGCGTGGGAGCCGACGAAACATCCAAGTTCCGCGAGCGGACCGCCGAAATCCAGCGGCACATCGCCGTGCGCTGCGGGGAGGATGCCGCCGGAGGCACCGCCGGGCAGATAGCCCTTGAAGGTGTGGCCATCCAACATGCCGCCGCAATAGTCGTTGATCAGTTCGTTGACTGTGACGCCGGCGGGGGCCAGCACCACGCCCGGATTCTTGACCCGGCCGGAAACGGAGTAAGACCGGGCGCCCTTGTGGCCTTCTTTCCCTTGAGAAGCGAACCATTCGGCGCCCTTCTCCAGGATCTGGGGCATCCAGTAGACGGTCTCGACATTATGCACCAGGGTCGGACGGTTGAAGACGCCGACCTGGGCCACGAAGGGTGGGCGGTGCCGTGGCATGCCGCGCTTGCCTTCCACGGATTCGATCATTGCGCTTTCTTCGCCGCAGATATAGGCGCCGGCGCCGCGGCGCAGCTCAACATAGCCCGGCTCGACAATTCCGGCCTCTTCGATGGCCTTGATCTCGTCTGCGAGGATCTTCAGCACCGTTGGATATTCATCGCGCATGTAGATGTACACGCGCTTGGCCTCCACGGCCCAGGCGCCGATCAGCATGCCTTCCAGGAACTGATGCGGACGGCGCTCAAGGTAGTGCCGGTCCTTGAACGTGCCGGGCTCGCCCTCGTCCCCGTTGATGCACATATAGCGCGGACCCTTTTCCATCCGCACGAATTTCCATTTCTGTCCGGACGGGAAGCCGGCACCGCCGAGACCACGCAGCCCCGCTTCGAGCAATTCCTCGATCACGTCGTCCGGCGTCTTGCCGCCGGAGCGGCACTTCTCGACCATCTGATAGCCACCTTCGGCCTTGTAGGCTTCGATCCCCTGATAGTCAGGTACGACCGGTTTCACTTCTCCGGCATATGCGGCAGTGAGCAGACCTTCGGCGGTGACGTTGTCCATGTAGTTCTTGCCTACGGAGGCAGCCGGTGCGGACTGGCAGCGGCCCATGCATGGGGCATGCAGCACACGGATACTCGGCCCAGCTTTGCCCTGAAGTTCCTCGATCAGCTGATCCGCCCCTGCAAGTGCGCAGGAGAGTGAATCGCAAACGCGGATCGTCAATTCAGCCGGTGCCTCTTCGCCCTCTTTCACTACGTCGAAGTGATCGTAGAAGGTCGCGACCTCATAGGCTTCGGCCATAGGGATGCGCATGATATCCGCCAGCGCTGCCAGATTGGCTGCGGAAATGTGGCCATGCTTGTCCTGGATCAGGTGGAGATATTCGATCAGATGATCCCGCTGGACCGTCCGGTCTCCGAGCAGTCCCGATACCTCTTCGTGGGCCACCGGTTGGACCTGCCGGCCCTTCGGAAACTTGCGCGGCTTGCGCTTTCCGCCGTCGCCGCGGCCCGGTCTGATGGGGGTGAATTCCGAGCCTGGGGAATGTTTGTTCATCGCGTGATCCAGAAATCCTCGCTGCGCTCTGGCATCTGGTATACCACAGAATGCATCCGGGGAAACCATCCATCCACGCCGTCAGGGATTTCATAAGGCAGCCCGGCGCGGATAAACTGTGCTTTAGCGTCAGAACCGGGTAATTAGCGACCTTCGCGCCACCCCGTAAAGGACAAAGAAAGACGAAATGGAGAGCCAGCCGTCGCAAACCCTCGACACCAGGGGACAGCTCTGCCCTCTCCCGGTCCTGAAGGCCCGCAAGCGACTGCAGGGCATGGGCGAGGGAGAAGTCCTCCGCGTGGAAGCGACCGACCCGATGTCGGTCATCGATTTTCCGCACTTTTGCGAGGAAAGCGGACACGAACTGTTGGGGCAAGCCCAAGAGGGCGATGTCTACATGTTCGATTTGAGGAAACGTGCTTCCCGCCGCTAGACGTACCACCGCATCAGGGCTATGGCCTGCAGGACTTCGCGAATTTCGATCCTTTGACGCCCGCGCTCTTCAAGGGCACGGACGATCCGCCTCCATCGACCAATATGGACAGCAGGCCAGAACCCTCAAGATGACCAAAGATTGAGGCGTTGATGGGTGCGGTTGCCGTCAAGCTGGGAATGCCGGCAAGCTCGTTCGGGGACGTCGCACCGCAGAACGTGCTGACCGCATCACCAGCTGCCAGTGTTACACAGGCAGCTTCACCTGCCTTGTAGCTCTGACTCGTTTCAGGCAGCCAGACCTCGACCGTGCCGGTCTGGATGGCGCAGCTGAAAAAGATGCTGAGGATTTCGTTGTTTTCCTTGGCCCCGTAGTAGAACGTCACCTTGCCGTTGCCCTCGCTCAGGTGCCAGGCTTCAGTCTCGTCGGCCTGGGCAATGCCGGGCAACCCCGCGGAGCAG
>JBCCEL010000042.1:0-25150 GCA_039030315.1 Pseudomonadota bacterium
GCTTGAACTCATGGCGGACCAGCGTTTTGACGTAATTCTCAGCGATATCAGGATGCCGGACCTCGACGGACCTGCGCTCTACGCCCAGGCGTCGCGGCAATGGCCGGGGATCGAGCGCCAGTTCGGTTTCTTCACCGGCGACAGCCTGAGCCCGGCCGCCAGCCGGTTCCTGAAGGACACCGACGTGCCAATGGTCGAAAAGCCTTTCACGCGGGCCGGGCTGCAGGCGCTGATCGAAGACGTGCTCGCCCGCTCGGTCTAGGTTTACATGTTCCGCATTTTGCCGGAATCTCACCACAAAAATGCGATCTTCCTGAGATTTATGTTTTGCAAACTGGCCATAGGTCTTTGATGGCCCTAGAACAAACGTAACAAGACACCGAGAGAGGCGTAGAGAATGGTACGTGCAGCAGCAGCGATAGCCGGAATGGGGATGTTTGTTTGTCTTGCCGGGAGCACAGGGGTTCTCGCGCAGACACCGCAGCCGGACCAGACCACCGCCACTTACGGATCCTGGACCCTGTCATGCCGTATCCACGCCGCCTCCAAGGTACAGGCAGGGGCTGATGTCGTAAAGACAAGCACGGGAGAAGCGAAGGGCGAGAAGCGTGTCAAGCTATGCGAAGTGACCCAAAGGTATTCCGGCCCGACTCCGGCAGAGCTGGCTTTCGCGCCCTCAAAGAAGCATGCGGACAAGACCATAGCCTCGTTCCGCACGCCCGTGGATGTCTATCTGCCCTTCAATCCGAGCATAGCCGTGGACGACAAGGAGATTGCCAAAGGCCGCTTCCTGCGTTGCAGGGGCCGCGCATGCATCGCCAATTTTGTCTTTGATGATGCTGCGGTATCGGCTCTTGCAGCTTCAAAATCCGGGACATTGTCCTACAAGCAGAGTACGGGCGCACTCCAGAACATTCCGATCAGTGGTGCTGGCCTGAAAAATGCCCTCGCTGCGTACAAGGCAGCATTGAAATAGGGTCAGAAGCGCTCAGGCGAAAGCAGGTCAGGCGTCACTCCCAGCTGCTGAATGTCATCCGGGATGGAGTTGCCGGCGGCTAGGGCCGCCGTGCTGCGTCCCATTCCGATAGACGTTTCGATGCCGTAGCCGCCCTGGCCTGCGCACCAGCAGAAGCCTTCCGTATTCGGGTCGTAGCCGGACACCGGAATCCCGTCCGGCACGAAGCTTCTGAGGCCGGCCCATTTCCGTTCCAGCCGCTCCACCTTCATCGTTGTCGCCTTTTCCAGCCTGTCGATCGTGTAGGCGATGTCGATTTCTTCCGGCTGCACATCCTGAGGCTCAACCGGTGTCTCGTCGGCGGGTGATCCCAGCACAGTTCCGGCATCCACCTTGAAGTAGAACTCTTCCTGACAGTCGATCACCACCGGCCACTCGCTGCTGACCTCGCAATTCGGAGGCACGAAGGCGATAACGGTGCGCCGCTTGGGCTGAAGACCGATCCTGGTTGCTCCGACCATCTGGCCGAGCTCATCAGCCCATGCGCCCGCGGCATTGATGATTACAGGAGCCGCAAACTCGCCGGCCGATGTAGTGGCATGCCACTTGCCGCCCTTGCGCTCCAAACCTGTTACGCCGGCGCCGCAGACGATCTCGCCGCCGTTCCGCCGGATCCCGCGGATATAGCCCTGATGGATCGCGTTCACATCCAGTGCCAGCGCGCTCGGATCGAGGAAGGCCCCGGCAAGATAGTCTTCCCGCAGGACCGGTATCTGGCGCACGGCGTCGCTCGCGCTGATCATCCGGATTTCGGGCGACAGTTCCTGAACATCAGCTAGCCCGGACTCCAGTGCCGCCATCTGGTCATCGCGGGCGATAAAGAACAGGCCCTGGGGGCGAGACAGGGGGATATCTGAGAACCCGGGCGGCGGGCTCGTCAGAAATCCGTAGCCGGACTTGGCCAGCGCCCGGATCGTGCGGGGACCATAGGCCTCCGTGTAGACGGCAACGGAACGGCCCGTCGTGTGGTAGCCCGGTTGTCCCTCCATCTCCAGGACGATGACGGAATGCTGCTCAGACAGCCAGTGCGCGCAGGACGTGCCGCCAATGCCTGCGCCAACAACCAAAAAATCCGCTTCTTTCATTTTGCGCTCCGCCACCGAAACCCTTGCCCGGGAGGCAGTCTAGTGCCAGCATCGTCCCCCGTGAACCCGAATCTGGGGAGGGAACGCCATGCCGCGATACAAGGTCCGTGATGCGGACACTTACGGCCATGCCATCGGCATTCTTCTGCTCGACTATCGCGGTCCCTTCATACCCGGCGATGTGGGCAACGCATCCACCTACAGATACCCGGTCCTCTACAAGCTGGTGGAGGGGCTGACCTTTGATCTCGTGCTGTCCGGCGATGCCAGGGCGGAAGGCATGATCGTCGAGGCGGCGAAGGATCTTGAGCGTTTCGGCGTACGCGGCATCTCCAGCGACTGCGGCTTTCTGGTCGGCCACCAGCAGGCTGTCGCCCGTCAAGTGAGATGTCCTGTCTTCCTCTCCAGTCTGCTGCAGATCCCGTATCTCGCCATGATGTTCGCACCCGATCGGCCGGTCGGCTGCATTACCGCGACGCGCAGCCCGTCCAGCAACCGCCTCCTGGAGATGGCCGGGGTCGGCTCCGACATCCACGTCGTGCTGCGGGGGATGGAGAATTACGAACATTTCAAGTGGGCGATCCTTGAAGAGGGCGGTGAACTCGACAGCGATCTGATCGAGGTCGAGGTGATTGCCGAAGCCAGGGACATGCTCGAACAGCATCCCGACATGAGCGCGATCGTGCTCGAATGCTCCCTGCTTCCCCCCTACGCCAAGGCGGTGCAGGACGCCGTCGGCATCCCCGTCTTCGACTTCATCACGATGATCGACTACTTCTACCAGGGCACCCACCGGCAGTCCTATGCAGGCTACTACTGAGCATTGGAGACATCCCACATGGAACTTGGCCTCTTCTCACTGTTTCCGCAGCGCGACATCGCGGTCGGCGCAAAACAGATCTATGACGACACCATTTCCATGGTTCAGATTGCCGAGGAGATCGGCATGGATGTGGCCTGGCTCGCCGAGCACCATTTCGGCAACTATTCCATGTGCCCGTCGCCGCTGGTCATGGCGTCCCACCTCGCCGGCCTGACCTCGAAGATCAAGATCGGTCCGGCCGTCCTGGTCCTGCCGCTCTATCATCCCCTAAGGGTTCTGGGAGAGCTCGGCATGGTGGATCAGCTCTCCGGCGGCCGGCTGATCGTCGGCTACGGATCGGGTTACCAGGCCTTCGAATTCAGCCGCTTCGGCGTGGACCTGACGGAGAACTGGGAGATCACCCACGAGATGATGGACATCATCGAAATGGGGCTGGATGAACAGCGGGTCGAATACCAGGGCAAGTACTTCCAGATCGAGGATACGCCACTTGCGGTCCCGATGCTGCAGAAGCGGCCGAGAACCGTCATCGCGGGCAACCAGCCGGAATATCTCCGCCGTGCCGCCCGCCGGGGCTATCAGCCGATCATTACCGTCGGCCCGCAGCCGATCTCGGCCCAGCTCACGGTGCGCAGCCACGTCTCAAAGCACTACGCCATGGAGGGAATCCTCGACGATGAGCTGCCCCTTGCCATCAGCCGGATGATCTATGTGACAGACAGTAAGGATGATGCCCGGGATGCGGCAGAGCGGATCCTCTATACGGCGCGTCTCGTGATGTCCTTCCGCGGCCAGTATGAGGAACTCAAGGGCTTTGAGGTGCAGCCCATTCCCTTCGAGAACGAACCGTCCATTGACCAGATCCTTGAGAACATGCCGATCGGCAGTCCGGAACGGGTGGCGGAACAGATCGTTGCGGAGCTTCGCGCCAACCGGCCTGCGCACTATGCCGTATTCGCACAGTATGGCGGTCTGCCGGGCGGGCGCGCCCGTCGCTCGCTCTCCCGTTTCGGATCAGAGGTCGTGCCGATGATCGACAGGGAACTCGGCGGGCTCGCAAACTTCGGCCCGTCCCTTCAGCCGCTCGCAGCATAGGGCCTCGTCCATGAGAGGAATGAATCTGGTTCTGGCCGGAGGCAGCGGCGGCCTCGGCGCGGCGGTTGCGGTGATGGCGGCTGAGCGCGGCGCTGCCGGGATCGGCATAATCGATATCAATGCTACCGCGACGCTGCCGGTGCTCAGACAATGCGCCGATCACGGTGCGAAGACCGCCATGGCGATGGCCGATATCCGGACTTCGGAAAAGGCGCACGAAGCGTTCGACACTCTGGCCAGCGAGCTCGGCCGTATCGACACGCTGGTCAATCTCGCCGCGATCTACCCGCGCAGAGCGATTCTCGAGATCACGGACGAGGAGTGGGACCTGGAGAACGGCCTCAACATCAAGGGCACCTATCATCTCATGGTGGCCGCGGTGAAACACATGAAGGCTTTCGCCGAACCGCCGAAGATTGCCGGGCGCATCGTCAATATATCCTCCGTCGATGCCTTCAAGGCCCATCCGCAGAACGCCCACTATGCGGCGACCAAGGCGGCCGTGGTCAGCCTCACGCGATCCTTCGCCCATGAATTCGCAGCCGATCAGATCCTGATCAACTCGGTCGCGCCGGCGGGCATCGCCACGGACAAGGCCAAGGCAGCAGGCTTCCTCGGTGAACTCGCCGCGGCCAACCCGCTGGGCCGGGCGGCCGAGCCAAGGGAAATGGCCGAATGGGTGCTGATGGCCGGGGGACCGGGCAACACCTACATGACCGGAGAAAACATCATCGTCTCAGGCGGGTACATCTACGCCTGACAAGGGAGTGCGCCGAACATGCTTGAAGCGGACCGCGAGATCTTTGACGTTGCCGAACACACCGAACAGGTGACGTTTCAATCGACAACGCGCAGGACCGAGAACGGCTACGATCTCCCCATGATCGTCCACGAGCGGCTGGCCTTCAGCCCGGAAGAGTATGTCCGCCGCTACGACAACCTTCAGCGGGACATGGCGGCGGCGGGGCTGGACGCGCTGCTGGTGCGCGGTCCTGAGAACATCACCTATTTCAGCGGCTATGAGACGCCCGGTTACTACAAGTATCACTGCGTGGTGGTGCCGAAGGATGGTGAGCCGGTCTTTCTGGTGCGGGATTTCGAATGGATCAACTCGCCGGAATATGCCTGGAGCACCAGGATTGCCAAGGTCTATGACTGGGACCATCCCCCGAGCGTCACGGCGAACGTGCTGCAGCAGCTTGGCCTCGGATCCGGCAAGCGCATCGGTGTCGAAAAGCAGGGTTTTTTCTACACGGTCGATGAGCATGAAACGCTGACGATGCAGCTTCCCGGCAACGAGTTTGTCGATGCCACCCAGATTCTCTGGGACACGCGGATGATCAAGTCGCCGGACGAGGTCGAGGTCATGCGCAAGTCGGCCCGGCTCGTCGACCTGGCCATGCATGCAGGCTGGGAAGCCGCCCGCCCGGGGGCGAGCGCCGACGAGGTCGGGGCCGTGGTCAACAAGACGCTCCTGGAGAACGGCGGAGAATACATGGGCCTGCCGCCGTTCATCCTGGCCGGCGAGCGATCCTGCCTGCCGCACCAGACCGGCGGTGACAACAGGCTGGCCGAGAACGATCTCATGTATTTCGAGATCTCCGCTTCCAAGCACCGCTATACCGCAGCGCTCATGCGCACGATATTCATCGGCGAGCCTAAGGACGAATGGCGCAGGGCAGGAGAGGCTGTCGTCGGTGCGGTGGAGGCGGCGATGGACACCATCAGGCCGGGCGCCACGCCACATGAAGCGGACACGGCGGCGCGCGCGGTCACGCAAGCGGCTGGTTTCGGGGAGTATCACCGCAACCGGCTCGGCTACTCGATCGGCGTCAGCTATCCGCCGGACTGGGGGGAGGGGGAGATCATTTCCCTGCGCCAGGACGAGCATCGGCCGCTTCAGCCCGGCATGACCTTCCACATGCCGCCGCTCTGCCTGAAGTATCGAGAGTATGGTATCGGCTTTTCCGAATCCATTGTCGTGACCGAAACCGGTTGCGAGAAGCTCTCTGATATCCCCTGCGAACTGGTGATCAAAAGCTGATGTCCCACACGAAAATGAACATCCTGCGCGAAGGCGCAACGAACGGTACCCCGCTTGTTCTCGTCCACGGTTACACCGGCGACAACCAGTCCTGGCGCCTGATTTCTCCCATGCTGGATGCAAAGCGTCCCGTCATCATGCCGGATCTGCCGAGCCACGGGATCTCTCCGCTCTGGGTGCCAGACAGCTTCGATGCCTTTGTCGAGGAGATAGCCTCCAACCTGGAAGAGCAGGTGCCGGCGCCGTTTCACCTGGTGGGACACTCGCTCGGCGGTGCGGTCGCCTTTGCGCTGTCGAAACGGATGCGCGCTGCCATCAAGTCGCTGACCGCGGTTGCTCCGGCGGGGCTTGGGCCGGAGGTCGATGACAACTTCATTGCACATTACCCGAGTGCAACAGAGCCGGACGAGATCCGCCGCTGGATGCAGCATATCGTCGGCAAGGGCTTTGAACTGCCGGAGGCGATGCCCCACCTCGTCGCGGAAAAGCGGCAGGACCCGGAACGCATCAAGGCGCAGGTGGAGATCGGCCGCATCCTGCTGCCGGATGGTGTCCAATCGGTGAGCGTCGCGCGCGAAATGGAAGCGGTG
Source organism: Pseudomonadota bacterium (assembly GCA_039030315.1). Classification (GTDB taxonomy): domain Bacteria; phylum Pseudomonadota; class Alphaproteobacteria; order Rhizobiales; family CAJQND01; genus JAAEUE01. The sequence goes on from JBCCEL010000042.1 coordinate 6,653, forward strand.
GACGTGCCTTGCAAGATCATCTGGGGCAAGCAGGACACGCTCATCCCCTGGGAGCATGCGCTCAGCGCTCCGGCCTCGGTCGGCCTTCATCTGATGCCGGAAGTCGGGCACATGCCGAACGTGGAAGCCCCAGGGCTGCTTGCGCGGCTGATTGAAGAGAACATCACGGCCGCAGGCGGCTGAAGCGGTGCCCATCTGTTAGGCTCGTGACCTCACCCTGAGGAAGGCCCGAAGGGCCTGTCTCAAAGGGTGTGCAGCACTATTCGTTTTCGCCGCACATGCCTCGAGACGCTGCTACGCAGCTCCTCAGCAAGAGGTTCTGAACTGCTTCGGATTGACGGCAGGCCGTCAGGGTCCGGGAACCCTATCCGATCAGGAAATCGTCGTGATGGAGCTGCCTGGCGTCCACCCCTTCCAGGGTGATGCTGCCGGCATCTCCCAGGGTGATGACGGTGTTTTCGCCATCCTGCTGCGCGGCCGACAGGAGCTCTGAGATGCTGTTGATGGTGTCCAGCTCCACAAGGATGACATCCTCGCGTCCCTTGCCGGCGTCGAAGTCGATGATCAGGTCATCGCCGAACGCGCCCGTGAAGACGAAAGTGTCGCGGCCCTTGCCACCGCCCAGGACGTCGTCACCGGCCCCGCCATCCAGCCGGTCGTTGCCGTCGCCGCCGTTCAGGATGTCGTTGCCTTCTTCGCCGAGCAGACGGTCACGGCCCGCATCGCCCTCCAGCTGATCATCGCCGGCTCCGCCCTCAAGCCGATCACTCCCCTCCTCGCCGAGCAGGAGATCCCGGGCGTCAGAGCCTGTCAGGTCGTCGTTCCCATCAGTGCCGCCCTGCCGGTCATAGGCCAGGAGGACATTGTCCTGGATCGTACCTACATCGCCATTGCGCTCAATGATGTCTGACAGCTTCGTGGACCACAGCAGGTCGAGCTCCTCTTGAGGCAGATCGGAGTTTTCGCTCCAGAAGGGATCACCGTCCCTCAGCCGCAGGAACTGGTCGAGAATGATGGTAGCGAACAGTTCGCCGACAATGCCGCCGCCATGGGGGTTTTCGGCAAGTCCGCCGATCCAGGCATCCACATCGTCCACATCGCCGTAGAGTTGCTCCAGCTCGAAGGCGAGATCCACGTCCGAGGTGATGTCCGAGAATGTTTCCGCCCGTTCCAGGCCGACCGCTTCGCGCAGGTCGTTGTAGCTGGCGATGCCGAGATCCCGGCCACGCTCGATATTGAGGGCTGCAAGATCGAGCCCGCCGGCGCCGGGCTGGCCGAACAGGAAGGAGCGCACGTCCTCGACGATCTGGGTGTCGAGCTCCTGAGCGGTGCCGTCACCCAGGCCGCGGAGAATGGAGCCGATTCCGCCGTTCTCCCAGATCTCATCCGGCGCAAAGAAGGCGTGCGAGAGAGAAAGGTTGCCCTCTGCGCTGACCGAGCCGTCCTCGTCCAGGCGCTGGATCTCCGAGGAAAGCAGGCTGTGGCCGAAGCGGAAGGCCGCCGTTGCGAACTCCAGCGAGATGCCCGGATCAACGTCCGGATCATAGCCGTCATAGGCCGTGATGGTGCCTTCTCCCAGCAGCTGGGGCAGGAACTCGTTGAAGGTGATCGCCTGGATCTCCGCTTCCACCCGTTGGCGCGCGGCGTTGTAGAGTTCATCGTCGGTGAGGTCCGGATCACGGGCGGAGAGTTCGTCGACCCACCAGTTGTGCTCGCGGGCGAACACGGTGTGCATCGAGGTGAGCGCCACGTTTTCCGCGGCCCGCACATCGCCGGCCAGAACAACGGTTTCGTCATCCGGCAGCAGCAGACCGTTCTCGTCGAGCGCCAGCTTGCCGCCGTCTCCGCGCAGGGCCGCAGCCGTCTCCTCGTCTGAACCGTAGACCATGGAGGCGTCGATGAACGCGGTGATCTCGTTGGAGTACTCGCGCGGCGTGTCGACGCCCGTCCCCTCGATCGGATCCACCCGCGAGAAGGCGATAAAGGCTGCGCCTGTCCCTGCCGGATCGAAGTCGGGATCTCCGGCCGGAACGGATATGGTAGCAAACTCGTTGTGGGTACTGCCGGTAAGATCGATGTCGTGGTCGATGAACTGCCCCCACGTCCAGAACATGTCGCTCAGTCCAAACGAGTTTGGCTCGTCGCCGTCCTGAGCAACAACCGCGTTTGAGATCTCTCTGGCATTGGGCAGATTGGAAACCGGCTCGCCGATGCCGTCCTCGAACCTGGCGTCAGCCAGGCGGATCAGCTGCTGGCCGGTAGAGCCCCAGTCCTCGTTCTCCGCGTTCGAGCCGGTCCCGTCGACGGGGCGGATGTCCGCGATGACCACCTCCGGCAGATCCGGCTCGCGGTCTGGCCGCTCGTCGCGATCGGGCCGCTCCTCACGGTCGGGCCGCGGGTCACGCCGGGACGGGCGCGGCCCATCCTGCGGCGGCGGTGGAGGAATCGGTCCCCCGGCAAAGGGTTGAGATACGGGGAGCCCGACATCGGGCAGCTGCAGATCGTCTTGGGTAATGCGGATTGGTCTGGGCATGAGATCTCCTTTTGAGTTGCCTCTGGTTGGTCTTGAAGTTCAGCGCGTGCGAAGCCTGGCCCCGCACGCGGCAATGCGTGCAGGCTGGGGAACAGCCTGTGTGCGGACGCTTTCCCGCGGACAGCCGGGCGCTCAGCGCGCGATCAGTTCACGGGAAGCGGAATTGAAACTTTTGAGGGGTTCAGCGCGCAGCGGGGCCAGAGCCCGGCGGACTGTTCGAATGCGGTGTGGTGGATTTCAGGTGTGGTGTCATCGAGACGGATGTCATCCTGGTCGCCCTTGAAGATTGAGCAGTTGCTATGACAGGCTCGCTTCTCTGCACCTGAAAAAAGAGAAGCGCCTGCGCCATGCGTAGGCGCGAAACCGGGCTGCGGTGAGCCCGGTTTGTGGCGGAAATTTGATTTCTGTACGGATCAACCAGGTCGTCAGGGTTCGCCGTCGCCGATCTCTTCCTTGCGCTTTGCGACAAAGGCTTCCAGTTCTTCAACCCGGTCTTCGGGGAGATGCGGCTGCTGATATTCTCTCAGCGCCTGTTGCCACAGATCGGCGGCGCGGTCGGTTGCCGTCCTGGCGCCGGCCAGAACCCAGTTCTCATTGTTCTGCCAGTCGCTGATGATCGGCTCGTGGAACGCCGTCTTGTAGCGCTCCATGGTGTGGCCGGCGCCGAAGAAGTGCCCGCCCGGCCCGACCTCTTCCATCGCATCAAGGCCGAACTCCTCGTCCTGGAAGGAAACCGGTTCCATGAACTTGGCCATCATCTGCAGCACTTCCACATCGATGATGAACTTCTCGTAGGAGGCCACGAGGCCACCTTCCAGCCAGCCGGCGGCGTGATAGATCAGATTGCCGTGGGTGAGGCAGGCGCTCCAGAGCGCCATCTGGGTCTCATAGGCGGCCTGGGCGTCCACGGTGTTGGACGCATTGCAGGCGCTGGTGCGGTGGGGAAGCTTGTAGTGCCGGGCGAGTTGGCCGCCAGCCAGATTTGCCCAGGCGTTTTCCGGCGTGCCGAAGGCCGGTGCTCCGGAGCGCATGTCAACATTGGAGGTGAAGCTGCCCATGATGACCGGCGCGCCCGGGCTTGCCGCCTGGATCAGGGCAATGGTGATGAGCGCTTCGGCCGCGGCTTGTGCCAGCGCCCCGGGTATCGTGACCGGCGTCATGGCGCCCATCAGGGTGAACGGGGTGACGATCACTGCCTGCCCCAGCGCCGCCAGCGCCATGGCTCCGCCAGACATTTCCACGTCCAGCAGGCGCGGCGAGTTCACGTTGATATTTGTGATCGCCGAAGGCGATGCTCTCATCTCCTCCATGCTGATGCCACGAGCAATTGCCCACATCTGCGCAGCATCCGTGACACGCCCCGCCCCGATCGACATGCTGGAGAAGATCTTGTCGGTGTATCTGATACAGGCAAGCGTGGTGTCGAGATGACGGGTGTTCACCGCCAGATCGATCGGCGCGAGGGTCTGGTTGCCGTAGAAGCTCACGACGTTGAAGCTTTGGGCGAGCTTCAAAAGTTCGCAGTAATCGGCGAAGCTCCCCTGGCGCCTCCCCCTGACGGTGTCGTGGGCATTGGGGGGGCCGGACACCATGCCGAAATTTATGACATTTCCTCCGATCTCGATGGCATGTGCTGGATTGCGCGGGCTGAGCGTGAAACTGGCCGGCGCCTTGGAAACAAGGCCCATGAGCAGATCGCGGTCCATGCGCACAATCTCGCTCGAGTCGTCCACATCCGCGCCGGCGTCTCTGAGGATTGCCCGGGCATCCTCGGCCAGAACCTTGAGGCCCTGCTCCTCGGAAATGCGCATGGCCATGTCATGGACCTTGGCAACCTGCTCTTCCGACAGGGGATTAAGCGGAGGAAACGGGTTGCGGATCATTCTGAACGGCGCCTGCCGGTCCAGAAGACGGTCACCGGCTCCCTCGCCGGCTGCACTCTCCCGGCGTGAGGACGCTCTCCTGCGTCTTGCGCGTTCGGCCATGGTGGGACACCTCCGATCTGCCTCTGCCCGCTTATCCTTTCACAGTTCGGGCGCCTGCGCACGGGACTGAACAGACTGCTGAGAGCGAAATGCGACATCTGCTGTTGAGAAATTTTTGCGCATTCCGGAAAGTCGTACAGGCCGGGTTGTCGTGAAATTTCCTGCGGACTAATGTGCGCACCATCGCGGCGGCAGCGGGCACGGCGCTCCAGGGAATGTTAGTATGAAAGTCTTGATTACCGGTGGTACGGGGTTTATCGGGCAGCGTCTGGCGAGAGCCATTCTGGAACGGGGGAAACTGACCGGTCCCGATGGCGAGCAGCACACGGTCGATGAGATCGTGCTGTTCGACCAGTCCCGGCCAAAGAAGAAGCCGAGCTGGTTCACCCGCAAGATCAAGGTGAAGACCGGCGATATCTCCAAGGCGGAAACCGTTCGTGCGCTTTTTGACCGAGACGACATGTCGGTGTTTCACCTGGCTTCGGTCGTGTCCGGTGGCGGTGAGCAGGATTTCAACCTGGCCATGAAGGTCAACCTCAACGGCGGCCTTCATATTTTCGAATCGACGCGCGCCCTGAAGGGCCTGCCGCGGCTGGTGTTCTCCAGCACCCTGGCAGTCTACGGCGGTGACGGAATGCCCGACAGCGTCGGCGACTTCACCAAGCAGAACCCGCAAACCACCTACGGCATCACCAAGGCGGCGTGTGAGCTGCTGGTCAACGATTATACCCGCAAGGGCTATTTTGACGGCCGCTCGGCGAGGCTGCCGACCGTGATCATCCGCCCGGGAAAGCCTAACGCGGCGGCGTCTTCTTTCGTCTCCGGCGTGTTCCGCGAGCCGCTCAATGGAGAGGTCATGTCATTGCCGGTCGAACTCGACACGGTTATGCCCGTCATCGGCTACAAGGCGGTGGTCGACGGTCTTATCGCCCTGCACGAGATGAATGGCTCGAGGCTGGGCAAAGATCGCGCCGTGCTCCTGCCATCGCATACGGTCACGGTGAAGGAGATGATCGAAGCGCTCAAGCGGGTGGCCAGGGGGAGGCCGCTTGGCGAGATCAAGGTCGAGCCCGATCCCTTTATCCAGGAGATCGTCCGAGGCTGGCCCCTCGACACCTACCATGACCGCGCCAGCATGCTGCGTCTTCCGCTGGAGAAGAACCTCGACGAGATCGTCCAGTACTTCATCGAAGACTACGTGGACGGCGACTGGGACGCCTAGTGGTTCGAATCCAACATCTAAGGCCCATCTTCGTCACACCAGCGAAGGCGGGTGTCTAGGGCGGCAAGCGACTGTATTGGCGGATAAATTCCTGGATTCCCGCCGGCGCGGGAATGACCTGGAAGGCAGGATTTCGCGAACTCTTCTGTTTGAACTGCACCACTGGCGTAGCCCTCCGAAACAGGACAGCCCGGGCCGCTTCTATGCAATCTGGCGCTCCTTTCGCCTTTGAAACAGGAGCCAGATAAGCGCTCCGCCGGCGAGCGCGAGAAAGGGAACCATCGCGTAGTTGACGGCGCTCCAGCCGGCGACCGGTGTCCCGCCCGCGCAGTTCATCAGCCCGCCTGACGCAAGGCTCGCCACGGTAACGCAGCCGAACACCAGCATGTCGTTCAGGCCCTGGGCGCGGCCACGCTCGTGAGGCGCGTGGGCCGTCGCCAGCAAGCTTGTTGCGCCGATGAAGCCGAAGTTCCAGCCGATCCCCAGAAGTATCAGCGCCACGAAAAAGTTGGTGAGGGTGACACCGGACAGCGCGACGATGCCCGCTATCCCGAGGATCAGCAGGCCGGCTGTGATGATCCTCAGCACACCGAACCTGACGATCAGATGTCCGGTGAAGAAGGACGGGATGAACATGGCGAGGACGTGTGCTGAGACAATGTCATTGGCCCGCTCATTGGAGAAGCCGCAGCCGATGACGGCAAGCGGTGTTGCCGTCATCACCAGATTCATCAGCGCGTAGCTCACCATGGCGCAGATCATGGCGACCAGGATGGTCGGATTGCGCAACAGTTCTCCTCGTGACCGTCCTAACGATGGCGATTTTTCCGCCGCGTCCTCGTCATCGGGCTTTGGCAGGTCGAGCAGCAGAAACAGGAACATGCCGGCAAGGTTCAGCCCGACAACTGTCAGGTAGGTGCCGAAGAACGGCACTGCCGAAGCGTCATAGACGAACTTGTTGAGCTGGGGGCCGAAGATCGCGGAGAGCAGTCCGCCGGCCATGACGTAGGAGATCGCCTTTGGTCTGAAACTGTCCGAGGCGGTGTCCGCCGCGGCAAATCTGTAGAAGCCCTGGGCGGACATATAGATCCCGGAGAAATAGGACCCGAGCAGGAGAAGGCCGAAAGACTGGCTGTAGAGACCGTAGGCGCCGATTGCGCCGCCAACCGCTCCGCCGACCGCGCCGATGAAGAACCCGAAGCTGCGACCGCGGCGCTGCATCAGTGGAGAAAGCCAGGGTGCGGTTGTCATCGAACCGAAGACGATCATGGAAATCGGCAGGGTCGCAAAGCAGGGGTTGTCCGCCAGCATGGCCCCGGCAAGTCCGCCGACGACGAAGAGCATGGGCATCTGCGCGCCGAGTACGGCCTGGGCGGCAACGAGCACCAGGATGTTCCGCTTGGCGCGGACGTCGTCGGTTTCCGTCATCGTGATGCTGTTCCTGCAGCGGGGTCAGGGGAGGGAGGGCACATGGGGTCGATTGCTCTGACGTGGTTGCCACAAAAACACCTGACCCGGCTATAGCCGTGACCGTTGCGATCCGGCAGCCAATCGGAGCGGCATGAGGATTGCTTCAACGACCCGTCTGATGACGCGAATTTCCCTTTAATTGCCGCCAACGTTCTTTGTGCGCCGGCCGAATTCGGATTAACGTCGTTCACCGCGAGCTTGATCTCCGCGGCTGGAGCCTGAACAAATGAACATGATCGATCCCAAAATGCTGGAGCAGGTGAAGGCGCCGGTCGCCTCGGCCCGTGGCCTGCCGAACGCGTTCTATACTGATGCAGAGGTGTTTGAGGCCGAGAAGCGGGCCGTCTTCGACAACAACTGGCCGTGTATCGGTTTTGCCAGCGACGTGCCAAAGATCGGTGATGCCAAGCCGGTGAACTTTCTGGGCCGGCCATATGTGCTGGTGCGCGACACCGAAAACCAGGTCCGGGTCTTCGAGAATGTCTGCCGTCACCGCGGCATGATCCTGTTCGAAGAACCAACCAGAACCAAGGGCGTGATCCGCTGCCCCTATCACTCCTGGTGCTATGCGCTCGACGGCAGCCTGAAGACCACGCCCCATGTTGGCGGACCGGGCCAGAACCGGCACGACGCCATGAAACGCGAGGAACTGGGGCTCAATGAGATCAGGTCCAAGACCTGGATGGAGATGGTGTTCATCAACCTTTCAGGCGATGCCCCGGCCTTTGAGGAGGCCAACGCCGAACTGATCCAGCGCTGGGGCGAGTTCGCGGACCGTCCTCTCTATCATGCCGGCCCGGATTCCTCGTTCAAGCTGGATGTGGCCTGCAACTGGAAACTGGCAGTGGAGAACTATTGCGAATCCTACCATCTGCCCTGGATCCACCCCGGACTGAACAGTTATTCGCGCCTTGAGGACCACTACAATATCGTAGAAGCTGGCAAGTTCTCCGGTCAGGGCACGGTGGTGTACAATCCGACGCTGGAAGACAATGGCCGGGTGTTCCGGAACTTCCCTGGCCTCTCGGACAAGTGGGACACGGGCGCGGAATACATCGCGCTCTATCCCAATGTCCTGATCGGTGTTCACCGGGACCACATCTTCGGCATCATGCTGGAGCCCAAGGGCCTTGGCCGCACCCAAGAGCATATCGAGATCTTCTACAGCTGCGAGGAGGACGTCGACGCCGAGACTGCGGCTCTGCGCGAAAAGAGCTCCACCATGTGGAAGGAGATTTTCGTCGAAGACATATTCGTGGTGGAGGGCATGCAGCGAGGCCGCTCGGCGTCGAGCTTCGACGGCGGCAAGTTCTCACCCGTCATGGACGAGGCGACCCACTGCTTCCATGACTGGACGGCCCGGCAGTTCGACCGTCTGGCCTGACGGCGATCAGGCGGCAGCCGGGCTGCCGATCGCCTGCTCCAGCACGGCTTCCAGCTCTTCCTTACGGTAGGGCTTCATGATCAGCGCGTCCTTGATGTCGCCGCGCTGCTGGTGGATCACGGCACCCTTCGGGAAGCCGGAGGCGTGCACCACCTTGAGGCCGGGATTGAGTTCACAAGCAGCATGCGACAGGTCGAACCCGTTCATGCCGCCAGGCATGACGATATCCGTGAACAGCAGGTCGATGTCCGGATTGTCGCGCAACATGCCGAGGGCGACGATTCCGTCCTCGGCTTCCATCACCTCGTAGCCCAGGCTCTGCACGAAGCCCACGGCGACCTTGCGGACATCTTCCTGGTCTTCCACCACGAGGACGGTCTTGGCCTTCGGGCGATCCCCCGTGCCCTTGTCAGCGGATGTGACCGCTACTCCTGGCAGGTCAATGCGCGGCAGGTACATCTTTACGGAGGTCCCTACATCGGGCTCGCTGTAGATCCGGATATGGCCATCGGACTGCTTGATGAACCCGTATGTCATGGAGAGGCCGAGACCGGAGCCCTGACCTTCCTCCTTGGTCGTGAAGAACGGCTCGAATACGTAGTCGAGCACATCTTCTGAGATACCGGTGCCATTGTCGGTTATGGCAATCATGACGTATGACCCCGGCGCGAGATCGCCATAGGCGGCCACATAGTCTTCATCGAGATGGGCAGCGCAGGTTTCGATGGTCAGACAACCGCCGCCTTTCATGGCGTCACGCCCGTTGATCACCAGGTTCAGCAGTGCGGTTTCAAGCTGCGCGAGATCCACACGGACCTTGGCATCGCCGGCCATTGGCAGGATCTTGAGTTCTATCGCCTCGCCGACAGAACGGCGGATCATGCCCGTCATGGCGCTGATCATGCCGTTGACCAGCACTTCCTCGGGATCCAGCGACTGCCGGCGCGAAAAGGCGAGCAACTGGCGGGTCAGCTCGGCTCCGCGCGCGGCGGCGCGCATGGCTTCTTCCGCATGTGACCTGGCATTGCCCTCGCCGAGATTGTTTTCGATCAGCTGCAGGTTACCCATCACAACCTGCAGGAGGTTGTTGAAATCGTGGGCGACCCCGCCGGTCAGCTGACCGACGGCTTCCATCTTCTGTGCATGCCGAAGCCGGGCTTCAGTCTCGCGGCGGCTGGTGAGATCGATAATCTGTACGACGAAATGGGCCACCGAACCGGACCCGTTGCGCACGACGGAAAGGGTCGTCTGCCCCGTTACCTGCTTGGCCGGCTGGGCCCGGAAGACGATCTCCAGCCGGGCAGAGACGATCTCTCCGGCAAGGATGCGTCCGACATTGTTGAGCAGGGCCGGGCGCCATTTTTCCGTCACGAGGTCCTGCAGGTGGGCCCTCTGGGCCTGCTGCGGGCTCATGCGCATGATATCGCAGAACGCCGAGTTGACGCTCAAGAGCCGGCCTTCCGGCGACATTATGGCCATGCCGTGCGCCGCGCTTTCGAACGCGCCGGAAAACCGCTGTTCACTGAGCCCGAGGCTGAGCTGGGCCGCATGTTCCTTGGTCACATCGTGGATGATCACCAGGGATTCGCTGATCCGGCCGTCCCGTCCCCGATATCCTCGAGCATCGACCAGACCTGTTCTCTGAACACCGTCCTGGCGCACGAATGTGAGCCGGATGTCGCGGCAGAAACCTGACCTGAAGTATCCCTCATAGACATGGTTGCACATGAACCTGTGGGTGTCTTCAGTGATGAGATCACTGAAGTTCAGCGTTGAAATCCGGTCATCGGCATAGCCGGAAAACTCCTGCCAACGCCGGTTCGCGGCGAGGATTTGCCCGTCGCCGTCCATGAGCAAGGCGATCACCGGCAGTGTGTGCACAAGTTCCGCGCTTGCCGGCGACTCCGCCGTCCCACCCGGTTCGGGTGCTAGAAATTTTGCTTTATCAAGCGCTAATGATCCCAACTGCGCCATAACGTTAGATGCTCCGTCCCGACCCCTATGAGCCTTCCAAAGTCGGCCAAAAAGGTAAACTTCGCGTTGCCCTGTTCAGATTTCGTTATCCATATCGTGGAAACTGTTGACCCTCAGGCGTCTTATTGACGTTGCAGGGCGGACGTCCCATGTGATTGGGATGAGCAAGTCAGCACCAATAGCACTGGACGCTGGCGGCATGGAGGTCACGACCGGATCAGGTTACCCGCCGCCCTATGATGAGCCTTGCAGGAAGCGACGCCGCAGGCACTTGAGCGATTCGTTCGGGCTCACCGATTTCGGCGTAAACATCGTGGAGTTGTCTCCGGGCACCTGGTCTTCCCAGCGCCACTGGCACAGTCATGAAGATGAGTTCGTCTATGTCCTGGAAGGAAGTCTGACCTTGATCACGGATGAAGGAGAGACGGAACTTTCGCCGGGCATGTGCGCAGGCTTCAAGGCCGGCGTGGCCAATGGTCACCATCTGGTGAACAGATCAGGCGCCCCGGCTGTGTACCTGGAAATGGGTAGCCGGAATGCCGAGGATGACGGTTTCTACTCCGACATCGACATGCAGATCCTGAAGCGCGCGAAGGGCGGGGAATTCACTCGAAAGGACGGCTCCGAGCTCTGAAGGCGGGTTCGCCAGCTTGAGACCAGTAGCAACTTAAGGCTTGCACTTTCCTCGGACGATGCCATGTTGCCGCGATGAGCGTGCCCTCCCGCATAACCATGACCACCTTGCTTGTTGGCGCTGTGGGCATCCTGGTATCCGGAACCGTGATTCTGGTTATCCTCTTGTCCGCGATGGCAAATTTCAGGAACACCATCGATCTCGTCTACTACGTGTCCCAGCAGGCGATGGACGCGCTGGAACGCGATATCCGTGGCCATCTGAGCCCCGCGGCCAGCCTGGTCCGGCAGTTGGCCGTGCGGGTGGAGGCCGGCAGGATCAATCCGAATGACAATGAAGCCATTGCCAGGTTTGCCAGCGGTGGATTTGCATCGGCCCCCCAGATTGCCGGGCTGGTGGCCTGGGACAAGGACTACAACGAGGTCGAGGTTCTGCGTTCCGGCTCCCAGACACTCAGTCTGAAGGTCGGGAAGGCCCATGACCATGACTTTGTAAGACAGATCAGCGCAGATCTTTTCCAGGAGGGGCGTTCACGCTGGGGTGCGCCGTTCCGGGAGCAGGGTGTGACGGTGGTCAATGTGCTCATGCCCTTGAAATTCAAAGGGGAATTTGCCGGCATGGCGGCCAGCGGCGTGACCATTTCGGAACTGTCGGCGTTTCTGAAGAAGGATACTCAGAACTATGACGTGACGCCGTTCATTCTCTATGGGGGCGATCGGGTGCTGGCCCACCCCTCACTGGCAGAGAAGGGTGGCAGCCGCGGGATCATGACGAAGGATGAAGGTCTGATCCAGCTCAGCGCGTTTCCTGATCCGGTTATGTCCGCCTATCTGACAGCCGATGTCGAAGAGCATCCGGAGGAGGCGGCGTTCTCGTTGCGCTCCCTCGAATGGAACGGCGAGGACTATCTGTATTTGACCCGGGAGATCTCGGGCTTCAGCGACAAGCCCTGGACCATTGGCGTTTATACGAAGACAGGGCGCTTCGATGAGCAGTTCGGCCGTCTCGGTTTCTCTATCGCGGCGGGTATCGGGCTTCTTTTTCTCTCCATACTTCTGATCTGGTTCATGGCCAGACGCATCGCGCACCCCGTGCGCCAGATATCTGATGCGGCTGAGCGGGTCAGCTCGCTCGATCTCTCGGATGTGCCCAAGCTGAAGTCCTCCCGGGTCAGGGAACTGGACAGCCAGGCCAGCGCGTTCAACCGGATGACAAGTGTGCTCCGCCTGTTCGAAACCTATGTGCCCCGTCAGCTTGTCCGGCGAATGCTGCGTGACCCGGACGCGCAGGTTGAGCCCCACGAGGAAGTGCTGACGGTCATGTTCGTGGACGTGGTAGGCTTTACCGCCGCGTCGGAGAACATGTCTCCGTCTGAAGTCGCCCGCATGCTGAACGCCTACTTCACCGTGGTGAACAGGTGTATCGATGCAGAAGAGGGCACGGTCGACAAATATATCGGTGATGCGGTTATGGCCTTCTGGGGCGCGCCGGAGGCTCAGACCGACCATGCAGCGCGCGCCTGCCGCGCTGCGCTCGCAATTGCGGAGGCCTGCAGGACCGAACCGGACTTCCCGGATATCAGATTGAAAGTTGCCGTCCATACAGGTCCTTTGCTTGTCGGCAATATCGGCGCGCCGGGCCGGATCAATTTCACGGTGATCGGCGACACGGTGAACGCCTGTGCGCGGCTCGAGGCTCTTTGCTCGCATATGGACGATGGCAAGGGCACGGTCATCCTGATCAGCCGGGAAACGTTCGAAGCCGCAGGAGAAGGCTTCCACGCAGAGCAGACTGGCCAATTCAAGGTCAAGGGCCGCAAGCAACCCGTTGAGGTCTATCGCCTGCTCGGCATTCATTAGCGCTTTTTGGTTCTGGTGTGCCCCAACCCGGCAAGTTGCCGTGTATCTACCGCAAAGGTCCTGGCATCGATTGTATCCGGTCTCGGGTGAAACTCACGCTCTTCTGTTGCCGTCCTTCACACTCAGCGGCAAGCAATCTTGCGCGCACCTGAACCCGTCCGAAGTGTGACATTGCGACCACCTTGAACCGGAAATTATTGTTTGATCTGAAGATTTTCGCTTTTTATAACTTCGCCCAGTTTGGGCATAGATCTGCGCAATCAAGATTGGAAAACTCCGCTGGAAACGAGCGTCGTCGACAAGTGGACCGAGTGGCCGAGTCTTGTGAGAGTGGATCCTGCGTTCCGGACATTCATGCAACGTATCCGCATCAGCCGGAAGCCGAAAGTGAATGGACCTGAAGCCACTTGAACCCTCAGAAACAAATAGGAAAACACGCCATCTGATGGTCGTGGTGCTGCTGGATTTCTCGCTGAACCAGCGCCAGTGCAACAGACACTATCAGGTTTCCAAATGACTGGCGCAGTAACAATGGGAAATTGAGGACAATGGACGCAAAGAAGGTAGCAGTCATTGGTGCGGGGCTGGGCGGTTTGACGGCAGCTTGCACGCTCGCAGCCCGAGGACATGAGGTCCAACTGTTCGACAAGAACGAATGGGTCGGCGGCAAGGCCGCTGAGCTGAATCAGGAAGGCTTCAGGTTTGACATGGGGCCGACGATTCTGACGGTCCCTCAAGCTCTATACAAAGTCTTCGAAGAGGCCGGGCGGAAGATCGAGGATTACATCGAACTCATCCGGCTGGATCCCCAATGGCGCTGTTTCTTCGACGACGGCACCGTCCTTGATCTTTCCGAGAACGTCGAAGAGATGGCCCAGGCGATCGGGGAGTTCACCGGGGATAAGTCTGCTGCCCAGGGCTACCGGGATTTCATCCAGTTATCCGAGCGACTGCACACGATCTCGCAGAAGCACTTCTTCTGGAAAAGCGTTGAAGACCTGAAGGACATGTTCAGCTTGAAGGAGACATTCGAGTTGTCCAAACTCAAAGATGTGCTCGCTTTGAAGATGGGCACGTCCGTCGCCGATACAATCCGGGCGAAAGCTTCCGACAAGCGGGTCGCCCAGTTACTCGATCACTTCGTGCAGTATGTCGGATCATCTCCATTCCAGTCGCCTGCCGTCTTGTGTTCGATTGCCCATATGCAAACCGAACTCGGGGTCTGGTATCCGATGGGTGGAACCCGAGCGGTGCCCGTCGCGCTGGCCAAACTCGCTGAAGAACTGGGTGTGGAGATCCGGCTTGGACGAGACGTTGATTCGATCCGGCAAAAAAATGGTGCAGTCGAAGCGATCCAGTGCGCTGATGGCGAAGTGTTCGAGGTCGACGCTGTCGTTTCCAACATGGATGCAATCCGGACTTACAACGAGCTGATCGGCGGTGAGGCTGCGAAGAAGTATCCGAAAGAGCAGTTCGAGCCCGCGTGTTCCGGCGTTGTTTTGTACCTCGGCTTGAACAAGGCTTACGACCACCTGGCGCACCACTGTTTCGTGTTCTCAAAAGATCCCGAGGAAGAGTTCGATATCATTTATGGTAAGGGCGAACCTGCTCCCGATCCGACTTGCTACCTGGCGGCTCCCGCGAGAACGGAGCCGGGCGTTGCGCCGGAAGGCGGCGATGCGCTCTATGTTCTCGTTCACACGCCTTACCTGCGCCCGCATCACAACTGGAACGAGATGCTGCCCGGCTACCGGCAGGTCATCATCGATAAACTGAAGCGGACGGCGGGGATGACTGATATCGAGGACCGGATCGTCACTGAAGACTATCTGACCCCCCAGAGCATCCATGATCGCTACAAGGTGCTCGATGGAGCAATCTATGGACTGGCCAGTCACGGCAAATACATGGGCGCCTTCAAACCCGGCAATCGCAGCCGCAATGTGAAAGGTCTCTACCTGAGCGGCGGCGCCGCTCACCCCGGCCCTGGTATGCCAATGGTGATGATGTCCGGCTGGATTGCAGCGGATTCTTTCGACCAGGATTGCAAGGCCGCTGAGATGGCCGCTGCGGTGTAACAGCTCAGGGCAATTTAAATCCGGGCAGTGCTTTATGCCCCCGTTTGCTGGATCCAATTAGTTAGCCGGACAAGCGATAACCTCGCATTGTGCTGAATAAGGGTTTCGGAGGCCGCCGCTTGCGCTCGTCTGCTCGACAGCCAGCGGTTGCTCATGGACGCGTATACGCAAACCCGTTATGACCGCTGACAAGCGTGATACACAGCCTATCGCTGTGGTCTCAGCCACCGCTCCATCGGCAATGCCGATGTCAGACTGATCAGTTGTTTCAAGGTTTTCCATGCGTGTGCGCAGAGTTTCTTCGGTCGACAGCTACGGTGATCCCGCAGCTCCTGCTTGGCAGGAAATCCCTGTGGAGGCGATCGAGATGACCCCTGCGCCGCTGGGCCTGCAGCCGACTGAATACATCCAGGTTTCCTGGGATGAGCGCGATTACGGGGAAATTGAAGAAGTCTCCACCCGCGCGATCCATGATGGAACCGCCGCTGCCGTGCATCTTTCGTGGGCCAGCGAGAAACCAAGCAGCGGTGCCGGCGAGAGCTTTCCGGATGCTGCTGCAGTCGCCTTTCCGGTGCGGGGTGACCCCATACTCATGCAAATGGGGTCGGACGATGCTCCCATGCAGTTCATCCAGTGGCAAGCTTCCAGGAAGGAAGCTCGCTCAGTCGTTGCAAAAGGGATTGGATCGAGCCTTGCAGGAGAAGACACTGGGCAGAAAGCCAAGGCGGCGTGGTCCGCCGGGCGCTGGTCTGTAGTGTTCTCAAGGCTCCTTGGCGGCGGGGACAATAGCGCAAAGCTTGTACCTGGGGAGGCAACGCAGATAGGATTTGCCGTCTGGAACGGCAGCAATGAAGAAAGAGCCGGCATAAAGGCCGTATCCATCGAGTGGACCGAGTTCGAGTTAGAGGGTTGAAGACATCATGACGATCAAGCGCCAGGTAGCGATGGTCATCGACCTGAACAAGTGCATTGGCTGTCAGACCTGCACGATCGCCTGCAAGACTCAGTGGACCAGCCGCGAGGGCATGGAGGGAATGTGGTGGAACACCGTTGCCACGGCGCCCGGCGACGGCACGCCGAAGGGCTGGGAGCAGATGGGCGGCGGCTTCCGCAAGGGCAAGGCTCAGCCCGGCAAGCTGCCGAAACAGGGGGAGTTCGGCGAGGTCATTGAGTTCAATGTCAAGGAAGCGCTGTTTCAGGGCGACGTACACAAGACCCTGGAACCCGTTGGCGGTGATCCGGACTACAGCGTGAACTGGGATGAGGATGTCGGTGCCGGGGAGTATCCGAACTCCTTCCAGTTCTACATCCCGCGCATTTGCAATCACTGCACCAAGCCGGCCTGCATGGAGGCCTGCCCGCGCGGCGCCATCTTCAAGCGCGAGGAAGACGGCATCGTGGTGATCAACGAGGATCACTGCCGCGGCTTCCGCTTCTGCCAGGAAGCCTGCCCCTACAAGGAGATCTACTACAATACGGTCACCGGCGTTTCGCAGAAATGCATCATGTGTGCGCCGCGTCTGGAGCAGGGGGTGGCGACGGCGTGCTCGCGGCAATGCCCGGGCCGGGTCCGCTTCCTTGGCTTCCTGGATGACGAAGACGGGCCGATCCACAAGCTGGTGTACAAGTACAAGGTCGCCCTGGAATTGCATCCCGAATACGAGACCCAGCCGAACGTGTTCTACATCCCGCCGCTGGCGCCGCCTTCGTTTGATGAGGATGGCAATCCCACGGATGAAGACCGGATTCCGATGGATTATCTGGAATCCCTGTTCGGTCCACAGGTGCGGCCCGCTCTGGAGCTGTTGAAAGCAGAGAAGGCGAAGAAGAAGGCCGGCCAGGAATCTGACCTGATGGACACGCTGATTGCCCGCAACTGGCTCGATCTCTTCGGTCCCTTCGGCACCAATCCGAAGGACGTCGCCCGTACCATGGAGGAGCGGGTGCAGGTGAACCGAGGCTAGGGCATGGCGAAACCTGCTCCATGCATTCCGCCTGCCGCCCTCGGCCTCCGAGCCGAGGGCCCAGGGCGTTTAGCTCAGAGCGCCGTTGCTCTGGTCCCTCGGGTCAAACCCGAGGACGACACCGGTGCGTTCGGCGCGGGAGCGGTCGTGCTGTGAGCAATGTATCCCGCAGGAGTTTTCTGAAGGCCGGCGCGCTGGCTGCCGCGGGGCTTGCCATGCCCAACTTCCTGCCCCGTTCGGCCAGCTCCATGGCGGCGCTGGCCGCCGAGCCGCCGCCTGATTTCAATTCCGCGCTCGATGTCTACCGCAAGCACTGGACCTGGGACAAAACCGTGCGCGGCACCCACATGATCAACTGCTGGTACCAGGCCCACTGCGCCTTCGACGTCTACGTCAAGGACGGCATCGTGTTCCGCGAGGAACAGGCGGCCGAGTACAAGCAGCTCAATCCCGACGTGCCCGACCTCAATCCGCGCGGCTGCCAGAAGGGCTGCAGCTTCTCGCACCGGATGTACGAGGCCAACCGCCTGAAATATCCCATGCGCCGCGCCGGCGAGCGGGGCGAGGGCAGGTGGGAACAGATCTCCTGGGACGAAGCGCTGGACGCCATTGCCGATCAGATGATCGATGTCATTGTCGATGAGGGGACAGACCGGGTGATCTGGGACCTCGGACCGGATATCAATATCGGAGCGGCCAACGCCGCACAGGCCCGGCTTGCCCAGCTCACCCACTCCATCTGCCTCGATTCAAATTCCAGCAATGGCGACGGCCATCGCGGCGCCTTCGAGACTTTCGGTAACGTCTATATCGAGCGCTCGCTGGAGGACTACTTTTATTCGGACGTGATCCTGATCTGGGGTGCCAACCCGATCTTCACCTCCATCCCCAACGCCCACTTCTTCACCGAGGCCCGCTACAACGGCACCGAAATCGTCTGCATCTCCCCGGACTACAGCGCATCGGCCACCAAGGCCGATCTTTGGGTGCCGTTGAAGCCTGGAACGGACGCAGCGCTTGCGCTCGCCATCTGCCACCAGATCATCGAAGGCGGGCATGTGAACAGGCACTTTGTTGGCGAGCAGACCGATCTGCCGATGCTGGTGCATCCGGACACCGGCAAGCTGCTGACCGACAGCATTGTTTGAGCAGAGGTATGAATTCGTACCTGCGAGGCATTTTTCAATCTGGGCCTGGCTGGCATAAGGAGAGTTTCTGAGTAGTGAATACATAGACATCACCATGCCTGGCGAACAAAATCCACACTGCGTACCATGTGATTCCGCTAAACACTTCTATAATGTGTTGAAATAGCAAACATTGTTAATAGCATGGCACTGTCTCTAATGTGATGGGTATCATTTTATTCAAACTACATGTAAGAGTGAATGTACA
>JBCCEL010000043.1:0-25006 GCA_039030315.1 Pseudomonadota bacterium
CTTCTCTTCTGTTCTTTTGAATGGGGATAGGGTTGACGGCAATGCGATTTGACGGCAATATTTTCCAAGTGTTTTTGGTCCATTCTTCTTCGACAAATATAAGGAACATTTATTATGTCTGTAGCCACATTGATGATGAGCGAAGCGCGACGGCTGGTTGCCGCCTGAGCGCATGCCCCCAGCGTCCGCAGGACTCAGCATCGGCCGCGCCGGCCGCGCCGGGCAGATCGTCTGGGGCGGCCTCGGCAGTTGCATTGCCATGGCGCCCCTGCTGGCGATCAAGTTCGCACCGATCCCCATCGTGTTCGGCTTTATCCCCGTCGCCGTGGTGTTCGCGATGCGGATCCCGTTTCTCCTCTGTCTAGGATTTGTCTCGTTCTCCTTCTTCCGGCTGCACGAAGCGTTTCCAGTTCTCAACCCGTTCAAGATCCCCCTTCTACTTGCCCTGCCGACGCTGGCCTCACTTGTCTGGCACACCTTTGCAACTCGCCAGATCAAGCCGTACTGGAATCGGGAGCTAAGCGCTTTTGCGGTCTTCTTTGTGCTTGTGACCATCGGCGTCATATTCGCCAGCAACAAACCGACCGCGATCTCCTACTGGACCGGGAACTACGTCAAGATCGGGATCATGACGTTGGCCATAGCCTGGCTGACGCGGGAGCCGAAACAGTTCTTCACCGCGAATTACGCGATAGTCTTTTCAGGAGTTGCCGTTGCCTATGTGGCGATCTTCAACAAGCTTAACGGCCTGGAACTGGTGGAGGGAACCAGGGTGTCGATCGGTCGCTCCATGGGTTCGGTCCTGGGAGATCCGAACGATCTTTCCCTGGTTCTGTCTTTCCCACTGGGTTTCGCGATTTCGCTCGTGATCACGAAACACCGGATGTGGCTTCGGGCCCTCGGCCTGGTTGCGGCGTGTGTCATCATCTATGCGATCATCTGCACCCAGAGCCGGGGCGGGTTACTCGCCATTCTCGCGGTTTCCGGCATTGCCGGGATGCAGGTCATCCGCTCCAAGCTGGTGCTCGGCGGGATCGGCGCTGTCGCCGGCATGGTGCTTCTCGCGGCGGCCGGCGTGAACGACCGGCAGTCTGGCGGCGCCCATGAAGAGGGGATCGATGAAAGCGCCATGGGCCGCATTTACGCCTGGGGTGCGGCCTGGAACATGGCGCTCAAAAATCCCCTGACCGGTGTGGGACTCGACAACTTTACCGAAAACTACTTCTTCTACAGCACCCACTGGGACGGCATGAACCATGCGGTCCATTCCACATGGTTCGGAGTGCTGGGTGAAACCGGGTTTCTAGGGTTCATCTCGTTCATGACCATGATGGGGTTCACGATCTACCGTGCCGTGATGACCAAGCGTCTGCTGGAACACGCTGATGTTCCGCCAATCGCAAAATCGACCAGCCTCGCGATGGTTGCCTGCCTCGCCGGCTTCTGCGCGTCGGGCACCTTCCTCACCCAGGGGTTCACCTGGCCGATCTACGTGCTGATCGCCATGACTGTCGGCGTGGCAGAGTATGCCAGGGGTGCTGTCAGCGAGACAGGCGAATCGAGTCGCAATTCGCAACAAGCGGGCGCCAGGTCTTGCAAATAGCTCCGGTTGCCAAGGGTTTGCAGCGGCATGGTCCGTGCAGCCTCCAATGATCACAGGTTGGAGAATGGGATCGTCGATATGCACGTGACGTCATTGAAGAGCTGGGTCAAGGAGCGGGAAACCCCGCTTGCCGACTTCGTTTATCGGAGCGCAAAGGCGCTTCAGGGGTTCGCAATACCCTCCATCCCGGTGATTCACCGACCGCTCTACGATCTGTATTGGCTGATCAAGAACGGATGGGCTGCCGCCTTTCGCATCCTCTGGGCAACGCCGCTGTTTCAGCAGCGGCTGACTGCGCCCGCGCCCGGTCTTTATCTCTACGGCGGCATTCCCCTTGTTCTCGGGCCGATCGATATCTCGGTCGGGGCAAGAACGAGAATATCGGGGCAGACGACATTCTCGGCTCGGGCCGCGGGGCCTGCGAGGCCCCGGCTGGAAATTGGCAGCAATGTTGACGTTGGCTGGCAAACCACGATTGCAACCGGAAGTCTTGTCCGACTTGGCGACAATGTGCGCATCGCGGGGCGGGCATTCCTGGCTGGCTATCCCGGGCATCCACTCAATGCGGAGGATCGGGCCCGCGGGCTGCCGGAAACGGAGGATCAGGTCGGTGACATTGTTCTCGAAGACGATGTCTGGCTTGCGACCGGCGTGACCGTGTCAGCCGGCGTGACCATCGGGCGGGGATCGGTCGTCGCCGCCGGCAGCGTGGTGACGAAAGATATCCCTCCGGGCGTGCTTGCTGCCGGGGTACCCGCCAAAGTCATCCGGCAGATCGACTGATCCCATGAGCGCGCGAAGTCTTGTGGTATTCGGCGAGGACTGGGGCGCGCATCCCAGTTCGACCCAGCATTTGATATCGCGACTGGCGGATCGTTACGATGTGCTGTGGGTCAACTCGATAGGGATGCGGCGTCCGCGCCTGGGTGTCCGGGACGCTAGGCGGGTTCTGCGCAAATTCCGTGCGATGCTGGGCAGTTCAGGCGCTGGCGTCGCTGCAGGGGAGGCCGCATTTCCTCTGATATCGCCGAGATGCATTTCCTGGCCGGGTTCACGGCTCGCCGATGCCCTCAACCGCACTGTTCTGAAGGCACAGGTGTCAAAGGCGCTTGGCGCACTCGCAGACACCAGCCCGATCCTGTGGACTTCCCTTCCGACGGCCGAACCTGTCGTCGGAGAACTTGGCGAGCGCTCGGTTGTCTACTATTGCGGGGACGACTTTGGCGCACTGGCCGGCGTCGATCATGCGCCCGTGCTTGAGTATGAGCGCCGGCTCGTCGACCGTACGGATCTGATCCTCGCCGCAAGCGATGAGCTTGCGGCGCGTTTTCCCAAGAACCGCACCCTGCTGCTTCCGCACGGTGCGGATATCGATTTGTTTACACGCCCGGCACCGCGTCCTGCTGCGTTGCCGGATCATCCCCGCATCGCAGGCTTCTACGGCAGTTTCTCCGAATGGATCGATCGTGAAATGCTTGAAGTTTCAGCGCTTCAATTGCGGGACTGGCACTTTGTCTTTGTTGGGCCGGTGCAGGCGGACCCGGGCGCGCTTGCAAGGATGGAGAACGTAAGTTTCATCGGGCCGCAGCCTCATGATGCCTTGCCGGGCTTCGTGCAGAACTGGACCGTTTCCATGTTGCCGTTCTGTGACAACGGGCAAATCCGCGCCTGCAATCCGTTGAAGCTCAGAGAGTATCTGGCGGCCGGCACGGCGGTGGCATCCACGCCCTTTCCAGCGCTTAAGCCCTACCTGCGGTTCGTGGATGTTTGCCGCGACAGGACGGCGTTTTCCCGGACAATACTGGAGGCGAGCAACAGCCGATGCTCTGAGCAGGAACGAGCGGCAGCCGTTCGCGGTGAAAGCTGGGAACGCCGTGCAGCCGATGTCGCTTCGGCCCTGGGCAGCCTATGATCAGATTTCTGCTGCCGGGCGTGGCATTGGTGGCCCTCTGGATCGTCGTCTCTGCCTCCGGCGGAGCGGTCTCCGAAGGCCGCCTCGCGGCGCTGACGGCTGAAACCATGCCCGAGAGCCTGAACAACCAGATCCTTCTTGTCGAAGGGAGGGTGTATGGCGAACAGCCGGTTCTTCTTGTCATCCGGGCTGATGACGCTGCATCGGAAGGCTATGCCTCGCGTTACAACAACGAACGGCAAATGCCGTCGGGGCCTTTCCGGATCGAGCTGCCGCTATCGGGGCTTGCAACGCCGGACGGCAGAGTGCTCGATCCCGCCAGTCTCTCGTTCGTCACCGCATTCACCAGACCTGAGCTGGCGCTGAACATAAGTGTGCGCAAGTTTCAGATCCTAGAAGCACCGCGCCTGCCGGATGATGCGGTAGGCCTCGACTTCGGCGGAGCGGGTTCTGCACTTTTCTCTGGTTTCCGCCGTGTGACAGCCACTGATCCCGATGCGCGCGGGAAAGTGGTTTCAGAGATCTCACGGCCTCAACCGGACCCACTGACGCGCGATGGCCTGCGCGGAGTGGAGACCGTCACAATCCCGTGGCCCCACAAGGCCGCCGACCTGACCTTGTGGACTGAGGATCCCGGTGCCTGGGAGACGCTGCCGCAGCGGGCCGAACACCGCATCTCGGTCAACGGCAAGGTCATACTGGACCACCGGATGTCGCCCGATGAATGGATCAGGAAGCGTTATCTGGCTTCGCGCGGGCTCGAATTGCAGGGCGAGGCAGACCCCTGGACGCTCTACGGAAAACGGATGGGCGGCCGGATCACGGCGCGTGTCGAGGCGGTAGACGGACAGCTTGTAATCCGGCTCCAGGGCGGACCGCCTTGGGGCACATTTCTCTCCGCAGCTCTTGTGGAGCCTGTTGGGGATCGGCGTGCAGCACGTTTCGTCGCGCAGGAGCGGGCAAAATGGTTCCGCTCTGCCTGGCCGGTGCTGAAGGGGGCCCGCACGCGGCCCGGATGGCCGGTGGCGCAGGTAGCAATAGATGGCGGGATGGAACTTGCCGTCGCGCCCGGAACGGCCGTTATTGGCGAACTGTTGCTTCCCGCGACAGGCGAGACCCTCGATACCGGCCTGTTCCTCGAATCCGGCGGCTTGCCGGAGGGCTGGCGAGTGCGTTTCTGGTCAGCGCATCGCCGTCTGGAACGGTCCAGCCCGGCTGCGAACTCGCTTGTTGTGAGCGAACGGCTCCTCAGACCGGTCGGGAACATCGTCAGCACGCATCCCGGCTTTTCGCGTCGGGTAGTAATGCGTATCAGTGTTCCGGCCGGTGCTCCGCCGGGAACGACGAGGGTTAAAATCCGACTGCAGGCTGCAGGGCGAACAGTGCACATGCCTGTTTTCGTTGAGGTTCTTCCGGTCGCGCTGCCGGCTGCACAGAAGCCTGCCGGGTTCTATCTGGACGAGGCGCCTCATCTGAAATGGTTCGATTCCAGGCCGGAAGCGCGTTCCCGACAACTTCGGTGTGATGCAGAATTCATTCGGTCCTTCGGCCTCACGAATCTGGCCCCCGGGCTTTCCACGCCATTGCCTGGCAAGGAGCGGGAGTTCTCCTTAGACGCCAGGAACTCGCGCGCCCGCACGCTGCTTGCCTACGCGCCTGCCAAGCGGTTGCTGGCGGCTCTTGGTCCAAAGGAAGCGGCACGCCAGATTGCCCGCGTCAGGAAGCTCACTGCCCAGCGCATCATCTGGAGCGTGGCGGACGAGCCGTCAAATCCAGCGTCCGTCGGCGCGGATCTTCGTGGTTGGGTGCAAACGATCAAGGCGGTTGAGCCTTCAGTGGCAGTTGCGGGGCACCTGAACTCCCTTCACGACCAAAGCCTCGCCCAACTGTTCGATACGCTGATCGTCAATCCCGGCTTCGGTATTGATCTCGACCGGCTTGCGATGCTGCGCCGAGAGGGTAGGCGGGTCTGGATCTACAACACGTGGCGCCCGCGGCTGACAGCCGGTCTCTGGTTGTGGCGCAGCGAGGCGGAAGCCTTTGTGCAATGGCATGGCCGCATGCCGACCGCAGATCCCTACAATCCTCTGGACGGGCGTGAAGACGACATGGCCGTTTTCCCGCCGATGGCGCGTGTGTGTTCGGAAACTCCCGACATCAGCGAAGACCTCCTCCTCATGTCAGAAGGTGTTCTCGATCAGCGCTGGCTCCTCTGGCTGCAGGATCAGCGTTCGCCGGAGGCCACTGCGCTGCTGGCAAGGATCCGTGGTTTGGCCGGACGGACCTGGGAGACCGCCCGGACTCTGCGAGCAGCAGACTTGGCAAGAATCCGGGCAGACATCATCTCTCTGGCACAGCGCTTGTAGCCCTTCGGAACAAATCGGAGCGGAGGCGTCAATGAGCTGCAGATATCCTCGAATTCAACTCGCTTCGTGTCTTTTTGCGTTTCTGGTGACCGGCTGTGCGTCGCAGAATGCAATAGATTTTCTGCCACCTGACCTCCTGGCACAGGTGAAAACGACCGAGACGGTCAGGGGCGGTGACGTCACGACCGGCAGTATTCCCGAGGTCGTGTCAAGTGTGCCATCGAGTGAAAACGTGGCGGAGGTGGAAAGGCCGGAGGAACAACCCAGGCCGCCATCCGGATCGATACCCCAAGCCAGCCCGAAGGATGTGTTTGCCCAGGCGGTCGCGTTGCACAGGGAGACCCATAAAGCTCCGGAAGCTGACGAAACCGGTCAGGCAGAACGCGTCAAGCTGGCACTCCTTCTGGCTTCCAGACAACAGATCCTGTCGGGAGCGATAAACGATGACCAGCCGTTCCGGGCGGTCACGACCAGGCGTAGCGAGCCTCTGGCGCCTCCTTCTCTCGTTGCGCAGGGACGATCCCTCCTGGCGGAGCCTGAGCGCGGCGGACTGACGTTGCGTTTTGCAGCGTCTGAAACATCCCTGTCGCAGCCGCAGCGGCAGGCGGTTCTGCGCGAGCTGGCAGGGGATGGGGGAAGTCGGCGTGTACGGCTGATCGCCGGGCCGGCCGGGCGAGATGCGGTTGATGCGTTGCGGAACGTTGTTGGACGGGTTCAGTCCGTCAGGGCATTGCTTCCCGCGAGCGTGCAAGTGGAGCAGTCATTCGACCGCAGTGCTCCGGAAAACTCAGTGCGCCTTCTGATCGTGAACGCGGCAGGGCACTCCGGGGTTGCAGCGCCGTGAAGCCGCCATTCGATTTCATTCTCTTCATACTGAACGCTGCCTGGCGCAGACGTTACCTGATTTGCAGCCCGATACTGTTCATGCCGGTTATCGGCTGGTTGATCGGGCAGACTGTAACGATCTCATACAAGGCCAGGACTTCTGTCCTGGTTCAGGAGAGCGCCAAGCACAACCCGTTCATGAAGGACATTTCGGTTGACACCAACCTCAAGAAGCGGATGCCCGGCCTGAAAACCCTTTTGCATTCCGAACATGTTCTGGAGGCCGTCCTGGTTGAAACCGGTCAGATCACAGAGACGGCGAGTGCTTACGAGCGAGGAATTGCCGTTCGCCGGCTCTCCTCGGCGCTGACCGTCAATCTGGTGGGCCCCGATCTTGTTGAGTTCACCTTCAAGCATACCAACCCTAACGGCATGGCGCGTGTACTGGATGCCGTACGGAGGAAGTTCGTCTCCCAGATGCTGTCGCCGGAGCGCAGCACGATTGACGGCTCCCAAGCCTTTCTGAAAAAGCAGCTTGGCCTGAGGCGGCAGGAACTGGATGGGGCGGAACGGGCCTACAGGGCGTTCCAGACCAGGCACAGCGCTGAACTGCCGGAGCTGCAAAGTGTCAACCTCCAGCGGCTTGCGGGGCTACAGCAGAAACTGGAGGACAAGCGGGTCGAGCTGTCGTCAGCGGCCGCCGCGCTGGAAGTGAGGCGGCGGCGGCTGGCGCGATCCAATCCTCTCATCGGACGCCTTGAGGAGGGTATCGTTACAGCCAACGGTGAACTGGCCTCTCTGCGTTCGCGCTATACTGACCGCCATTCAAAGGTCCGGAAGGTGAGGCAGCGGCTGCAGCGCCTGCGCAAGGAGCGCCAGAGTCTTGTGCAGGCCGCCGAGCGGCTGACGGACGAGGATCTCGACCGGCCCTGGAACATGGCGCTCGGGCATCGTGGCGGAACCGACGGCAAGGAGGGATCGCTTCTGGTTTCTCAAATGGAGAGGGTCCAGGAAGCCGCAGCCGATTCGGCAACGCTCCGGCAGGAGGTGCACCTTCTGGAGAAAGCTGTCGACCGGCTTCGCACCCGCATCACCAAGACGTCCGAGGTCAACCACCGCAAACAGGGTCTGGAGCATGCGATCACTCTGGCCCGAAAGAACTTCGAGGATATTGCCGAGCGGTATGAATCCGCCAGGGTCGTCGGCGCGCTGGGCAAGTTCGAGGCGCCAGAGCGGGTCAAGATTATCGAGCCTGCGGTCGATCCCACCGTGCCGGTCACACCGGGTACGCTGATCTTCGTTCTGGGTGGGCTCTTCGGTGGATTGACCATGGGCGGCGGGTTGGCCTTTGTCGCAGAGATGTCCGATCCGCGGTTGCTGCGTCGTCAGGCATTCGAGGGTGTCGGCGGGGCGCCGGTGGTCCTCCGCCTGCCCGCCGCAGGGGACGGGATCACGCCTTCGCCCAAGGCCGACCGCAAGGGCCAGTGGCGGGAGCTTGCCGCCCGGATCGGGCATCGCTCCGCCGCTCAGTTGAGAAACATCGTTGCTGCAGCGGTACGGGAGGCGCGCAGGCGGCGAAAGCGTCAGGCCGCCTGACCGGGTTCGGAATGCCTCGATGATTTGCGCGTGTCGATCCGTCGGTAAACCGTCGATGGGCTGATTTCCAGCGCCGCGGCTGCCTTCGTCACGTTACCGTTGAAGTGGTCGATAGCGTGCTCAATGGCGTCACGAATGAGATCGTCGAGCGGCACGATTCTCGTCGTTTCGACCGGCCCGGAATCCTGCGGCTGCCGGACTGCTTCAGCGATGGGCTGCGGGGGTGTTGGTATTTGCAGCGGATTGCCCGCGGCGTTGGCGCTCCGGAGTTCCGGTGGCAGCATCCAGGGCTCGACCAGTTCGGCATCGTTGAGGATCACGATGTTGCGCATCACATTCTGCAACTGCCTGACATTTCCCGGCCAACCATACTGTGCCAGTGCACGTTGGGCGGTGGGAGCGAAATCCTGAAACGCCCGGCCTTCCTGGTCCGAGAACTGCTTCAGGAAACTACGGGCAATGAGCAGGATATCCCCGGCGCGCTCGCGGAGCGGCGGAACCGGAACCGGGACCACGTGAAGCCGGTAGTACAGATCCTCGCGGAACCGGCCTACGCTCATTTCATCCAGCGGATCGCGGTTGGTGGCGCAGACGAGGCGCACATCGACGTCGTGCAACTGGTCATCACCCAGTCGGCTGACCTTTTGCGTCTGCAGGAAGCGCAGGAGCTTTGCCTGCAGTCCCAGGTCCATTTCGCAGACTTCATCCAGAAACAGCGTGCCGTGATTGGCGCGCATGGCCGCGCCTTGCCTGTCACCGGTCGCGCCGGTGAAGGCGCCTGCCTTGTGTCCAAAAATCTCGCTCTCCAGAAGGTCGCGGGGAATGGCCGCACAGTTCAGTGCAACCATGGGACCGTTCGCTCGCCTGGACAGATTATGGATTGCTTCCGCGCAAAGCTCCTTGCCGGTGCCGCTCTCGCCAGTGATGAAGACAGGGGCCTCCGTCGGGGCGGCATTGCGCAAAATTGAATAGACAGGCTGCATCACGGCAGACTGGCCGATCATCCCGAACGTCTCCGTGGGTTCCTCCGAAACGGCTTGCTTCTGCGCGTTGCGCTTGCGCCTTAACTCGAGCGCGTTCTCAAGAGCGGTACGCAGCTTGTCGCCATTGACGGGTTTGATCAGGAACTCGCTTGCCCCCCGGCGCATCGCGTCGACTGCGCGGGCAATCGAACCTTCGCCGGTGATCATTACGATGCCAGGCGGGTTGCTCGCGTCCGTCATTTTTTCGATGATTTCCAGGCCGCTCATGTCGGGCAGATGCATATCGAGCAGCACCAGATCGGGGGTGAGCTCCCGGAAGACCTTTAGCGCATCCTCTCCGGAATAGACCGTCTCGATCTGCCGCGTCATGCGCGCCAAAACCTGACCGTAGCTGCGGGCCAGCGGGATGTCGTCCTCTACAATCAAGACCCTGGGCGAGACCCGAGACATGCGATCTCCGAGCGCTGTTCACGATAGCAACTATTACATGCAATATTGTTTTATGCACGCATTACATTAAGCGGATCAACGGTAAACAGTTCCTTAACCTCCGGGGTTCTCGCGCGACTCATGCCGACCGGGCCTGCACGCATCTGCGCCCGGTGAGAACATTCTCGTACGCCGCTGTCAGCTGTCCGGCCCTCAATGACCAGTCGTAGCGCGCAACAGCGATTGCGCGGAGATCATCCTTGCAGGCATCCGGACGGCCTGCAGACAGCAGCGTATTCACATTGTCCGCCAGCTTGCTGATCCTGGTTTCGGGTTCGACCGGGATCTTCATGCGTGAGATCAGTCCGGCGCCAAGCATTGGCCGGAGTTCGTCGACACCATCCCGGAAGCCGCTGAAGTACGAAACGAGCGGGAGCACGCCATTGGACAGCGATTCCATCAGAACCAGCGGATAGGCTTCGGGGACGATCGATGGAAAAAGCGCAAGATCAGAGCAGGGAAACACGTGCGCCAGTTCGTCGTGGTTGAGCCGCCCGGTGAAATGGACGCGCCGCAACATGGATTCACCGTGACGCATAATGCTTGCGCGGCCCTCCGTCGTTGTAAGGTAGTGAGCAATATCGCGCCATGGCCCGGACAGTTCGCTGCGGTCCAGATCAAATCCCCGTTCTGTCAACTCAGTGAGGAGCTGCTCGTCGCCACTCGCCATGACGTAGACCAGCGCTTCGAGTACCTCGCGGTAGGCGCCGGAACCGACAATCACCAGATGCGTGTCCGGTTCGCGGGCCAGGATGGCCGGCATGGCGGCAATCAGGCTCTGGACGCCTTTACCGGCCGTCAGGGCGCCAACGTAGAGCAGTATGTTCTTGCCCCATGGGATGGCAGAGAGCTTTGCTTCGACGTCCGCGTCCGGCACCTCGTGATCGTAGGCGTGCCAGAATTCTCGGGTTACTGAGATACCGTCTTCTCGCAGAAGATGATGCAGCTCGGTGGTTTGCTCTGCTGTCTTGCCTGCGGCACGGCTTGCGGGAAATGCGGATACGGTTTGACGTCTGTGATCACGCGAGACCGGTGTGAACAAGCTGGTATCCACGCCAACGCCGACAATTTGTGCCTTTGACTCAATGGCTTTGGCTCGGTCCGGATAAAGGGAACTCAATCGATCCAGAACTTCCCGGTTACCGGTGATGATACCGTCACATGCATCCAGTGCATGCCCCGCCCGCGCCCAGTACCGGGGATCCTTGCGGACCGTGTACTCAATTGCGCTTCCGTGCGGAAAGATGATGAATGGGGTGCCCGTTTTCGCGCATGCCTCAGCGCAGACGACCGGCTGATAGACAAGATGATTGGCATGCAGAACATCTGGCTGAACGGCAGCCAGAACACCGGCCAGAACCCGGACGTTGAGCAGATGGTAGTCCTCCAGTTCGGCATCGGTCAGCTCGGCGAAAGACTTGGTGTTTCCGGGCCGTTGCTTGTCGGTGAGGTAGACCGGGCGCACCATGGCATGGGGGATTTGATGGATCGTGCAGTTGTTGGGCGCGCGTTCCGTGCGGACCGACTTTCGTATCGCGCCGCTGCGATCCCAGAAGACAATCTTTCCTGCAAACTCCATGCGTTCAGGTTCAGGCTCGCGGCAGACTACATGGACATCGTGGCCCTCTGCGCTCAGGGCGCGGGCCAGGTACCGCGTGTATTCGTTGCTACCGGAACCGGTGAGTTCGTAGCCGTGATAAATGCCTATCCGCATTTGAGATCCTCCGTTGAGCGGGATCGCCCTGCGGGCGAATCACCTAACTGCAATTTTTACTAGAATTGTAATTTAAAATCTATTTATGAGGGTATTTTCGCTTGCCCTGACCCACGGTTGCCTCTTGCGATCGGTCCGCGAAGCGTGAATGCTGGGGCATGGGCAACGCTCCGCATTTCGACATTGATCCGGCCGAGTTTTGGCGGGACCCCTAT
Organism: Pseudomonadota bacterium; assembly: GCA_039030315.1. Classification (GTDB taxonomy): domain Bacteria; phylum Pseudomonadota; class Alphaproteobacteria; order Rhizobiales; family CAJQND01; genus JAAEUE01. The sequence goes on from JBCCEL010000043.1 coordinate 11,704, forward strand.
CCGACCCTGGCAAGAATGCGGGACGAGGCGCCCGTGGCCTATGTGCCCCAGCTGGGCGCCACGGTGCTGACCCGGCGTGATGACATTACTGTCTCCGAGAAGCAGGTCGACATCTTCAGCTCCCATCAGCCCGATGGACTGATGAACAAGCTGATGGGCCACAATCTCATGCGCAAGGACGGCGAGGACCACCTGGCCGAGCGCAAGACGATCTTTCCCTCCGTTTCACCGCGCACAGTGCGGCAGGTCTGGCAGGACAGGTTTGAGAGCCATACGGCCCGGATTCTCAGAGATCTGGCGCCACTGGGTGAAGCGGACCTGTTCGATGCCTACGCTCGGCCCGTTTCAGGTGAGGCCCTGAAGGAGATTACCGGGCTCACCAACATCACCTACGAGCAGATGGATGCGTTCTCGCAAGCGATGATCGACGGGATTGCCAATTATGCCGGCGATCCCGAAGTGGAGGCGCGTTGCCACGAAGCAACCGCCGGGATCGATGCGGCCATTGACGAGATGATCCCGAAACTAAGCGCAAAACCAGACAAGAGCCTGCTCAGCGTCATGTTGGAAGCTGATCTGCCGATGGAAAGCACGAGAGCCAATGTGAAACTTGCGATCAGCGGTGGCCAGAACGAGCCTCGTGATGCCATCGCGGGTACCATCTGGGCACTGATGACCCATCCGGAGCAGCTGGAAATGGTCCTCTCGGGCGAGGTCAGCTGGCTACAGGCTTTCGAGGAGTACGCGCGCTGGATTTCCCCAATCGGCATGTCGCCCAGACGGATCGCGAAGCATCACACGATCGGCGGCGTCGAACTCCATCCGGAGGATCGCGTGTTCCTGCTATTCGGCTCTGCCAACCGGGACGAAGACCATTTTAAGCACCCGGAAAGATTCGACGTTACGAGAGATGCGTCCAAGAGTATCGCATTCGGTGCGGGGCCCCACTTTTGCGCAGGCGCAGCGGCATCGCGCAGCCTGATTGCCGAAGTTGCGCTGCCGGCGATATTTGGCGCTCTGAAACACTTGCGTCTTGACCGGCGAGAAGAGGTCCGGCTCGGGGGCTGGGCGTTCCGGGGCGTTCTCAATCTGCCGGTCCTTTGGGACACTGCCTGATAAGCCAAGGAGTCTTCAATGAAGGTCGACGGGTCTTGCCACTGCGGCGCTGTTCGCTTCTCGCTCGAAGCGGAAAGTCCGGTTCCCTATCTGCGCTGCTACTGCTCAATCTGCCGCAAAGTTGCGGGTGGAGGGGGCTATGCGATCAACATCGGAGGATCGACGGCTTCGCTGACCATTGAAGGTGGCGACCACATCAGCGTTTACGAGACCGGACCGTCGCCGGAACCTGCAGATGCGCCGCGCGGCCGCAGGTTCTGCGGCAAGTGCGGGACGGCGCTCTGGAACTACGACCCGCGGTGGCCCGAGCTTATCCATCCTTTCGCCTCCGCGATCGATACCGAACTGCCAGTACCTCCCGAGACGACCCATATCATGCTTGCTTCTAAGGCATCATGGGTTGAACCTTGCGTCCATGAAGGCGACAAAGTTCATGACAAATATCCAGACGAGTCGCTAGCCGGCTGGCACGAGCGCCAGGGGCTGGCGTAACTGGATTATTGCAAGTAACAAGCCTGAAGAGCTTGGAAGGAGCGAGAATGGAGCGCGTTTTAACGATCATGGCGGTGGCCATGGGGCTTTTCGCCTTGGGTTTTTCAACCTCTGTGGGTGCCCAGACCCGAGCGGCTGAAACGAAACCGCTCCAGCTTGCTCAACTGATCTTTTGCGTGCCGCCCAAAGTCTGGTCGAAGAAACGTCAGCGCTGTGTCAACCCGTTTGTGCGCAAGCGGGTTCGATGCAAGGCGCCGCGCGTTTGGTCAAGCCGCCAGAGGCGCTGCGTGTTCCCGGTCGTGGCCGATCCGCGCTGCGGCCCCCGGGAGGTCTGGTCCAAGGAAACTGAAGTCTGCGTCTGCCGGGATGGATACGAAGCCAGGGATGGCGCTTGTGTCCGTTTGGCCGGAGATGCGTCTCAACCCGACTATGCGGAAGTCCAGCGCTGTCTCAACCAGCTTGGCTACAACGCGGGAAGGGTCGATGGGCAGCCCGGACAGCGCACACGCCGCGCCATGAGATCGTTCCGCGCGGATGTGGGGCTCAACAACCGCCCGTCGCGGCTGAATGATCCGGTCACCCTTGAACGGCTGTTCAAGGAGTGTGACGAAGAAAAGCCGGGTTCCGAACAGGCCAGCGAGGCGCCGGCTGCTGAAGACGCCGAACCGAAAACCGCTGCTACGCAGGATGAGCCTGCGCCGGAGCCCAAACCCGATCCTCAACCCCAACAGTCCGCTGACCCGGGCGCGGGACAGGGAGCATATCCGGACCTGCTGTGCGTATCGAAGGGCCTGAGAAAGGCGTTGTCCCGTGTCGCAGGTGGAAAGCTGGCGGTATGCGGCGAGGCTTGCGTGCCAATCCCGCAGGGGATGAGTGAGAAACAGCTTAAGCAATCGGAGCAGGAGTACGCTGTCAAGTGGTGCCGCAACTGCATCAGGATCGGCAACACGGGGATTGTTTGTTCGCAGTAGGGCGTCAGCCGCCGACTTCGATCCTTACCATTTCACCGGGCTGGACGTCGAATTTGCGATGTTTGCCGACCCCGCGCACCGTGACGGTTGCCGTATAGGAGCCTGCCCGCAGTACCAGCGACGGCTGCCTGTCATCGGAGATCGAGACGATCTCGCCGTCGTTGTCGGTAATCACCCATTTGACCGGTTCGGCCTTGTCGGCGTGGACGGCAAGCAGGCGGGCAACGCCGGCATTGTGATCGAGCTGGACCGGTGAAATCAGGCCCGGTTTCACCTTCATGGTCTTGCGGACCACTGAGTTGCCTGGAAGAAAACGGCTGACGACACGGTAGGAGCCGGCCGAGACCCGCATGATATCGCCGGGCTGGGTTGATTTGCCGATGAGCTGCGCCTCGCCGCTGAGGCCCGTGAGCTTGTAGACTGTGTGCTCGGCTGTGACGCCTGGCCGGGCAGGGCCCGCGAGCCTGGAAAACAATCTGAGGGCGCCAACGTTGAGGGTCACCGTAACGGCCGTGGTCTGGTCGGCAAGAACCTCGATCCGGCGTGAAGTGCGTGTCTTGCCGTAGTTCGTCTGGACGACATAGCGGCCGGGCTTCAGGTCGAAGCGCGGAGCGGATTTCCTGACATCGTGAAGCTTTTGCCATGAACCGGGCTTGTCTGCCGGCTCTCCGTAGATGATCCAGTGAACGGGCAGAACGATGGTGTTGCCATCGGCGGACAGCTTGGCCGCAAGTTCCACGCCGGACGCCATTGGGGAGGCGAGCGACCTGATGTCATATTCCGGTTTCGCATCGACGGAGGCGGGAAGCTTGATAACGGCTTCGCTGGTCGCCTTCGCTCCAGCATCCGGCACCTTTGCCATGGCGGCGGTAGAAAGAAATGCCGCTGCGGTAAGGAGACCCGCAGCGGCTAAGGTGCTGTGCTTGCTGTAAATTCTGTTTGCCCGCATCTGTAACGCCCGATCAACGTCCCCACATCCGTCCTGTTGATCGTGATTGAATCGAATTTTATCTTTCCACTCAACCCAATCCTTAACTAAGGGTTAACGCATAAGGGAACCCGCGCTTCCTGCGGTTCAGCAGACCTTTGCCGTGTTCGAGGTAACGCTTTGTTTCTGGAATCCGGACTACTGTTGCAGCCGTGTAGTGTGTTGCGTACCCGTTTGTGAGTTCTGATGAAGACCCTCGTCGATACCCGGCAGCTCCTCTATGACGCCTATGGCGTGGAGCCCGACGACAAGCCAGTTGTCCTGCCTGAGCCCGACGCGGAGGCGGTTGCCGTCGCCCGCATTGCGGAACGGGCTGATATGGTGCGCCGGCTGGCCGCGCGTATTGCCGCGGAAATGCCGGAGGGTACCGTCAATTCCTATCTGCCCCTTGCGCGTGCCCTCCTCAAGGAGTTGCGCGAACCGACGAGCGGCATGCTGGAAAGCGCCTTCCCGGACATGATGGATTGCGGCGATGTGGTCTGCGATTGGCAGGCGCTCATCGATGCTGCAATAGAGTCGGACCAGGCCGTCGCTGAAGCCGTATAACGCGCCCTTGCGTAATTATCCTGTGACAACGAGCGGCTGTTCCAATAGAAGGCCTCGGGTCTGGATTAACATCGGCTGAGGCGGTCATGGAGCGGCTGAACGACACAACGAACACGCTGGCGCTGCTGCGGACCCGGCGCTCCACGGTTGCCAAGGACATGGTGCCGCCCGGCCCGAACGGCGAACAACTCGACGAACTTCTCAAGATTGCAGCGCGGGTTCCGGATCACGGCAAGCTCGCCCCTTGGCGCTTCATCCTGTTTGAAGGAGAAGCCAGGTCGGATTTTGGCGTCGCTCTTGCCCAACGTTTCAAGGAACTGAACCCCGCAGTGGGACCGGATCTCATCGAGTTTGAGCGGGCCAGGTTCGAGCGGGCGCCGGTCGTGATCGGCGTCGTTTCCACCGCCGGGCCACATGCCAAGATCCCCGAATGGGAGCAGCAGCTTTCGGCCGGTGCAGTGTGTCAGAACCTGCTGATCGGAGCGACCGCGATGGGCTTTGCCGCCCAGTGGCTGACGGAATGGTATTCGTTCGACGAGAAGATTGCCGACGTGCTCGGGCTTGGAGAGCACGAGCGTATGGCTGGCTTCGTCTACATCGCCAGCCGGACCCAGGAACCCGTCGAACGGGCCCGTCCGGATCTGCTGCAGCGCGTGTCTCACTGGCAGCCCGGGCAGGGCGCATGACTATCAAGGGCGTTCTGTTCGACAAGGACGGCACCTTGATCGACTTTGACAAGACCTGGAACCAGGTTTCGCGAGAGATGGCGCTCCATGTGGCGGAGGGCGATGAGGCCGAAGCACTCCGCTTGCTCAAGCTGGTCGGATACGACGAGAACGAGGAACGGTTCGGTTCTGGCTCGATCTGGGCAGCGGGCAACAACTATGACCTCGCCGACGCCTGGTTTCCTGAGTTGGACAAGAACGGGCGCCGTTCGAAATCCCGCTGGTTCGATGAGTTTGTCGCCAGCGTCTCGCCGAAAGCCTCGGTTCCGCTTACGGATCTCCATGCGGTTCTTGGCCGGCTGCGCGACCTACGCCTTGTGCTTGGGATTGCAACAAATGATGTGCGGGCTTCCGCCGTCGGATTCTGCGAGGCCGCCGGCCTGCAGGCTTTCTTTGCATTGATCGTCGGCTACGACAGCGTAAAGAACCCGAAGCCGCGAGGCGATATGGTCCATGCGTTCTGTGCGCACACGCAGTTGAGCCCTTCAGAGGTCGCCGTTGTGGGAGACAACACCCACGATCTGGAGATGGCGGCCGATGGTGGCGCCGGTCTGAAGGTTGCGGTCATGACGGGGACGGGAACCCGCGAAGATCTGAACCCGCTGGCGGACATCGTCCTTGAAGGAATCGACGATCTGCCGGCTTGCCTCGCGGAGTTTAATGACACGCAGACCGCCTAGGAGAGGGAACCAATGTTTTACGACGCTATCAAGAACGACCACGGTTTGCCGCACGACCCCTTCAAGGCGCTCGTGGCGCCTCGTCCAATCGGCTGGATAACAACCGTCAGCAAGGACGCAATAATCAACCTGGCGCCCTACAGCTTCTTCAATGCCATGGCGTCCAACCCGCACTATGTGTGTTTCGGGTCCGCTGGCATGAAAGACAGTTGGGCGAATATCGAGGAAACCGGTGAGTTTGTTTGCAACCTGGCTACCTGGGACCTGCGCGAGCAAATGAACACGACCTCAGCGCACGTGCCGCGGACGGTGGATGAAATGCAGCTTGCCGGCCTGACGCCGTCGGCGTGCCGGATGGTCAAGCCCCCCCGCGTCAAGGAAAGCCCCGCGGTGTTTGAATGTACGCACTATCAGACAGTTCGGCTGGACGGCCTTAACGGTGAGCCGCATGAGTACGCAATCATTGTCGGCAAGGTCGTCGGCATTCATATATCAGATGATTACATCACCGCAGAGGGTCTCTTCGATACGGCGAAGGCCATGCCGATTGCCCGCGGCGGCTACCACGACTATTCAGTCGTCCGCGGGGATAACACCTTCTCGATGACCCGCCCGGGAATGACTGAGGCGCAGTTTGCTGAATAGCTGCCCGGTCAGCGGGTCTTCTCTCGCGCGCTCAGCAGCTTTGCGGCAGAAACGTTCACGGCCCACACACGCTTTCAGAGTCTGTTGGCGGCACAGTTAAACTGTGCGTGCTCAATCAGGTCGGGGCAGCTGCTCCTGATCGAGAGTTGAGCGACAGACAGATGCGATGACATTTGCCCTGTCTCCCCAGAGGACGCTCGAGGATTCAATCGCGAGACGTCACGACACTGAAGTGCACTTCGTGCGCTCGACATTCGCATAGGCTGATTTGTAAAAAATCATCAAGTTAACCACAGAAACCCGACACACTTTGAATTGCACATGCTTACGCTAAAGATCCCGGCGGGGTTGAGGAATGAGCTGTGGAGTGCCGGATGGGGCCTAAACAGTTTTTCAAATGGCGAAAGTCGCTGGGGTTAAAGCAAAGCCAGGCCGCTGAGTTGCTGGGCCTGAAAAAGCGGATGATCCAGTACTATGAGAAGGGGGAGCGGGACGGCAAAGCCGTGGAAGTCCCGAAATACGTCCGCCTGGCCTGTTACGCGATAAGCAAGAACGTGGTCGATTACGACGGTGAGACGGTCAAGCGACGACGCTGATCTCCAGAGCTCTATCGTACGCGATCAGGCAATCGCGGCCTGGGTTTCTTCCGCGGGCCACATTTCAAACGGCTCGCGCGCCAGACGTGAATTCTGGTAGCGTTCCTGTCCGGTCACCTCCGGTCCAATCCAGGCCGGGGCTTCGAAGTTCTGCCCTTCGCTGCTGAGTTCAATCTCCGCCACCACTAGACCGGAGTTGGCGCCGTCATAGACGTCGATCTCCCAGGTTAACCCTTGATGCTCTACCAGATAGCGGTGCTTGTCGAGTATGGCCCCCCGCGACAGCTCCATAAGCCCCTCGGCCTCGCGCTGATCAATATTGTGCTCGAACTCGTAACGGCTCATGCCGTTGTGCGGCAGTTTTACCGTAAGCGTGCACTCGCCATTGCTTCTGATCCGTACCCGGACGCTGCAATGGTCTTCGCCGACAATATATCCCTGACGGATTCTGGTTCCCGCATCAGCGCTTTGACGCCATGCGTCGTCAAGCACCAGAAACTTGCGCTCGATCTCAACCGGCACGTCGACTACCCCTCGAACCACTCATCAAGCTTCAGACACCATGATGCCCCCTGCTGGAAGCATGATGACACTAAACCAGCCCATGAGTGCCTGGCAAGTTTGCCATTCTAAGCGATTGAACTAATTAGAAAACCGCCTCTAATCGGGCAAAGTGTCGTACTTCTTTAGCCTGGCTGGAAACTCCATCCAGTGGTGTTTTCGACTGTGAAACACGGTCCTTTCGGGTGCCGGATAGAGCGGGTCCGCGAAACAACCAACGGCAACCGAGATCTGGCCTGGAACCATGCCCAGTTCCCAATAGACCGTCGTACCGCAGTAAGGACAGAAACGCATTGCGAGGTCCCGTCCTGAGTCCGCGGTGCGGTTGAAGATCTTCGCCTCGCCGGCCACCTCGACGATCTGCTCTTTCAGATAGAATGCGGTGACACCGAAAGCACTCCCGGTTCGCTTCTGGCACTCAAGACAGCTGCAGGAGCTGACGCGTTGGGCTGTGCCAGACAGGGCGATGGTCAGCTGACCGCATGCACAACTGGCCGTCCTGACATCCAGGCTCGAGGTCATTGAGCCATCCTCACTGCGGTTTGTTGATCGGCCTGTTGTCGGTCCAGTCGAAGGTGCCGCGGTCGCGTTCGTCGACGGCCTGCTTCCAGCCGACCTCTTCGGCACGTGTCTTGAAATTGATGCCCTCGGGCGAGTGCCGCGTGATGCCGTCGAACACGGTCGCCAGTCTCTGGGTGGCGGAAAGGCCCATGGCCTCGATCGCCTGGTTGATGACCATCTTCTGCATCATCAGCTGGTTGACGGGAACCGAAGCCATGCGTTCTGCCAGGTTGTCGACCTCGGCGTCCAATGCCGCCGCAGGGACCGCCTTCATGACAAGGCCGATGCGCTGAGCCTCGCGGCCGTCGATCTTGTCGCCGGTTAGCATCATGCGCTTGGCCTGCTCGGGTCCGAGCCGGTAGACCCACATCGCCGTTGTCGGACAGCCCCAAACCCGGGCGGGCATGTAGCCGATCTTCGCATCCTCCGCCATCACGATGATGTCTGCACAGAGGGCGATGTCCGAACCGCCAGCGACAGCATAGCCATGCACCTTGCAGACCACCGGCTTGTGCGATCGCCACAGCGACATGAACAGCTCCGTGTTCCGGGACATGAAGGCATAGTCCTTCATGGGGTCCCAGGGCATGGGCTGGGTGACCTCCCCAGATCCGTTTCCTTCCGCGTAATAGGTCAGATCGTAGCCGGCGCAGAATGCCGGGCCGTTCCCTGCTAGAACGATTGCGTGGACCCCGGGGTCGGCATTGGCCGCTGCCACGGCGTCGGCGAGCAGTTGTGGCAGCTCATCGTCGATCGCGTTCAGAACCTCCGGGCGGTTCAGGGTAATCCGGCCAATCCGGCCGGCACGTTCATAGAGAACCTTGGACATGCGGTTGACCTCATCCGTCGTTGGTGGACCTGTTTATCACTTTCCATGCTGCGGGGGCTCCTTGGTCTCATGGTGTGCTGCACGAAGCGTGGCAATAGCTGCCGCTGCGCCTTCAATGCCGCGAATGCCCCAGAGACCGTCGGCGAACTCTATGGTGGCCGAGGGCCCTTTCCTGCTCCAGTGTATGGTGTAACGCAGCTTGATGTTACCAAAGCCTGGTGCCCGGTCGGTCCGTTCGTACTCGGAGAACTGATCTGCGGTAATGATGACCACGGTATACTCACCGCGGTCGCTCAAGATGATCACTTGCCGGTTCGTGATGACGTAATCGGTATGACCTGCTCGCAGGTAGTTGCGCACAGGTCCAAGCATCTTCCAGAGACCAACGGCTGCAAAAGGCAGGCCAGGCAGTGTCATCACGATGCCCTCCAGGTTGTATGAAATTGTCACCCAAATCACGGCGAAGCCAAGGAACAGCATGCCAAACAGCGCTTCTGGTACTGCGATCTTTCCACTTTCGAAGGCGTCCGGCTGCCCCTGCCAGGCAACCTTCTCACCGGGCTGCAGCATTTTGGTCTGCACGTGGTACAGAGCATTTTCGGCACGCTTTTGATTCTGGAGCCTCCGGGGGGTCACTCTCCCACGGCCTCCATCATGTCCGGCCGCCAACAATGATCTGGTGCAACAAGCGCCGGGTGCGCGGATAGTCGTCAAAAGCGTAGGGATAAGGCGTGTGCAGACAGATCCTGTTGTCGAAGACGATCAGGTCGCCGGGCGCCCACTTGTGCTTGTAAACCAGATCATCCGCCGTGATCACATCGTGGACGGCCATAATCAGTTTCATGCCCTCGTCCAGCCCAAGTGCGGGAATGTCCTGGATCATTGCATGTGAGAAATAGAGATGCCTTGCGGCAGTTGACGGATGTGTCTGTACGACCGGATCGTGCGTGTCGGCATTTCGCTCGCGCAGCTCGCCGCTCTGCGCCAGTACGTCTGAACCCGCATAGCCGGCAACCTGATCGTTGAACGTGTTGAAGCTGTGCACGAGGGTCAGGCCGCTGAGCCTGTCCTTCAGGTCTGCGGGCAGGGCGGTATAACCGCTGACAGTTGAGAGGAAGCCGGTTTCTCCGCCGCCGTCCGGCATGTCGCTCTCCACGCAGTAGAGGAGGCTGTAACCGGGAGGATGGGCCGAGCCCGGGCTGTCCGTATGCCATTCGATCCCTCCACGATTGAGGTAGGTTGAGACCTTTCCATCTCTGACGACATTGCCGATGCGGACGATGGTCTCATGCCCTGGCACGCTGTACTGAGGCCGATAGGGTGGAAGCGGGATGCCCAGCGCGTGTGCAAGTCTTTCCAGGTCGGCAGGTGACAGCGTCTGCTCGCGCAGCAACACGCATGCGTGCATATGGGCGGCGAGCCGGATGTGACCGCTTGACCCGCTTGCAGTGGCGTCAATTTGCCCAAGCTCAATGCCGACTGAAGGATGGAGCTGTCTGGAAATGCCTGCCATAACCGCCCGACTATCGGTCAGTCAGATGGGCAACTCAAGCGCCGGACCGGCCGTAGAACAGATTCACGGCGTGCTCTGCCTCCGCGAAGAACAGCCAGCGCTCCAGGATCACCCCGACTGCTGCGGCAGACGCTGCCAGGGTCAGAAGAGCTGTGGCGGCACCGCCACCGGTCGCTAGTGCCAGTGAGGATGCCGTGAGGCTTGAGCCAAGACCGCCCGCGACGCTTATCCAGCGCAGCTTGATGGCGTGTTTGCGGGCGACACGGTAACCCATTTCCCGCTGGATAAAGTTGGACTGTGTGTGGGGAGCGTCCAACTGGCGGACTTCGCCAATTGCGCCCAGTCCCGTCGCATCTCCGATGGTCAAGTCGCGCGGCGCTGCATCAATCGACCGCCAGTAGACGAGCTTTATGATGGCTGCAATCGCCAGGCCAAGGGTAGCCACCCAGCCCTGCCAGGGCTCAAATGCGCCGAACAGCTGCATCAGCAGTGCGAAGAGGACGGATCCCGTTGCCGCCGCCAGGATGAGATAGACCGGTGCGACAAGGGGATGGTGCCATTGCCGGATCGTGGTGAGGCAACCGTAGATCATTCCGGTGCACCAGACGGTCGCAATGGCGCCCAGAGCCGACAGCAGGCCGGTCAGCTTCCATGGCAGCCCGAACTCGCCGAACACTACCCAAAGCAGGCCGAACAGGCCCGCAGGCAGATAGGTCAGCACGGCCGCGACCCCTTCCCGTGAGAGCCAGGACGAACGCCACTGTGAGAATGCCCGCCAGGCACGTTCAGGATGCCCTAGATGAAAGGTCGATGAGAGGAGTCCGATGGTGATCAGACCGAGGGACAGTGCCAGTGCGGTGAAGCCGAACCAGGCCGTCTGAGGCAACCCCAGATCCATTGCGGCCGAAATTCCGAGCAGAGCGAGCAGGCCGTAACCGGCGCCCGAAGCTGTTGTGAACAGAATAACGGAATAGGCGGGATGCATGGCCGGTTATCTCGAGAGCAACCGATCGGCCCACTCGAAAAAGTGGTCTGTCAGGCTTCCGTCTCCCTTGCCGATCGGCTCGAGCTCCTTCTGGCCTGCTTCCGCCGCGCTCGTGCGCCGGGGGCGTGGCGGGAGGTACTTGTTCACCGGCTTGTAGCCGGACTGGGGCAGTAGATCATAGCCGCCGCGCTCTGCCACGAGCTTGGAAACGTCGCTTTCGGGGTCGGCGAGATCGCCGTAGTGCCGCGCTCCGGCTGGGCAGGCGCGCACGCAGGCGGGCACGCGGTCTTCAGGCTCAAGGTTTTCGTTGTAGATGCGGTCAACACACAGCGTGCATTTTTTCATGACGCCGTGATGCGGATCGTATTCACGGGCGCCGTAAGGACAGGCCCAGGAGCAGAGCTTGCAGCCGATGCATGTGTCCGGATTGACCAGGACGATACCGTCCTCGGCGCGCTTGTAGCTTGCGCCTGTAGGGCAGACCGTGACGCAGGCCGGCTCTTCGCAATGCAGGCAGGAGCGGGGGAAGTGCACCGTGCGGTTGGGCTGGTTGTCCGGCGTTGTTACCTCATAGGTGTGGATGCGGTTGAGCCAGGCGCCGACCGGGTCGGCCCCGTAGGCGTCCATGTCCGTCAGGGGGGCAGAGTAGCCTTGCGTGTTCCATTCCTTGCAGGAGACGGCACAAGCGTGACAGCCGACGCAAGTGTCCAGATCGATCACCAGGCCGAGCTTCCTGCCCGAGCGTTCTTCTTTGCTTGGCAGCGAAGTCATCGCTTCTTCCTGCGTCCGGTGAACGCGACATCGTCAGGCGCTCGCCGGAGGCCGCTGGCGCGCTTCTGCGGTTCAAACTGGGGTTCAGTCCTCGCGAGCGGCTCAGGATCGGCCTTCTCGATCTTCACCCGCAGGTCATACCAGGCGGCCTGGCCTGTAACGGGGTCGGAGTTTGAATAGCGGTAACCGCCGCCTCGTTCCGGCAGCAGTTCGGAGATGACGTGGTTTAGCAGGAAGCCCTTGGAGGCTTCCGGCGCGTCGGGGTCCAGATTCCAGGCGCCCGGCCGCTTGCCGATGGCGTTCCAGGTCCAGATGGTGTCCCGATTCACACCGTCCATGAGCTTGGCCTGCGCCTTCACTCTGCCGTGCGGACTGGTGATCCAGATCCAGTCACCGTCTGTGAGGCCGAGTTCGCGGCCCTTGTCGGTGTTCACATACATCCAGTTGCGGCCGTGGATCTGGCGGAGCCAGGCGTTTTGAGAGCCCCAGGAATGATACATGGCCATGGGGCGTTGGGTGACCGCGTGCAGGGGGTATTCCTCCTCGCCTGCCAGAGCTTCCTCGAAGGGCATGTACCAGACGGGCAGGGGGTCGAAATAGGTTTCAATGCGCTTTCTGTGCGGGTGAGGCACAATCAGGCTGCCGCGCCCCTTGGCGGCGAGGCGGAACTTCTGCATAGGCTCGAGATAGAGCTGGAAGACCACGGGATTGCTGGTCAGCCGGAAGCCCATCTTGGTCGCCCATTTCATGTAGTCGAGGTTGGCATGCCGGTAGAAGCGCTGGCTGTCGGCCAGGTGGTGCTGGTGGAAGCAACCGTTTTCGATGTAGCGCTGCAGCTGATCGGGGTTGGGCGCCCCGGTGCCCGTTTCAGAACCGTCCTTGCCGCGCCAGCCCGCGAGAGGGCCGATACCTTCCTTGCGTTCGTGGTTGACGATGTAGTCGGGATAACCGCCGGGGTACTTCGGCGTGCCGTCTTCGTTCGAGAAGCCCGGCAGGCCCAAGCGGGCGCCAAGTTCGATCAGCACGTCCTGGAAGGGGCGCACGTCGCGATCCGGCTGCACGACGGGCTGACGGATCGCGTCTGCCGGGCCGTCCGGTTCGGAGATCGGCCGGTCCAGCAGGGAAATGCAGTCCCAGCGCTCAAGGTACGTGGTGTCGGGGAGGATCAGGTCGGCGTAGGGAACGGTCTCCGAGTAGTAGGCGTCCGAATAGATGATCCTCGGGATGACATATTCGCCGGTTTCCGGGTCCGTCCGCGTCAGGTGCTCAAGGCTCGCCTTCACATTCATTGACGAGTTCCAGCCCATGTTGGCCATGTAGAGGA